>NZ_JBIAYW010000002.1:698561-785626 GCF_042898305.1 Dactylosporangium sp. NPDC000521
CGGCTCCGCGTGGCGTGTTCCGCGTGTGGGGGTTCCGCGCGGCTCCGCGTGGCGTGTTCCGCGTGTGGGGGTTCCGCGCGGCTCCGCGTGGCGTGTTCCGCGTGTGGGGGTTCCGCGCGGCTCCGCGTGGCGTGCTCCGCGTGTGGGGGTTCCGCGCGGCTCCGCGTGGCGTGCTCCGCGTGTGGGGGTTCCGCGCCGCTGCGTGCTTCCCGCGTGCTGGGGTTCCGCGCTGCTCCGAGCGCCGGGTTCCGCGCCGGGCCGCGCCGCTGCGGGCGGGGGTTCACAGATCGAATGGCGAATCCGGTCGCTGTGGCAGCCGATTCCGTTTTTCGATCATGCAGGGTGGCTACTCGTTGGGGAGCAGGTAGCGCCAGCTGGCTCTGACCGTGTCGCCGGAGGTCGACGTGTACGCGGGCCAGGCGCCGCGCTGGTCCAGGTCGCGGGTCAGGGTGCGGACCACGGCCCGGGCGGCCTCGCCGGACAGGTCCGCCTTGCGGAGGCCGCCGGCGTCGGGGGCTGGCAGCTTCACGTCGGCCGGCCAGGGGTTCACGGTGGGGGGCTCGCCGTCGACGGGCATCGCGACCAGGCGCACCCGGTCCGCCAGGTACGGCTGGGCCGTCGCGGACACCGACTTGTGCACGGCGGCGAGGCGGTCGCGGGCGTTGTAGAGGACGTCGGCATAGACGTGGTCGGTCTTCAGCTCGTCGAACCCCTCGGCGGTGAACCCGAGCGGGCCCGACGGTGACCACGTGCTCACCCTCGTCACGGGCGCGTTGAGGATCGTCGGCGGCGCGGACCGCGGCTTCTGCGCGTCGCTGGAGCCCAGGTCGGCGAGCAGGCCCGAGGCGAGGCTCTGCAGCTCGTCCGGGTCGAGGCGGGACCGGTACGCGGCGTCCGCGATCGCGTCGCCGTCGCCGAAGACGACGAGCCGGGGCGGGCGCAGGGCGAGCATCGCCGTGCCGGCCAGGCCACCGGTCAGCTCCCAGACGGCCAGCGGCGTGCCGTCGGGCGGCCGCAGGGTCGGGGACGGGGTCGCGGAGGCGAGCGGGGTGCTGTCGCAGGCGCCGAGCGTGGAAGCCACGAGCGCGGCCGCCGATCCGGCGAACAGCCCTCGCCGGCTCAGCCGGTGCTGCACCGGTACAACACCACACCCAGCGTCACGCCCAAGACCCTACCGCGTGCCCGCAACGATCAGTGCGCGGGCGTAAACCTCACGACACCCGACTCCAGAGCGCGGGCGTGACGGGCGGTGACCAGTCCGACTGTGACGTGTGTGCCTGCCTGCAGGCGTAGACGCCGCCCTGGTACGACACCCGCGCCCCGACCTGGTAGGCGACGCCCGCGGCCCAGGCCGGGACGACCGGTTTCGCCGCAGGTGACCGCGAGGCGGTGGTGGACGCGGGCGGCTTCGACGATGAGGGCGGTTTCGAAGAGGGCGGCGGCACGAGGGTGGGCGACGGCACCACCGATGGCACCACCGGTGGCACTGCCGGTGGTGCCACCTCTGAAGGAGCCGTGACGACGGGTGACGGTGCCGGCGCGGACGGTACCGCGGCATCATCGAAACCGGTGGGAGCCGGCGGCAGGCAGGCTGCCCCGACGCCCGCGGAGTTGTAGCAGAGTTGGCTGTCGTCGGCGCCCACGACCGGGCCGCCGTTCGAACGCGCGACCGTGATGGCGCCCAGCGTGAACACGATCAGCGCAGCCGTGCCCCACAGCAGCGTCCGGTCCGTGGGACCCAGCCGGTGAACTCCGTGCACGCCCAGCACTCCCTCGCCTGGTCAGCGAGTTCGCAGCCTACGGGCCAGGTGGCGCGGGGACAACCGGCTGGCAGCGCGGGCACCAGTACGTGATCCGGTCGTGATCGCCGCCGGTCCAGCGCTCGATTCGGGCACCGCATCGACGGCAGTCCCTGCCGGCGCGCTCGAACACCCAGTTGGTCTCGCCGCGGCGCAGCGAGCCGGTCGTCGTCTGCGTCCAGCGGCCCCGGTTGGAGTTCAGCAGCCGGTGCGCCAGGTCCACCATGGCGGGCAGGTCCGGCACCGCGCCGACCTCGGTCCACGGGTTGACACCCCTGAGGAACAGGACCTCCGCCTTGTACAGGTTGCCGATGCCGGCGAGATTGCGCTGGTCGAGCAGGGCGTCGGCGATGTGCCGGTCGGGCCGGGCGGCGAGCCGCGCGACCGCCTCCGCCGGATCCCAGCCGTCACCCATCAGATCCGGCCCGAGGTGCCCGATCAGCTGGCGCTCGTCCCTGGTCGGCACCAGCGCCAGCTCGTGCAGGTGGAAGCCGACGGCGACGGCCTGCGCCGTGTGCAACGCGACCCGGATCAGGTGTGCCGGTCGGCCGGTCCAGCGCTCGCCCGGCCGGTACGTGCGCCAGGCCCCGTCCATCCGCAGATGCGAGTGCAGCGTGTAGGCGCGGTCCGGCTCGCGGGTCAGGCGGAGCAGCAGGTGCTTGCCGTAGCTGGCGGACTCCCGCACCCGCCAGCCGGCCAGGTCCGTGGTCGCGAGCTTCGGCACCCGGAAGTCGCTGCGGGTCAGCTCGTGACCCTCCAGGGCGTCGGCGAGCACGCGGGCGGTGTTCCAGACGGTGTCGCCTTCGGGCACGGTCCTAGCTTATGGGAGCAGCGGCGCCACTTCCGTGGCGAGCAGGTCGAGGTGCTCCAGGTCGTGCAGGTCGAGCACCTGCAGGAACGCCCGGGACGCGCCGGCCTTCACGAAGTCGGCCAGCTGCTCCGCCACCCGCGACGGCGTGCCGTAGAGCTGCCCGCCCGACGCCGTCGGCCCCTTCGGGTCGAGCCCGACCGCCTCCGCCCGACGCCGGACCTCCGCCTCGGTCGCACCGCACACGATCGTCTGCGCGAACGAGAACACGATCGGCGCCCGTCCGTCGCGCCCCTCGGCCTCGATCGCGGCGACGACCCGGTCGTAGGACGCGGTGGTCTCCGCCAGGCTCGAGAACGGCACGTTGAACTCGTCGGCGAACCGTGCCGCCAGCCGAGGGGTTCGCTTGAGCCCCTTGCCGCCCACGATGATCGGCGGGCCGGGTCGCTGCGCGGGCTTCGGCAGCGCGGGCGAGTCGGTGAGGTCGTAGTGGCGGCCCTGGTAGCTGAACGTGGCGCCGTCCGGCGTCGCCCACAGCCCGGTCACGATCTCCAGCTGCTCCTCCAGCCGGTCGAACCGTTCGCCGACCGGGGGGAACGGGACCCCGTATGCCAGGTGCTCCCGCTCGAACCATCCGGTGCCGAGCCCCAGCTCGACCCGGCCACCGCTCATCGCGTCGACCTGCGCCACCGCCACCGCGAGCGGCCCCGGCAGCCGGAACGTCGCCGAGGACACCAGCGTGCCGAGGCGGATCGTGGACGTCTCGCGGGCGAGCGCGCCGAGCGTCACCCACGAGTCGGTAGGGCCGGGTGCCCCGCCGCCGGTCGCCATGTAATGGTCCGAGCGGAAGAAGCCCTCGAAGCCGAGCCGCTCGGCATGCCGCGCGAAGGCGAGCTGGTCCTCGTACGTGGCGCCGAGCTGGGGTTCGATGAACACGCAGAGCCGCATGCGTCCGACACTATCCTGATGGAGTCCTGGATCTCGTTCACCACCGACTACGGCCTCGAGGACGGCTTCGTCGCCGCCTGCCACGGGGTGATCGCCCACCTGGCGCCCGCCGCGCGGGTCATCGACGTGACGCACCTCGTGCCGCCCGGCGACGTCAGCCGAGGGGCACACGTGCTGGCACAGACCGTGCCGTCGCTGCCGCGTGGCGTACACCTCGCCGTCGTCGATCCCGGGGTCGGCACCGCCCGCCGGCCGATCGCGATCGAGGCCGCGGACGGCGGGTTCCTCGTCGGGCCGGACAACGGCCTGCTGATCCCGGCAGCGGAGGCTCTCGGCGGCATCCGTCGCGCCGTCCACCTCACCAACGCGGCATGGTTCGCGCCGGACGTGTCGCGCACCTTCCACGGCCGCGACCTGTTCGCCCCGGTGGCCGCCCGCCTCGCCACGGGCGCCGACCTGTCGTCCGCGGGAAGTGCGACTGCGGCTCTTGTACGACTGCCGCCTCTGGAGCTCGATCGGCTGCCGTCCGGCGTGGCCGCCCCGGTGCTGACGGTTGACCGCTTCGGCAACCTGCAGCTGGCCTGCTCCTCCGGCGTCACGTTCAGCGGTCGTCTCACGGTCAACGGGCACCCTGCGACCGCCGGCGGCACCTTCGGCGACGCGCCCGCCGGCGGGCTCGTCGTGTTCACCGACTCCGCCGGCTACCTGGCCGTCGCGGTCAACGGCGGCAGCGCCGCCACGCTGCTCGGCGTCCGGGCCGGCGACCGCGTGACCGTCCTGCACGACGCGTGACGAGCTCGTTGCCCGATGTGTTCGGTAGTGACGGAGGGTGATGCCTCGGCATATGATCCAGGCGTTCGATCGATCACAACGGCATCGCATATAGCGGAGAGTGGGACATGTCAGGCGCCGACTGGATGAAGCCCAAGCCCGACGAGACCCGCGAGCCGGTCGACCTGCAGACGGACCGGCCACACCCGGCCCGGGTGTACGACTTTCTGTTGGGCGGCAAGGACAACTTCCCCGCCGACCGGGGCGCCGCCGAGGCCGGCCTGCGGGCCAACCCCAACAGCCGCATCCCCCCGCGCGAGAACCGGGCGTTCCTGCGCCGCACGGTCGAGTACCTGGCCCGCGAGGCGGGCATCCGGCAGTTCCTCGACATCGGCACCGGCATCCCGACGTCACCCAACGTGCACGAGGTCGCCCAGGCGATCGCGCCCGACTCGCGGATCGTCTACGTCGACAACGACCCGATCGTCCTCGCCCATGCCCGCGCGCTGCTGACCAGCAAGCCCGAGGGGCGCACCGAGTACATCGACGCCGACCTGCGCGACACCCGGCGGATCCTCGACTCGCCGCAGCTGCGCGAGGTCATCGACTTCGACCAGCCGGTGGGCCTGTTGCTGATCGCGATCCTGCACTTCGTGGGCGACGCTGACGAGCCGTACCGGATCGTGCAGGAGCTGGTCGACGCCCTGCCGTCCGGCAGCTACCTCGCGCTGTCGCACCTCACCGGCGACTTCGACCCCGTCGCCTGGGAGCACGTCGCCGCCATCTACGCCCGCCAGGGCGTGACGATGCAGGTCCGCCCGCACGCCGACATCGCCCGGTTCTTCACCGGCCTGGAGCTCGTCGACCCCGGCCTGCCCCTCGTCACGAAGTGGCGCCCCGACGCCGAGGTCTCGCCCGACATCACCGACACCCAGGTCTCGGTCTACGGAGGCGTGGCCAGGAAGGCCTAGCCCCTGCCTTCGGGCCGCACCGGGCTGCTTCGGACTGCTTCGGACTGCTTCGGGGGTGTGACCGGCGGGCCGTCGGGCAGTGCCGTGCCGTGGCTCGCAAAGCTCCGGCGCTGGCGATGGTGCTGCTCCTGCTGCTCGTGACGCTGGTGGTGCCGGTGGCGTGGCCGCGTGCCCTGCGGACGGTGTGCACCACGGACATCGTCCAGGCCAGGGCCGTCGCCGGGCTGGCCAACTTCTCCGCCTGGCTGCGCCGCAACAACGCGACCGGGTTCATCGGGGAGATCGGCTGGCCCGCCGACCGCGACGCGGCGCAGTGGTCCGAGGTCGCCGAGGCCTGGTACACCGCCGCCGACGCCGTCGGCCTGCCCGTCACCGCCTGGGCGGCCGGCACCTGGCCCGCCAACTACCCGATGGCCGTCTACCGCCCGGTCGCGCAGGGCATGGACGTCGACGTCGTCGGCCCGCAGGCCCACATCGTCGAGCGCCACGGCACCGCCGCCGGCTACCTCCGCGGCGTGAACCTGGCCGCCGGCTCCTTCGCCACCTCCGAGGTCAACGGCGGCTTCGGCGGTGCCAACCCCGGCCGGTACGGCGCCGACTACACGTACGAGACGCCCTCCAGCTACGAGTTCCTCGCCTCCCGCGGCGTCCGCCTCGTCCGTCTCGCCGTCAACTGGGAACGCCTCCAGCCTGTCCCCTTCGGACCCTTGTCCTCCACGGAGGTCGCGCGGGTCCGATCCGCGCTGGACCACGCCCGCGCCGCCGGTCTCCTCGTCGTGCTGGACCTGCACGGGTATGGCGACTTCGCCCTCGGCGGCGGCCGCCACCAGCAGACCCTGCTGCGCCTCGGCGCCCCCGACCTGCCGACCACCGCGCTGGCCGACTTCTGGCGCCGCATGGCCCCGGCCGCCGACAACCCCGCCGTCATCGGCCTGGGCCTCCTCAACGAACCCACCCGCCTCGCCGCCGACGGCCGCGCCGGCGCCCTGATCTGGGAACGCGCCGCCCAGCAGACCGTCGACGCCATCCGCGCCATCGACGACCGTCGCGCCCTGCTCATCAGCGGCTACATGCCGATGGGGCCGCCGTCGTGGGGCCTCATGCACCCGCGAGCCTGGATCCGCGACCCGCTGCACCGCGTCGCGTACGAGTCCCACGCCTACTTCGACCACGACGGCAGCGGCCACTACTGGAGCTCCTACACAGACGAGCTCCGCGACGTCACCTGGCCCCACCCCACCCTCTGCCAGCAACTGACCCCTCTGACCCGCCAGGTGCTTCAATGGCCCGGGTGACCACCGTCCGCCCTGCCCGCCCCGCCGACCTGCCCGCCGCCGCCGACGTCTGGCACGCGGCGAACGTCGCCCGCGGCCTCCCTCCGACCCCGCAACGCCTCGCCCGCATCCGCGCGAAGCTGGCCGCCCCGGACGCCCAGGTCCTGATCGCCGTCTTGCCCCCGCTCACCCCCACTACCCCGTCCGCCGTCCCCGCACCGGCGCCTGCCGTCTCCGCAGCCGCGCCAACCGGTCCGGCGGCTGTTCCAGCTCCGTCCTGGCCGGCACCCACCGGCCCCACACCGCCACTCGCCGAGACGACCGGTCTTGCCTGTTCCCCGACGGGACCTGCGGCTCCGGCGGGCGCGCTCGCTGGTTCGACGGCCGGCGCTGTGCGTTCCCCGACGGGACCTGCGGCTCCGGTGGGCGCGCTCGCTGGTTCGACGGCCGGTGCTGTGTGTCCCGCGGCGGGACCTGCGGCTCCGGTGGGCGCGCTCGCTGGTTCGACGGCCGGCGCTGTGCGTTCCGCGGCGGGACCTGCGGCTCCGGCGGGCGCGCTCGCTGGTTCGACGGCCGGTGCTGTGTGTCCCGCGACGGGACCTGCGGCTCCGGCGGGCGCGCTCGCTGGTTCGACGGCCGGCGCTGTGCTTCCCGCGACGGGACCTGCGGCTCCGGCCGGCGCGCTCACCGGTGCCGCGTCGGCACCCGCTGGTTCGACGGCCGGACAGGGCAGGTCCCCGGTGGCTTCGGCCGGCACAGCGACGAGCGGACCCGGGGCAGCGCCTGCCGAGGCTGGAACGGTGGTCGGCATGGCGCTGGTCGAGCCGGGGCGTGCCGACGACGGCGCGGGTGCACCGATCCCCGGGTACGGTCACGTGTCGATGGTCTTCGTCCACCCCTCCCACTGGTCGAACGGCTACGGACAGCACCTCCTCCGCGCGGTCCATGCCCTCGGCTACACGCGCACGACGCTGTGGACCCGCCGATCCAACGAACGCGCCCAACGCCTCTACGCCGCCGCCGGCTACGCCCCGACCGGCCGCACCGCCCACCTCCTCGACGGCGACGAGATCATCCAGTTGGAGCACCGCGCCGAGCCGGTCTGACCTTTACCGCCGGGCCGGCTCACCGCGGTCCGTCCCAGGTCCAGTGCGGCATCGTGACGCCGGCGGGCACCTGGGAGCCCGGCTGCGAGTACCGCATGACGTCCGCCGCCGCCCAGGTCATGTACTCACGCAACGCCGCCCGGAACTCCGGCTCCGCGGGCAGGCCGGCGTCGTCGCACGCGAGCACGAAGCAGCGCACGAACCGCTCCCCGAGGTCGTCGTCGGCACCCGACCGCGCGTGCAGGTCGAGCATGCCGAAGTGGGTGCCGCACGTCTGCGAGTACGCGGGCGGACCGCCGAACACCTCGGCCAGGTACGTCCCGAGCCGCTGCACATGCTCAGGGTGCTGCCCCGGATGCCCGAACGGATGGTTGAGCACCGGATCCGCAAGACACCGCTCATGCAGCGCCGCCGCCAGCGCCTGGAACGCCGGGGCGCCACCGGCGTGCTCGAACAGCGAGACCCGTCGCTCGCCCGCGAGTTCGCTCATCGCGCTGTCTCCTTCCGTGGTCACACGATGGTCGCGTGCCGGTCGCCGGCTCCGCAGGCGGAGCGTCTGGTCGGGTGTGCGGTCCGTCTCCGCGGGTGAAGCGTTCGGGTCGGCTGGGCGGTCCGGCTCCCCCGGGAGGAGCGCTTGACCGGGATGTGGATCAGTGGGCAGAGCGCTTGACCTGGGTGTGGATCAGTGGGCGGAGCGCTTGACCGGGGTATGGGTCAGTGGGCGGAGCGCTTGACCGGGATGGGGATCAGTTCCGCAGGCGCAGTCCCTTCGGGGTGGTCCGGAACCCGGCCGCCGACAGCGCGTCGCCGAGGGCCGACGTGTGAATGGACTCCCCGTCGGCGCGCTCGACCGACATCGCGCCGAGCGCACCGCCGTGGACGGCATCGGCGAGGGCCTTCGCGGCGAGCGCGAGCAGTTCGGTGTCCTCGACGTACGACAGCAGCGTCCGCCCTCCGCGCTCCACATAGATGACGAGGTCACCGCCGACCGTGACGACGAGCGCGCCCGCCTTGCGCCCCGGCCGGTGCCCGGAGCGCTCACCGTCACCGGCGTCGATGACCCGCTCGGGCCAGGGCAGCGCGGCACCATACGGGTTGGCTGGATCGGTCGCGGCGAGGACCAACGCGTCGCGGGTGTCGGTGCCGCCCCGCAACCGGTCGACGGCCCCCGGCAGCGCGAACTGCGCCGCGCCCAGGCCTTCGACGAAGTAGCCACGCCGGGCGGCGCCCCGCTCCTCCATCGCCGCGAGGACCGGGTACACGCCGGCGAACGCCCCCGGCAGGTCCTCGGCCATCACCGCCCCGCGGGTGACGACCCCGTGCCGGTCCAGGAGCAGCTCGGCGTTGGCGGTCGCCCGGCGGGTCGGGTCGAGGTCCCGGTCGGGCAGCCGGTGCCACCGCCCGGCCCCGGTCGGCGGACCGGACCGCCCGCTGGCGAGCGATGCCCGCGCCGCCGCGATGCCCGCGCGCCGGTACCGCGACCGAGGTGCGGCCGGCTTCGCCTTGTGCGCTCCGCCGCCACCGAGCTTCGCCCGCAGCGGACCGAGCGTGTCATTGGACAGCTGCCCGGCCCACACCAGATCCCAGACAGCGTCGAGGACCTCCGCCTCGCTGACGAACCCCGGCGCACCCCAACCGTCCGAGTCCCGACCCGGAGCGCCGGCGTCGCGTGCGCCCGCCGAGCCTGCGTGGAGCGACGCTTCGACGCCGCGCAGCGTCTCGCTGATCGAGCCAGGTGCCGCCTTCGTCCGCCGCAGCCGGGCGACGGGAACCGGTGGCGGCACGGCCGCTTCAGCCTCCGCGTCACCGGCGGAACGGCCCGCACCCCCATGCCCCCGCGCGGCGGCCTCGTCGCCCGTCGCAGGCAAGACCCCGGATCCGTCGTCAGGCGCAGGCAAAGCCACCGGCTCACCGGGCGCCGATGAGACCACGGACCCGTCACCCGACGCCCGCAACACCCCAGCCTCGCCGCCGGATGCCGGCAATGCCCCGGAATCGCCGTCGGATGCCGGCAACGCGACGGAATCGCCGTCGGATGCCGGCAACGCGACGGAATCGCCGTCGGATGCCGGCAACGCGACGGAGTCCCCGCCGGACACCGGCCAGGGCATCGACTCGCCACCGGACGCCGATGACCTGACGCCCTTCCCGCCCGGACGCGACCTGCCTTCACTCGCGGAGGATCCGGCCGCGGACGACGAGCTCGCGCCGCCCCTGGACGGCGACCCAGGCGCAGACGACGGCTCCGCGCCCACCGCGGAATGCGGAGTCGCAGGTGGCGGAGCGGAGGCAAGGATCTCGTTGACCCGCTCCGCCAGCGTCCGCAGGAACAGGGCCTGCCCACCCGCGAGCGCGGTGAGGATCGCGGCGTGGACGGGGCCGCCGACGTCGGTGGGCGGCGGGAGGAGCAGCGACGCGGTGTCGGCGAACGCGAGACTGATCCACCCGTCGTGCTCGCCGATGGCGCCACCCCCGGACCAGAGCAGGTCGCCGGACGCGCACAGCTCGTCGAGGTAGGCGGGCGTGTAGTCGGCGACGCGGGCGGGCAGGATCAGCCGCTCCAGGGCGGATGCCGGCATGGCGATGCCCTGGAGCTGCTCGACCGCGGCGGCGACGGCGTCGATGCCCCTGGCCCGGGACGAGCCGACCTGGTGCCACTGCGGCAGGAAGCGGGCCAGCGCGCGGGGCGGCACGGGCTCGATCTCGCGGCGCAGCGCGGCCAGGGACCGGCGGCGCAGCAGCCGCAGGATCTCCGCGTCACACCACTCGGTGCCCGCGCCGCCGGGCGTGAACTCGCCGGAGACCATCGCCGGCAGCCGGCGCAGCGCCTGTTCGACGACGAAGACGCCGAGCCCGAAGCGGGCCGCGCAGGTCGCCGCGCTGAACGGCGCGTGTGTGCGGCCATAGCGGGTGACGAGGTCACCGAGCGGGTCCGCGACCGGCTCCAGGTGGGCGGTGGGCAGGCCGACGGGCAGCGCCACGCCGAGGGCGTCGCGGAACCGGGCCGCGTCCTCGACCGCGACCCAGCGGGGCTCCCCGGCGACGCGGACCTGGATGGCGCGGCGCCGCTCGCCCAGCTCCGCCGCCCACGCGGGGTCGGCACCGCGGGCGGTGAGCTCGGCGTCGGACAGGTCGCCCAGGACGCGGAGCATCTCGGCGACGTCCTCGGCGTCGCGCGGGGTCCGCTGGTCACCGAGCCACTGCAGGGTGCGCTCGGTTGCGGAGACGACCTCGGGGTCGAGGAGCTCGCGCAGCTCGACCCGGCCGAGGAGCTCGGCGAGCAGCGTCGGGTCGAGGGCGAGCGCGGCGGCCCGGCGCTCGGCGAGCGGCGCGTCACCCTCATACAGGAAGGCGCCGACATAGCCGAAGAGCAGCGACCGGGCGAACGGTGACGGCCGCGGCGTCTCCACCTCGACGAGGCGCAGCTTGCGGCCGGCGATGTCGCGCATGACGCCGACGAGCCCGGCGACGTCGAACACGTCCTGCAGGCACTCGCGCGCGGCCTCGAGGGTGATCGGGAAGTCGGCATAGTCGCGGGCGACGTCGAGCAGCTGGGCGGAGCGCTGCCGCTGCTGCCACAGCGGCTGGCGGCGGCGCGGGTCGCGGCGGGGCAGGAGCAGGGCGCGGGCCGCGCACTCGCGGAACCGGGCGGCGAACATCGCCGACGTGCCGACGGTCTCCTCGACGATGCCGGCGATCTCGTCGGGGTCGAACGCGACCAGGTCGGCGCCGGGCGGCTCGTCGGCGACGTCGGGCAGGCGGACCACGATGCCGTCGTCGCTGGGCATGACCTGCGCGTCGACGCCATAGCGCTCGTTGAGCCGGCGGGCGATCGCCAGGGCCCACGGCGCGTTGACCCGGGCGCCGAGGACACAGTGGACGGTCATCCGCCAGTCACCGAGCTCGTCGCGGAACCGCTCGACCAGCACGGTGCGGTCGTCGGGCAGGTGACGCGTCGCTTCGCGCTGCTCGCGCAGGTAGGCCAGGAGGTTGTCGGCGGCCCACTCGTCGAGCCCGCCGCTGCGCAGCTGCTTGTGGGCGGCCTCGTCGCCGGCCTTGACGAAGCCGCGCAGCCGGGCGCCGATCGCGCGGCCGAGCTCGACGGGGCGGCCAGGAGAGTCCCCCTTCCAGAACGGCATCTTCGCGGCGGCGCCCGGCGCGGGGGAGACCAGCACCCGGTCGGGAGTGATGTCCTCGATGCGCCACGAGGTCGAGCCGAGCAGGAACACGTCGCCGACGCGGGACTCGTAGACCATCTCCTCGTCGAGCTCGCCGACGCGGGCGGCCTTCTCCGCGCCGGCCAGGAACACGCCGAAGAGCCCGCGGTCGGGGATGGTGCCGCCGCTGGTGACCGCGAGGCGCTGGGCGCCGGGGCGGGCGGTGAGCACCCCGTCGGTGCGGTCCCACACGATGCGGGGGCGCAGCTCGGCGAACGCGGTCGACGGATAGCGGCCGGCGAGCATGTCCAGCACCGCGGACAGCGCCGACTCGGGCAGGTCGGCGAACACGGCGGTGCGGCGCACCAGGGCCGCCAGCTCGTCGACGTGCCACGGCTCCATGGCGACCATCGCGATGATCTGCTGGGCGAGCACGTCCAGCGGGTTGCGCGGATAGCGCAGCTCCTCGATGCCGCCCTCGACCATCCGCTCGGCGACGACGGCGCACGAGACGAGGTCGCCGCGGTGCTTCGGGAACACCACACCGCGGGACACGGCGCCGACCTGGTGCCCGGCGCGTCCGACCCGCTGCAGGCCGGCGGCGACGCTCGGCGGCGCCTCGATCTGCACGACCAGGTCGACGGAGCCCATGTCGATGCCGAGCTCCAGGCTGGAGGTGGCGACGACGGCCGGCAGCTGGCCGGACTTGAGCGCTTCCTCGATGTGCTTGCGCTCCTCGCGGGAGACGCTGCCGTGGTGGGCGCGCGCCACGACGGGCGCCGCACCGTTGGCGGTGCCGGCCTGCGCCATCATCTCCGCCGGCGTCCGTGGCGGGGTGGGTGCGGGGACACCGGCACGGGCCGCGGACAGCTCGTTGATCCTGGCGCAGAGGCGCTCCGCGCCACGTCGCGAGTTGGTGAACACGATCGTGGAGCGGTGGCCCTCGATCAGGTCGAGGACCCGTTCTTCTACGGCGGGCCAGATCGACGCCTGCCTGGGCGCCCCGTCGTCGTCCTGCGAGGGGTCGGTCTCGCCGAGGGCGGTCATGTCCTCGACTGGCACCTGCACCTCGACCTGGATGGTCTTGGCGCTGGGCGGCTGCACGACCTCGACGGGCGCGGACCCGCCGAGGAACCTGCCGGTCTCCTCGATCGGGCGGACGGTCGCTGACAGGCCGATCCGCTGTGCGGGCCGCTCCAGCAGGGCGTCGAGCCGCTCCAGCGACAGCGCCAGGTGCGCGCCGCGTTTCGTCGCGCAGACCGCGTGGACCTCGTCGACGATCACCGTCTCGACGCTGCGCAGCGACTCCCTGGCCTGCGAGGTGAGCAGCAGGAAGAGCGACTCGGGCGTGGTGATCAGGATGTCGGGCGGGGTCTTGGTGAACGCCCGCCGCTCGTCGGCCGGGGTGTCGCCGGTGCGCATGCCGACCCTGATGTCGGGCGGCTCCTGCCCGAGTCGCGCCGCCGCCTGCCTGATGCCCGCGAGGGGGGCCCGCAGGTTGCGCTCGACGTCGACCGCCAGGGCCTTCAGCGGGCTGACATACAGCACCCGGCAGCGCTTCGCCGCTTCCACGTCTGGTCGAGCGGCCAGCTGATCCAGGGACCACAGGAACGCGGCCAGGGTCTTGCCGGAGCCGGTCGGCGCGACCACGAGGGCGTGCCGGCCGGCACTGATCGCCTGCCACGCGCCGGCCTGCGCGGCGGTGGGCGCCGCGAACGCCGCACCGAACCACTCCCGCGTCGCCGCACCGAACCGACCCAGCTCATCCATGCCTCCATCCTGCCCCCGGGGTATGACACTTTCCCCCGACCGGCCGACACCGCCGATAGGATTAGTCCGATTTGTACGAAAGGGGGAGTTTGGCTAGGATGTACCAATCCCCAGAACACAGGAGCAGCCGGTGGCAGGACAGCGCACGATCGTCCAGCGGGCGATCCGCCAGGAATCGGAAGTGCTGCTGCGCCAGCTCGACGCCTACCTGGCCGCCCTGCGCGCCGGACGCGGCACCGCGGAGGTCGGGCACGCCGAGCGGATGGCCGAGGCCCTGCGCCGCCTGATCGCCGACACCGCCAGGTCGAGCGCGGTCGACCGGGCCCGCGTCCGCGCCGCCGTGCACTACTTCGTCTACCGCGGCGCCGGCGACGGCCCGGCCCGGGCCGGCGGCGGTGCCAGGCTGGCGCTGCTGACCGGCGGCCGGGCCCCGGCCGACCGCCGCCGTCAGGGTGACGACGACCGCGTCGTCAACGACCTGCTCCGCGACCTCGGTCGCGCCGACCTGATAGTCGAGCACTGATGACTTGCCTGGCCGGGCAGCGAAGAGGGTCCCCCATCACCAGTGGGGGACCCTCCCATGCGTTACCCGCCCAGTCGCGAGGCTAGGAGATGCTGGCCGTCGCCAGCTTGATGCTGAACGCCAGGAACAGGCCGCCGACCGTGGTGCTCAACCCGGCGGCGAGCTTCCGCCGGGAGCGGAACTGCTCGGCCAGATACCGGCCGGCGAAGATGAGCACGGTCAGGTAGATCGCGCTCAGGACCTCGGCGACGATCCCGAGCAGCAGGAAGCTCACCGCCGGATGGGCGTAGTCGGGGTCCACGAACTGGATGAAGAACGACACGAAGAACAGGATCGCCTTCGGGTTGAGCAGGCTGATCACCAGCGCGCGCCGGAACGGGCGGTCGGCCGGCGGCTCGGGCCGCGGCGCCGAAGCGGGTGCCCGTAACCGCCGGACGGTGTCGACCACCAGGCGGATGCCGAGATAGGCCAGGTAGCCCGCACCCGCGTACTTCACCAGGAGAAACAGCCAGGGATAGGTGTGCAGCAACGAGGCGACGCCACCGGCGGACAGGACCATGAGCAGCGCGTCGCCGAGCCAGACCCCGGCCGCGCCCCGATACCCGTCCCGCACGCCGCGACGGGCGGCGACCGACAGCACGTACAGCGAGTTGGGGCCGGGCAGGAGCACGATTGCGGCCGTGCCCAGCACATACGTCCAGGGGTTGGTCACGCCGAGCATCAGCGCCCGCCCGCTTGCAGCGCCGCCGTCAGCCGCTCCCGCGCCGCAGGCCACTCGTCGGCGAGCATCGCGAAGCAGGCCGTGTCGCGCCAGCTGCCGTCGGGACGCTGCCGGTGCGCGCGCAGCACACCCTCGCGCTCGGCGCCGAGCCGCACGATCGCCTGCTGCGAGCGCTCGTTGCGGATGTCGGTGTGCCATTCGAGCCGGATCGCGCCCAACGTTTCGAACGCGTGCGCCATGAGCAGCAGCTTCGACTCGGTGTTGATCGCCGTGCGCCAGTGCGGGCGGCCGAGCATCGTGTGCCCGATCGCGATCGAGCGGCGCGCCTCGTCGATCGCGTAGTAGGAGGTGCTGCCGAGGATCTCTCCTGTCGACGGATCCCGCTGTACGAAGGGAATCCGCGTCGGATCCTTGATCGCCACGTCCACGATCGCGGCCATCTCGGCGGCCGTGGCGGGGCGGGCGACGGTGAGATGCGTCCAGACCTCGGCATTGTCGAGCGCGGCGAACAGGCCCTCCGTGTGCACGTGGTCGAGCGGCTCCAGCACGACGTGCCGCCCCCGCAGCGTCGGCGCGCCCAGCCAGCCGGCCTCGGAAGGCCGGAGATAGCCGGGCAGCGGCACGAGCACGCCCGGCGCCGGCTCGGGCCGCCCGGCGACGAGCTTGAGCGGTACAACTCCCGCCCAATGCGGCAAGAGCAGGTCTTCCTCCTCGTCGCCGACGCCGCCGGTGCGGACCTTCGCCGAGACCTCCTGCAGCGTCAGGGCCAGCACGGCCGTCTTGGCCAGCTCCTTCGCATTCGGCGGGCGGCTGTCGGCGGTGCGGCCGGGCATGATCTTGTCGACCAGCGCCGCGAACGCCCGGTCGCGCTCGGCGGGGTCGGTGACCAGCCGCGCGGCGCCGTGCGCGACCACGGAGCGGTAGTTGGCACTGTGGTGGAACTGCGAACGCGCGAGGACCAGCCCGTCGATCAGCGTCACCGTCACGCAGATCGGCAGGCCGCCGGGGCGGGCCGCGAGCGTCGCGCTGCTCCCGGTCGAGCCGTGCAGGTAGACCGTGTCGCCGATGCGCGCGTGCAGGTTCGGCAGGACCCGCGGCTCGCCGTCGACGACGAATCCGACGTGGCAGACGTATCCCTCATCGAGAACCGAGTGCACCAGATCGGCGTCGTACGACGCGCGCTCCGCCAACCGTCTCGGCGTCGTTCTCGGCGTTCGCTGGTACGTTTCCACCATGACCTCGTTTGTTCTAGTACAATCTTGAAACTGTGGCAGTACAGTATCAGCCGACGGGTGCGACGGCAGCCCAGATTTCGGCCAGCGTCGAGAGCGGCATCCGCACCGGCGGGCTCGACCCGGGCACGGCGTTGCCGTCCGTCCGCGCGCTCGCGGCAGATCTGGGTGTGAGTCCCGCCACCGTCGCGGCCGCCTATCGGTCGTTACGCGAGCGGGGCCTGGTCGAGACGGCGGGCCGCGGCGGCACGCGGGTCCGGCCGCGCCCACCCGTGGCCAGGCGCGGCCAGCACGGGTTGGCGGTGCCCGCCGGCACCCTCGACCTGGCCAGCGGCGCGCCCGATCGCGCGCTGCTGCCGGTGTACGCGCCGCACCTGATCCGATTGGCCGAGACCATGCCCGTGGTCGGCTACTCGGGGGGAGGCCCGCTGCCTGAGCTGCTCGACCTGGCCGGCGAGCGGTTCGCCGCCGACGGCATCCCGTCCGGACGCCTCACCGTCACGGGCGGTGCGCTCGACGCGATCGAGCGCGCCCTCGTCGCGCACCTGCGCCCCGGCGACAAGATCGCGGTCGAGGACCCGGGCTGGGCGAACCTGCTGGACCTGGTCGCGGCGCTCGGCTACACGCCCGTGCCCGTGCCCGTCGACGACGAGGGGCCCACCGAGGAGGGACTGCGGGCGGCGCTGAGCGCGGGGGTGGCCGGGCTGGTCGTGACGTCCCGCGCCCAGAATCCCACCGGAGCGGTGATCTCCGGGCGGCGGTCCGCTGCGTTGCGGCGTCAGCTCAGCACGTACCGGCAGCTCCTGGTCCTGGAGGACGACCACGCGGCGGAGCTCGCGCACGACAGGGCGCACCCGCTGGCCGGCTCGACCGGTGCGTGGGCCTACGTCCGGTCGCTGTCCAAGCCGTACGGGCCGGATCTGCGCGTCGCGGCGGTCGTCGGCGACGAGGTGACCATCGCAAGGATCGAAGGGCGCATGCGACTCGGCACGGGCTGGGTCTCCACCGTCCTGCAACGCCTGGTCGTCGAGCTGTGGAAGGACCCGGCCGCCACCGCGGCGGTCGACCGTGCCCGCGACATCTACGCGACCCGCCGGGAGGCGATGCGCGCCGCGCTCGGCGATCTGCCGGCCCATGGCGTCAGCGGCATCAATGTCTGGCTCCCCGTGCCGGACGAGACGTCGATGGTGGCGGGGCTGCGCGAGGACGGCATCGCCGTGGCGCCAGGATCCATGTATCGGCTGCTCACGCCCCCTGGTATTCGCATCACGACGGCCTGTCTCGACCCCCGTGACGCCGGACGGGTGGCCGCCGCGGTGCTGCGCCGTCTGGCCGGCACCTCCCGGCTGCAGGCGTGACCCGCGGGGCGGAATTGTCGGACCCGGCGGTTAGTCTCCGTGGGTGGTCGCGGGGTTCCGCAGCCACCGACGCACCCGAAGTCGTCCGCGCGCTGTTGGGCAGGGAGCAGCGTTTCTCAGGGTGCGTCATCAAGAAGGGAATGGCATGCGCAGTAGCACGTTCAGGACGTTCGGCATCGCCGTCGCGACGGTCGCACTGGCACTGGTGACCGCCTGCGGGGGCGACGACAAGGCGACCAGCAGCGCCTCGAAGGGCTCCGGCGCCAGCGCGTCGCAGGCACCGTCCGCGAAGGACACGCTCGCCGCGGCCGTCAAGGACCTCAACGCGGGCACGTACAGCTACACGATGAAGATTCCCGAAGGCACGTTCACGGGCTCGATCGACCCCGCCGGCAAGCAGCAGGTGAAGGTCGACGGGGTCGCCGCCGGCGGCGTCAAGTACACGATCGAGGGCATCGACCTCGGCACCGACTACTACTTCAAGACCAGCATCCCGACCACCGGCATCAACGCCAAGAAGTGGTACAAGCTGGATCGGTCGAAGGTCAAGAAGGACGCGATCATCGGGCTGATCGAGGCGAAGGACCCGACCGTCAGCCAGGGCCTCGTGTCCCGCGTCGCCACCGCCACGCAGACCGACCCGACCACCATCACCGGCACCTATGACCTCAGCGGCGGCGGCGACCTCGGCATCGACGACGCCGCGGTGCTGCAGGCCCTCGGCGACAAGGCCAAGTCCGCCCCGTTCACGGCCACCCTCGACGGCAAGCACCTGGTCTCCTTGAAGATCACGGTCCCGGCCTATGGCACGGTCGCCGAGCAGGCCTTGACTGTCGACTACACCGGCCACGGCCAGCCGGTCACCGTCGCCGCGCCCAAGGCCGCCGATGTCGTCGCCGCCCCCGCCGCCGTCTACGGCCTGCTCAACGGCTGACCCCCATGCCACGACACCAGCCACTTCGACGGCCCGCGCTGGGCCGGGCGCTCTCGCCGGGGCGGCCGACCGTGCCGGACCGGGCGGGCACGCGGCCAATCGCTGCGCCGCCTGCCCCGCCGGTGGTTTCACCGGTTGCCGGGCCGCCGGGTCGGACGGTCGCCCGGACTGTCGTCGCGCGGTCTGTGCGGTCGGTGGTGCCGCTGGTTGCCGGGGTGCCGCGTCGGACGGTCGCCAGGACTGTCGTCGCGCGGTCTGCGTGGTCGGTGGTTCCGCTGGTTGCCGGGTTGGCGCAGCGGCCGATCGGCAGGGTGGTTGCCGGGTCGGTCGTCGCGAGGCCGGTGGGCCGGGTGGTTGCCGGGTCGGTCGTCGCGCGGCCGGTGCGGGCGGTGGAGCCGCCGGTCGCCGCGCGGCCCCGCCGGTCGACGGCCGTGCTGGCGGCGGCGCTCGGACTGGTCGCGGCGGTTGTGCTGTCCGGGTGCTCGTTCGGCAAGAGCGAGCCGCCGAAGCCGGCTGCCGCCGGGCCGTCGGTCGCGCCCTCACAGAGCGAGCTGGCGAAGAGCCTCGGCGCGCTGATCAACGGCGGCTACAGGTTCAAGGTGGTGGCCAAGGAGGGCAGCTACACCGGCGGCATCGACCCCATCGCGGACCTGCTTGACGCCACGGTCAGCGTCACCTCCGACGGCGCCACCCTGAAGATCGACACCGTGGCCGTGCGCGGCACCGCGTACACCCGGCTCACCGGCCTGCCCCTGCCGGGCTTCGACGGCGCCACCTGGTTCCGCGTCGACCCCGCCCGCATCACGCGGCCCGGCTCGCTCGGCCTCAGCGCCGTCAAGGACCCGACCGGCGTCCAGGCCCTGATCGCCGCCGCGCACGACGTACGCCGCGAAGGCCGCTCCTACAACGGCACGGTGGACATGACCCGCGTGACGACCTGGGGCCCCGTCAACATCCCGCAGGTGATGCAGCTGGGCGAGGTGGCCACCAGGATCCCGTTCGAGGCGACGGTCGACGACCACGACCGCCTCGTCGCGATGAAGGTCGAGATCCCCGGCAACCCCGTCACCGCCACCTACTCCGACTTCGGCACAACCCTGACCACCACCGCTCCCGCCGGCGCCGAACCCTTACCTGACCACCTGTACGGCATGCTCGGCCTCTGACTCCCGCCCGCCCGGGGCAAGGTGCGGTGGGGGTGGTCGAGACCGCGTCTCACGGAGAACACTGCACGTCATGGAACAGCACCTGTACGAAGCCGAGCACGAAGCCTTCCGGGAACTGTGCAAGGCGTTCCTGGCCCGCGAGGCGGTGCCGCACAACGACGAGTGGGACAAGGCCGGCATCGTCGACCGGGAGATCTGGCGCAAGGCGGGCGCGGCCGGGTTGCTCGGCATGGACGTCGACGAGAAGCATGGCGGCGGCGGGCAGAAGGACTTCCGCTTCAACGCCGTGCTCGTCGAGGAGATCGTCGCGGCGGGGGCGTCCGGGCTCGGGTTCGGGCTGCACAACGACGTGGTGGCGCCGTACCTGACGGACCTGGCGACGGAGGAGCAGCAGAAGCGGTGGCTGCCCGGGTTCTGCTCCGGGGACATCGTGACCGCCATCGCGATGAGCGAGCCGGGCGCCGGGAGCGACCTCGCCGGGGTGCGCACGTCGGCGGTGCGGGACGGGGACGAGTGGGTCCTCAACGGGCAGAAGACGTTCATCACGAACGGTGAGCTGGCGGACCTCGTCATCGTGGTGGCGAAGACCGATCCCTCGCTCGGGGCGCACGGCATCAGCCTGTTCGTGGTCGAGTCCGGGACGCCCGGGTTCACCCGGGGGCGCCGCCTGGAGAAGGTGGGCCTCAAGGCCAACGACACCGCCGAGCTGTTCTTCGACAACTGCCGCATCCCCGCCGATCACCTGCTCGGGCAGGAGAACTCGGGCTTCTACCACCTGATGGCGAACCTGCCGCGGGAGCGGCTCGGCATCGCCGTCGCCGCCGTGGCGTCGGCCGAGCAGGTGCTGGCGATCACGCTCGACTACGCGAAGACACGGCAGGCGTTCGGCAAGCCGATCGGGTCGTTCCAGCACAACCGGTTCGTGCTCGCCGAGCTCGACACGGAGGTGACGATCGCCAGGACGTTCCTGAACCAGTGCATCGCCGAGCAGAACGCGGGGCGGCTCACGGTCGCCGACGCGGCCAAGGCGAAGTGGTGGACCACGGAGCTGCAGAACAAGGTGGCGGACCGCTGCGTCCAGCTGCACGGCGGATACGGCTTCATGATGGAGTACCCGGTCGCGAAGGCCTGGCTGAACAGCCGCGTCCAGACGATCTACGGCGGCACGACCGAGATCATGAAGGAGATCATCGGGCGCAGCCTCGGGGTCTAGGTCACGTCGGCGAGCGCGGCGAAGATCAGCGCGGTGGACGTGGCGCCCGGGTCCTGGTGGCCGACGCTGCGTTCGCCGAGGTAGGACGCCCTGCCCTTGCGGGCCTGCAGCGGCGTCGTCGCGGCCGCACCGTCCGCTGCCGCCGTGGCCGCCGCGGCGGCAGCGGCCGCGAGACCGGACGGGGCCGCGGCGACATACGCGTCGACGGCCGGGGTGAGCGCGTCGACCATGGTCTTGTCGCCGGGGGAGGCCTTGCCGAGCCGCACGACCGCGTCCAGGCCCGCCTGCAGGCCGGCACCCAAAGCGGCGGGATCGTCGGCCAGGGCCTTGCCCAGTGCGCGGAAGAGGCTGCCGTACAGCGGCCCGGACGCGCCGCCGACCTTCGACACCAGGGTCGTGCCGGTCTTCGTCAGGACCGCGCCGGCCGTGTCGGCCTCGAAGCCGGCCAGGGCGGCGACCGCCGCGTCGAACCCGCGGCGCAGGTTGACCCCATGGTCACCGTCGCCGATCGCGGCGTCGAGATCGGTCAGCTCGGCGGCACGCGTGGTCACGGCGGCAGCGATGGCGGCGACCCACGCGCGGGCCAGCGCGGCGTCCAGGGCGGACGGCGTACCAGAGCCGGAAAACGCATCCATGTCAGGCACCCCACCGCAGGCCGGGGGTGCGGACGGGCGCGTCCCAGAGCTGCAGGATCCGCTCGTCGGCGCGGCACACGGTGAGTGACATCCCGGCCATGTCCAGGCTGGTCACGTAGTTGCCGACGAGACTGCGGGCCACCTGCACACCGGCGTCGGCGAGCAGCCGGGCGACCTCGTCGAACATCAGGTACAGCTCCAGCAGCGGCGTCCCGCCCAGCCCGTTGACCAGCACGATCACCTCGCTTCCGGGCGCGAGCGGCTTGGCGGTGAGGATCGGCTCGACGATGCGGGCGGCGAGGTCGCGGGCAGGTCGCAGCTTCTCACGGGCGCGGCCGGGCTCGCCGTGGATGCCGACGCCGACCTCGATCTCGTCCTCCGGCAGGTCGAACCCGGGCTTGCCGGCGGCCGGGGTCGTGCCGGCGGTGAGGGCGATCGCGAAGGAGGCCGACCGCTCGTTGACGTCCCGCGCCACGGCGGCGACCTCGGCGAGTGACGCGCCCTGTTCCGCGAGGGCGCCGGCGACCTTCTCGACCAGCAGGGTGGCACCCGTACCGCGGCGGCCCGCGGTCCAGGTGGAGCCGTCGACCGCGACGTCGTCGTCGACGAGGACGCTCTCGATCGGGATCTCGGAGTCCTCCGCGGCCATCTCGAAGTTCATGACGTCGCCGGTGTAGTTCTTGACGATGTGCAGGACCCCCGCACCGCCGTCGACGGCCCTGGTGGCGGCCAGGATCTGATCGGGGACGGGGGAGGTGAAGATCTCGCCGGGGCAGGCGGCGTCGAGCATCCCGAGCCCGACGAACCCTCCGTGCAGCGGCTCGTGGCCGGAGCCGCCGCCCGAGACGAGGCCGACCTTGCCGGGCCGGGGCGCGTCGGCCCGGACGATGATCTGCTCGTCGAGGTCCACGCGCAGCTCAGGGTGCGCGGCGGCCATCCCGGCGAGCGCCTCCCGGACCACGTCGTCCGGATCGTTGATGAACTTCTTCATGCCTGCCATTTTGGCGGTACGGCCGCTGCATAGCATTGCCCTCGTGGCACACATGGTGGGAATCGTGCTGGTTTCGCACAGCGAACGGCTCGCGCACGGACTGCGGGACATGCTCGTCCAGGTTGCGGGGGAGGAGGTGCCGATCGAGGCGGCGGGTGGCACTGACGACGGCGGGCTCGGCACGAGCTACGACCGGATCCTGGTCGCGATCGACCGGGCCGACCGGGGCGCCGGCGTGCTGGTCCTGACCGACCTGGGCAGCGCCGTCCTCACCGCGCAGACCGTGCTCGAGGACCGGGTCGCCAACACGGCCACCCTGGTGGACGCCCCGTTCGTCGAAGGGGCGGTGGCTTCAGCGGTACTGGCCGGCGCCGGCGCCGACCTCGCGGAATGCATCCGGGCGGCGACGGAGGCCCGCGATGTCCGCAAGCTCTGAGGCGACGGTGGTGTTGCCGGCGGACCTGCACGCACGCCCCGCCGGCGCGCTGGTCCGGGCGGCGGCGGGGTTCACCAGTACCGTCGAGATCACCGCGGGCGAGCGGCGGGTCAGCGCCCGGAGCGTGCTCGGTGTGATGGGGCTGAACGCCCGCGCGGGCTCCTCGGTGGTGGTGTCCGCCACAGGCGACGACGCGGTCGACGCGGTGTCCGCGCTGGCGGCGCTGCTGGCGGCGTACGAGTAGCCCTCCGCCTCGGCTCCGGTAAGGAGTGGTGCGGGTCGCGGTGCCTACGCGAGGATGGCGGCGTGATCGACGCACCTGCCGTTCTGCAGCGGCGCACGCTGGGCCTGCTCGTGTCCACGCAAGTGATCGGCGGGCTCGGCGTCGCCAGCGGGGTGTCGATCGGTGCGCTGCTCGCCGCCGACATGGCCGGGCCGAGCGCCGCGGGGTTCTCCGGCAGCGCCGCGGTCATCGGAGCGGCGCTGGTCGCGATCCCGGCGACGCGGCTGATGCGCACCGGCGGGCGGCGGCCCGGCCTGGTGTTCGCGTACGGCGTGGGCGTGCTCGGCTCGCTCCTGGTGGTGGCCGCGGTGGCGTGGCGGCTCGTGCCGCTGCTGTTCGTGGGCACGTTCCTGTTCGGCGGGGCCTCGGCGGCCAACCTGCAGTCACGGTACGCGGCGGTCGACCTCGCCGACAGTGACCGCCGGGCGCGGCACCTGTCGCTGGTCGTGTGGGCGACGACGCTGGGTGCGGTGATCGGCCCGAATCTCGCACCGTTCGCGGACCGGGTGACGATGCCGTGGGGTGCGCCCGAGTACGCGGGGCCGTACCTGTTCAGTGCGCTGGCGTTCCTGCTCGGCGCTGTCGCGCTGTTCGTGCTGCTGCGGCCCGATCCGCTGCTGACGGCGCGTTCGCTGGCCTTGTCGGATTCATCGGATAAGTCGTCTTCCTGGTCGTCGGCGTTCGCGGCGATCCGGGCCGGTGCCGGAGCGCGGCTCGGCGTCTCCGCCGTCGCGGTCGGGCACGTGGTGATGGTCGGCGTGATGTCGATGACCCCGGTGCACATCGGTGGGTACGTGCACGCGCACGGTGACCTGCTGCGCATCGTCGGGCTGGTGATCAGCATCCACATCACCGGCATGTACGCGCTGTCGCCGGTCATCGGATGGGCCGCCGACCGGTTCGGCCGCCGCCCGGTGATCCTGACGGGCGTGGTGCTCCTGGCGTCGGCGTGCGCGCTGAGCGGCACGGCCGGCAACGACACGGTCCGGCTGGCGACCGGGATGGGCCTGCTCGGAGTGGGTTGGGGCTGCACGATGGTGGCCGGATCCACGCTGCTGTCGGAGTCCGTGCCCGTCGTGGAGCGCGCCGGCGTGCAGGGCCTGTCCGACGTCATCATGGGCGTGTCGGCGGCCAGCGCGGGCGCGCTCGCGGGGATCGTGGTCGACCTGTTCGGGTTCGCCACGCTGTCGGTCCTGGCGGGGATCGCCGTGGTGCCGCTGGCCGCACTGGCGCTGCGAAGGTCTTAGTCTTGGCCGCGTGCGACTGACAGATTTCTGGCAGCGGTTGGAAGAGACGTTCGGCGCGGCGTACGCCGGCAGCATCGCCAACGACCAGGTGCTGACCCAGCTCGGCGGCAGGACGATCAAGGAAGCCCTCGCACGTGGTGAGGAGACCGCCGTGGTGTGGCGCGCCGTAGTCGCCGCGTACCCGGAGCGTGTTCCTAGCAGGTTAAGGTGACTTTTTAGCGTGTCGGCTCGTTGATCGAACAGATGTACGGGTACTCTCCTCAGGCGTCGGCGCCGATTTTTTGTCATACCCGGCGCTTACCTTGTCAGCGTGAATAAACGAACGCCGACGAAGACCGCGAACTCAGGGGTGACGGACATGGCAGTACAACCTGACCGGGAGAAGGCGCTCGGGCTCGCCCTCTCGCAGATCGACAAGCAGTTCGGCAAGGGCTCGGTCATGCGGCTCGGTGAGCGGGTCATCGCGCCGATGTCCGTGATCCCGACCGGATCCATCGCCCTCGACGTGGCGCTCGGCATCGGCGGGCTGCCCCGCGGCCGGGTCATCGAGGTCTTCGGGCCTGAGTCCAGCGGTAAGACGACCGTCGCGCTCCACGCGATCGCCAATGCGCAGGCCCAGGGCGGCATCGCGGCGTTCATCGACGCCGAGCACGCCCTCGACCCCGACTACGCCAAGGCCCTCGGCGTCGACACCGACGCGCTGCTCGTCTCCCAGCCGGACACCGGTGAGCAGGCCCTCGAGATCGTCGACATGCTGGTCCGCTCCGGCGCGCTCGACATCATCGTCATCGACTCCGTCGCGGCCCTCGTGCCCCGCGCCGAGATCGAGGGCGAGATGGGCGACAGCCACGTCGGTCTGCAGGCCCGCCTCATGAGCCAGGCCCTGCGGAAGATCACCGGTGCCCTCAACACGGCCGGCACCACGGCGATCTTCATCAACCAGCTCCGCGAGAAGATCGGCGTCATGTTCGGCAGCCCGGAGACCACCACGGGTGGCCGCGCGCTGAAGTTCTACTCGTCGGTCCGCCTCGACGTGCGGCGCATCGAGAGCCTCAAGGACGGCACCGACGTCGTCGGCAACCGGACCCGCGTCAAGGTCGTCAAGAACAAGGTGGCCTCGCCGTTCAAGCAGGCCGAGTTCGACATCATGTACGGCAAGGGCATCTCCCGCGAGGGCTCCCTCATCGACGTGGGCGTCGAGCAGACGATCATCCGCAAGGCCGGCGCCTGGTACACCTACGACGGCGACCAGCTCGGTCAGGGCAAGGAGAACTCCCGCAAGTTCCTGCGGGAGAACCCCGACGTCGCCGCCGAGATCGAGAAGAAGATCAAGGAGAAGCTGGGCGTGGGCGTCGGCCAGGCCACGGACGCCGCCGGCGGTCCCGAGGCGGCTCCGGTCGACTTCTGACCGTTCCGGGCGCTGTTGCCCAGCGTTCCTTCCACGCGCGGGTCCTGGGGCTGGGTTCTGCTTCAGGTCTTTACGCGGCTCACGCGGCGATCGGTGCCGGTTCGTGGGAGGGTCTCCTGGTTTGGAGGTCCGTCCCGCGGCCGGCCCCGCCCGCGCTGTTCATGGTTTTCGGAGGTGTGCTCGTGCCGGGCAGGCGGCGATCCGACGATCCCAGCCAGCAGTCAACCGAACCCGAGGACGCTCAGCCCTCCTCCACGGGTCCCGACCCGTCGGCGAGCGGCACGCCTTGGATTCTCGCCGACATGAGCGACGACAATCCGTGGCTGTCCGCCGAGGCCCAGCCGGGCGGCGCCACGACCGCGCCCCCGGCGCCGATCGCGAGAGACCCGTCCGCCGGGGCCCCACCCGGTTGGCGGTCCACGCCGGGCGACGCCTCGACCCCCGCCGTGCCGGAAGCGGTCACGGACAGCACGCTGCCGCCGTGGCCGACGACCAGCCGTGAGCTCCCACCCGGCTGGCCAACCGCTCCGGGTCGTGGAGTTCCTGCCGGCGAGATCCCGCCGGGCTGGCCTGCGGCTCCGGGCGGCTCTTCCCGTTCCGGGCGCGGCAGATCCCTTGCCGCCGGCGAGCGGACGTCCACATCTCAGCACGGCGCTGTCGGCGATCCCTGGTCCCGCGACGGCAGCAGTCTCGCCGAGGACCTGTCGGCCAACGCCGCGCCGGCTGCCTCCGCGCCGGCTGCCTCCGCGCCGGCTGCCTCCGCGCCGGCTGCCTCCGCGCCGGCTGCCTCCGCGCCGGTGACGGACCGCGACACCGGTGGCGGCTCCCGCCGCGGTCGCCGCTCAGGCCAGAAGGGTGGGGCGCGCAGGCAGCTCCAGGACGCTCCCGGGCACGGCTCCAGCTCCATCCCGGAGCGGCAGGGCGAGTCCGGGCTGTGGGCAGACCCCGCGGAGCCCCCGTCCGAGCAGCGAGGCGACAGTTCGGCGGGCCGGCGGGGCGGTTCCCGCCGCGGTGGACAGCCGGCGGCGCCGCTCGATCCGAGGGAGGCGGCCCGGGAGATCTGCCTGCGGCAGCTCGCCGTCCGGCCGAGGACCAGGCTCGAGCTCGCCACCGCCATGCGCAAACGGGGCGTCGAGGACGAGATCGCCGACGAGATCCTCGACCGGTATGACGAGGTCGGCATCATCGACGACGCCGCGTTCGCCCGGGCCTGGGTGGCCAGCCGGCACCACGGCAAGGGACTGGCCCGCAGGGCGCTGGCGGGGGAGCTGCGCCGCAAGGGCGTCTCGTCCGACGAGGTCGGCGAGGCACTCGACGAGCTCGACCCCGACGTCGAGGAGCAGACCGCGAGGGCCCTGGTCGCCAGGCGCCTCCGCGTCGAGTCCAACGCCCCACCCGAGGCGGTGTTCCGGCGGCTGGTCGGGATGCTGGCGAGGAAGGGGTACCCACCGGGCATGGCCATCCGCCTGGTCAAGGAGGGCCTGGCAGCCCGGGACGACGCCGCCGAGTTCGCCGACGGCATCGACGCCGACGCCCTGGCTGACGCCGCTCTCGACCCCGACCAGCGCTGAGCCCCGCCGGGGGGACACCGTTGGCCTTCCAGTTTGGCGCCGTGTTGCCCTTGTCCGTGTTGAGGCTGCCGGGGAGGACACTGCCGGGTCCGCGGCCGGCATCGGCGTTGGTGCCGCGTCGGCCTCGTCCGCGCCGAGCCTGCCGGGGAGGGGCCGCTGAGTTCACGGCCGGCGTCTGGTTGATGCTGCCTCGGCCGTCCGGGCTGATGTGTGGGGGAGGACGCCGCTGAGTCCGTCGACGCATCGCCGCCGACCAGCGCTGACCCCCGGAGGGGAGGGCGCCGCTGAGTCCGTCGACGCATCGCCGCCGGCCAGCGCTGACCCCCGCAGGGGAGGACGCCGCTGAGTCCGCCGACCAGCGCTGACCCCCCGGCCGGGGGAGACCGCTGCTGAGTTCGCGGCCGGTGTCGGCGTTGGTGCCGTGTTGGACACGTCCGTGCTGAGTCTGCTGGAGGGCGATGCCGCCGAGTTTGCCGATGCCCTGGCCGGCGTTGCCCTCGACCGACCAGTGCTGCGCCTGCCGGGGACGGCGCCGCTGAGTTCGCGGTCGGTATCGGTGTCGGCGCCGTCCCTGGTCCCGGCCTGCGCTGGCCCTCGGCGGGGACGCGATGCTGAGTTCGCCGGCGGTTGGACGCCGGCGCGCTTCTCGAGGCGGGCCGATGCTGAGGCTGGCTGAGGGGAGAGCGCTGACGGCAGCGACGGCGAAGGTCCGGCTGGCCTCGACCGGCGCCGAGCCGCCCAAGGGGAAGACGCCGCTGGGTCCCGAACGGCAGCAATGCTGATAGCCACCCCTACCTCAGCCGGCAGCCAGGCGGGAAGCGTCACCCACTCGGTCGGCTTGGCCGGGCGCGCCACTCGCACCGGGATTGATCGAAGGACGGATCTGGCCGCGGTCGCGACCGGATTCGTCCGTTGATCATGCGTACCCCGGCCCGATCGCCACCCGACAGCGGCGTCACCGTGCCGGAACCAGCGCCAGGGTGCCCCAACCGGCAGCGTGTGGTCCGGGGGCCATGGCAGGACGGAGCCAGCTAGCAGAGAGACACCTGGCGGAACCGGTCCAGCGGGAGGGTGGAGTGCGACGAACTTCGATGGTGCGGTTGGTGGGAGCACGGTCTGTGGTGGAATGATTGCAGCAGGACTGATGCCGAGGTTGAGCGCCGTGCGTACGGGTGACTACTGGCAGTCGACATTTTTGGGGTGAGTGCGACCGACATGCCGGAAAGTTCTGGTCAAATGTCACTGGTAGGGTGTTTCGCCTGGCGGGGGTCTTGACGGACTTACGTCCCGTATGGTGCCCGATCATGAGTCCTTGACCGAAGCGCCCTTCACGACCTAGCCTCGGCGTTACCAGATGGAGACCGCCCAACCACCGCGGGTTTACCGCACAACATAGATCGCGTCACAGATCAGCAACGTTTATGCACGACATATAAGCGCCACGCCTTGCGGGAGGTGTGGTGCCGGCCGGTTGTCGGGGCACCCTGTGTCCCGATATTGATACATCTTGATGACAGGTGTGGTCGGGCGTCTCCTCCACAACATCCCGCGTTGCGCAACTCTGCGCAGCGCCGAGCGGAGCGAGGTGACGTCGTGACGGAGTGCGCCCCTGTCATCCTCCGCGAACGACTCGCAGGCCGTCAGCACGCGACCAGTGCCGCCGGGGTGACCGCGTGACCGGCCTGCAGGTCGTGCTCCTCGTCGTGGTCGTCGTCATCGGCATCGGCGTCCTCGCCGCGCTGCTGGTCTCGTTGAAGGTCATGCGCCGGTTGCACACCGCGGCCGCCGTGCCCGCTCAGCCTGTCGCCGAAGACCCCGCGTTCCTCGCCGAGAAGGACAGGCAGGAGCACTCGCTCGCATCCCTGCGCACCGCCGCCGAGGACGCCACCGCCGCCGTGGACGAGGCGAGGGCCGTGGCGGCCGCTGCGCGTACCGAAGCGGCTGCCGCAAAAGCGGAGGCCAGCTCCGCCAGGTCGGAGGCGCGCCGCATTCTCGACGCGGCGCGGGCCGAGGCCGACTCGTTGCTGGAGCGGGCGCACCGGCAGGCCGAGGTCGACGCGGAGCAGGCCAGGGCCGCCGCGCGCCGGGCAGGGGAGCGGGAGGTCAACCAGCTGACCACGGTCGCGAAGGAGCAGTCGCAGGACGCGGAGCGGCGCCAGCGCCGGCTCGACGAGCGGGAGCGACTGCTGGCGGAGGAGGCCGAGCGGCTCGCCGAACGCGACCGGCGCATCACCAGCACCGAGGCCGACCTGCTCGAACGCGAGGCAGCCCTCACCCGGCGCGAGGCCGAGATCGCCGCCGGTGAGGAGCGCCACCGCGAGGAGCTGGAGCGGGTCGCCGGCCTGACGACCGAGGCCGCCCGGGTCGAGGTCATCGAGACGATCGAGGCGCAGGCGAAGCGGGAGGCCGCCCTCCTCGTCCGCGACATCGAGAACGACGCCCGCAACACCGCCGACCAGCGGGCGCGGCACATCGTCGTCGACGCCATCCAGCGGGTCGCCAGCGAGCAGACCGCCGAGAGCGTCGTCAGCGTCCTGCACCTGCCCAGCGACGAGATGAAGGGCCGGATCATCGGCCGCGAGGGGCGCAACATCCGCGCGTTCGAGTCGACGACCGGGGTCAACCTGATCATCGACGACACGCCCGAGGCGGTCCTGCTGTCGTGCTTCGACCCGGTCCGGCGCGAGATCGGCCGGCTCACGCTCGAGAAGCTCGTCCTCGACGGCCGGATCCACCCGCACCGGATCGAGGAGGTCTTCGAGCAGGCGAAGCACGAGGTCGAGCGCCTCTGCCTGCGCGCCGCCGAGGACGCCCTGGTCGAGGTGGGGATCACCGACCTGCACCCGGAGCTGATGACGCTGCTGGGACGGCTGCGCTACCGCACCTCCTACGGCCAGAACGTCCTCAAGCACCTCGTCGAGACCGCCCACATCGCCGGCATCATGGCCAGCGAGCTGCGCCTCGACCCGAAGCTCATCAAGCGCAGCGCGTTCCTGCACGACATCGGCAAGGCGCTCACGCACGAGGTCGAGGGCAGCCACGCGCTGATCGGGGCCGACGTCGCCCGCAAGTACGGCGAGTCCGAGGATGTCGTGCACGCCATCGAAGCCCACCACAACGAGGTCCTGCCGCAGACGATCGAGGCCGTCCTCACCCAGGCCTCCGACGCCTGCTCCGGTGGCCGCCCCGGCGCCCGCCGCGAGAGCCTGGAGGCGTACGTCAAGCGCCTCGAACGCATCGAGGAGATCGCCGCCGGCAAGTCGGGCGTCGAGAAGGTCTTCGCGATGCAGGCCGGCCGCGAGATCCGGGTCATGGTCCGCCCCGACGACGTCGACGACATCGGCGCCGCCGTCCTCGCCCGCGACGTCGCGAAGCAGATCGAGGAGGAGCTGACCTACCCCGGCCAGATCCGCGTCACCGTCGTCCGCGAATCGCGCGTCACCGAGATCGCCCGCTAGGAAGATCCCGAAGCGGAAGAGCATGGCTCCGGCCCGTCGTGGCCACGACCGTTGCTCATTGGGGGAACGATGGCTGCTGCCCGGCTCTTGGTGGGTCGGGTAGCACTTGGGCCGTCAGATCGCCGCCATCCGTTGCAGCCTGGAGAGGGGCGAGGCCAAGCGAGGTCCAAGGGTCGTCCTAGGTGTGCGCCGAGGGCGCCAGGCGGTCTGGACGAGGCATCTGGGACCGCCGCAGTTCGGCCGACGCATCGGGAACAGCGTGGACCGGATGCGCGTGCCACGCGCCGGCTGGCGGGGGTGTGAACGGTCGAGGCCGCGGACACCCCCAGCCCGCCGCTCATGGGGCGATGGTGCTCTCCGACGACGCGTAGCCGCCGCCGATCTTGTAGGACCAGATCAGTGGGTCGGGGACCGAGAGGTCGCCGTTCGAGGCGAACTTGTACGAGCGGGCGATGCCCTTCGCGTCGTACTCGCTGACGAAGGCGAGCATGTCCGCGCGGGTGGCCTTGCCGGCGGTGAAGCCGGCCAGGATGATGCTCGCGCCGTCGTAGGACTCGGGGCCGTAGTAGCCGGCGCTGGTCTTGTACGCGGCCTGGTAGCGCGACGCGTAGTCGTTGCCGGCGTGGTCGCTCGGGATGCAGGGGCAGGTGACGACGATGCCGTCGGCGGCCTTGCCGAGCGTGTCGACGAACAGCTGGGTGAAGAGCCGGTCGCTGACGACGACCGCGATGGCCGGCTTCGCGGCGCGCAGGGCCTTCAGGAACGCGGTGCCGTCGTCGGACTCGCCCGCGTAGTACACGGCCTCGGGGGCGGCGTTCGAGACCTGGGTGACGGCGGAGGAGAAGTCGGTGTCGGTGCGGCGGATCGAGACGCTCGTCGTGACGCTGCTGCCGAGCGTGGCGGTGACCGACTGCCGGGCGACGCCGCCGAAGTCGGAGTCGTCGTAGACCAGGACGACCTTCGAGGCGCGCAGCGTGTTCTTGATGTAGCGGGCGCCGGCCGCCGCCTGGTCCTTGTCGTTGGCGATGAGGCGGTGGAACGTGGACCAGCCCTTCGCGGCGAGGTCGACGTCGGGCGCGTACGTCGTGAAGAACGGGACGCCGGCCTTGTCCAGGACGGGGGCGGCGCCGAGGACCTCCGCGCGGTACGACGGCCCGACGACGCCGATCACCTCGCTGTCGGCGACCAGGCTCTCGGCGGCGGCCTTGCCGCCCTCCTCGGTCCCCTTCGTGTCGAACTCGGCGAACCCGACGTTGCAGCCGGCGTGCTTGGCGTTGTAGTCGTCGACGGCCAGCTTGGTCGCGTTGCGCATGCCGTTGCTGTCCTTGGAGCCGGTCCCGGCCAGGATGCCGAGGAACGCGACCTTGTGCCCGCAGGCCGGCGACACCGCGGGCCCCGCCTGGTTGGTCGGGCTGCCGCCGCCGCCCGGCTCGCCTCCGTCACCGTTGCGGTTGGCGGCCCAGACGATGCCCGCGACGAGCAGCAGCAGCGCGAGCACCCCGCCGCCGACCGCGGCGGCGAGCGTCTTGCCGCGCCGGCCGTTCGCGGAGGGAGGTGCGGACGACGGGTAGGCGGGCGGCCCGGACGCCGGAGGGCCCGACGTGGGCGCCCAGCCCTGCACGGCGTTGATCGGAGGCCCGGCGGCCGGCGGGGCGCTCACCGGCGGCCGCTGTGCGGATGGCGCCTGCTGGAACTGCCCCGGGAAGCCCTGCTGCACCGGCGGCCGCTGCTGCACCTGCGGCTGGACAGGCTGCTGCGCCGGATGCTGGTACTGCGGGGGCGCCTGCTGCGGAACGACCGGCGGAACAGGCTGCTGCGGAACGACCGGCGGAGCGGGTCGCTGCGGGACGACCGGCGGTACGGGCTGCTGGGCAGGCGGCTGGTACTGCACAGGCTGCTGCGGGCCAGGCTGACCGACCGGCGGCCGCTGGACCGGAGGCTGCTGCGGGACCGGCGGCCGCTGCGAAACGGGCGGCTGCTGCGGTGCGGGCGGCTGCTGCGGTGCGGGCGGCTGCTGGTACACCTGCGGCGGCTGCTGACGGCTCGGCACCACCGGCATCGAGGCGGTCTGCAACAGCGGCGGCAACCCGGGGTCCATCGACGGCATGCTGAACCCCGGTGACACCGGCGTCGCCGACACGGGCTGCGGCGAGACGTCCCCGCTGACCTCGTGCGCCGGCCCACCAGACGACGGCCCACCGGACGACGGCCCACCAGACGACGGCCCAGCGGACGACGGTCCCCCGGACGAGGGACCACCCGAGGACGGGCCGCCGGAGGAAGGAGCCCCCGACGTCGGAACGGGACCGAACGGCCCCGACGCGCCCGGCGTCGGCGCGCCCCCGACGTGCGCCCGTCCCGTCGGCGGTGCGAGGTGCAGCGAGCCCTCCGCCACCACCAGCTCAGGCTGCTCGATCGCCGTCGGCGCCAGCCCGAACGCCCGGTGCAGCAGCGTTGCGGCGAGCGGGATGCGCGACGAGCCGCCGACCAGGAACACCGCCGCCAAGGGCTGCCCGGCGACGCCCGCCGACGACACCGCGAGCTGCGTCGCCGTGACGGTCCGGTCGAGGATCGGCCGCGCGAGCTGCTCGAGCTGCTCGCGCCCGATCGGCACGCTCTCGTCGTACAGCGGCACATGGACATAGGTGGTCGCGGCGCGGCTGAGCATCTCCTTGGCGAGCCGGGCGTCCTCCCACAGCTGCCAGGCGGCGCGCCGGTCGGACTCGCTCTCCGGGTTGGTGAGGCGGCGCCACTGGTCGCCCTCGCGGCCGGTGAACGCGCGGCCCAGGTACGCCACGACCGCCGCGTCGACGTCCAGACCGCCCGCGTCGGGAAGGCCCTCGCTGGCGAGGACGTCGAAGCCACCGCCGGCGTTGCGGCGGACCACGCTCGCGTCGAAGGTGCCGGCGCCGAAGTCGTACACGACGGCGATGCCCCCGACGGGGACGTGGGTGCCGACGGTACCGACGAAATAGGACGCGGCGGCGACCGGCTCCGGCGTGAGGAAGGGACTCGGGAAGCCCGCGGCGAGGGCCGCCTGCGACAGCGTCTGGCGGCGCTGCGGCGGCCAGGTCGCCGGGTGGGTCAGGTTGACCTCGCTGGGGTACGCGCCGGCCACCCGGTACGTCTCGGCGGCGACCCGGCGCAGGACGGTCGTGACGAGGTCGAGGACCGGGACGTCCTGCTCGCCGAGCCAGACGGTGCCTTCCTCGACGCGGCGCTTCGGGTACGGCTCGAACCGGTGCGGCTGCAGACGCGCCGAGTGCACCGCGTCCCGCCCCGTGAGAATGGTGCCGTCGGCGTTGACGTACACGGCGGAGGGCAGCAGCGGCGATCCGTCGAACAGCAGCGGCTTCGTGCGACCGTCCGGCCAGCGGAGGACGGCGACGGTGTTCGAGGTGCCGAAGTCGATGCCCAAACGAAAGCCGGTGTCCGCCACCCGCGCAGCGTACGTACTACGCGCAACGTTGCCAATCAACCTTCGGCCAGGCTCACACTGCCTGGCCGACGTCGGCCAGTTTGACGGGGCGCGCGGCCGTCTTCGCCCGCTTCGGGCCGCCCATGAGCCGCTTCTGCAGCCAGAAGGCGAACCACGACAGCAGGCCGCAGGTGCCGATGTAGACGGCGGCGACGACGAGGTACCCGGGGACGTACGGGAAGCCGAAGAGCAGCCGGCCGCCGTACTGCTTGCCGTAGTACAGCAGCTCCGGCAGCTGGATGATGAACCCGAGCGCGGTGTCCTTCAGCAGCACGACCAGCTGGCTGACGATCGCCGGGAGCATGGCCCGGACCGCCTGCGGCAGCAGGATCGACGTCATGACCTGGAACTTGCGCATGCCCAGCGCGTACGCGGCCTCGGACTGCCCACGGTGCACGGCGAGGATGCCGGCCCGGAAGATCTCGGACAGGACCGCGCCGTTGTAGAGGGTCAGGCCGATCACGAGCGGCCAGAACGGGCCGACCTTGTAACCGAGCTGGATCGGGCCGTAGTACGCGAAGAAGATCAGGATCAGCAGCGGGATGGCGCGGAACAGCTCGACGAAGCCCGACGCCGGCGCGCGGAAGAACGCGTGGTCGCTCAGGCGCGCGGTCGCCAGCAGCGCGCCGAGGAGCAGCGCGAGCACGGCCGCGGCGCCGGCGGCGCGCAGCGTGGTGAGGTAGCCGTTGAGGAGGTCCTGCTGGATCTTCACGTACTGGAACTGCTCCCAGCGCAGCCCCTCGAACTGGCCGGTGTCGTAGAAGCGCCAGACGACGTACGCGAGCAGCGCGACGATGCCCAGTGCGCTGACGACGCCGATGAGGCGGTACCGCAGGCGGGCCTTCGGGCCGGGCAGGTCGTAGAGGACATTGCTCATCGCGCGGCCTTCCAGCGTCGTTCGAGCATCCTTTGCAGGGTCACCAGCGGCACCACGAGGATCAGGAACCCGATCGTGATCCACAGCAGGCCGTAGATCTGGTTCTCGCCGCGCTCCGAGAGGTAGAACGTGATCGCGCCGGCCTCGGCGACGGAGAAGCCGGCCGCGACGGTGGTGTTCTTCAGCATCGCGTTGAGCACGCTGACCAGCGGCGGCACGACGGTGCGGAACGCCTGCGGCAGCACCACGTTGGTGAGCACCTGCAGGAACGTCATGCCCAGCGCGCGGGCCGCCTCGGCCTGCCCGACGGGCACCGTGTTGATGCCGGAGCGCAGCGCCTCACACACGAACGCGCTCGTGTACGCGGTCAGCGCGACGCACGCGCCGGTGAAGAACTCGAAGTTGACGCCGAGCTTCGGCAGCGCGAAGACCTGCAGCGCGAAGATCAGGGTGAGTGGCGTGTTGCGCAGCAGCAGCACATAGGAGCTGCCGAACGCGCGCAGTGCCGGGACGGGGGAGACCCGCATCGCCACCAGCAGCGTGCCGAGGACGAGCGACCCGACGGCGGAGATCAGGAAGAGCTTCACCGTCTCCCAGAAGTGGGAGCCGATGACGTCCCAGTTGTCCGTCAGGACATGAAAAAAGTCGCTCACGCCGGGGTGACCTCCACTTCCGCCCGTTGTTCGTTCAGTGGTTCGTTCAGTGGTTCGTACAGTGGTTCGTTCACGGGACGGGGCGCCGCCGTTCGGATAGGCGGCGCCCCGTCTGCGGGTTGATCAGTACTTCTCGAGGGTGGGCGGGCTGCCCGCCGAGCCGGACTTGCCGAGCGTGCCGTCGTAGATCTTCTGCCAGGTGCCGTCGCCGAACGCGGCCTCCAGCGAGGCGTTGACGTAGTCGCGCAGGGCCTTGTCGTCGTGCGCGAGGCCGATGCCGTACTTCTCCGGGTAGGCCTTGCCGGTCGCCGGGTCGAGGAACGGCTTGCCGACGACCTTCAGCTGCGACGGGGCCTGCGCCGCGAAGCCCTTCAGGATCGCGTCGTCGGTGGTGACCGCGTCGACCTTCTTGTCCAGCAGCTGCGACACGCACTCGGAGTAGGTCTTGAACTCCACGATCTTGTCGGTCAGCTTCTGGTCACGGACCCGCTGGATCGGCGTGGAGCCGGTCGCGGAGCAGACCGTCTTGTCCTTGATGGTGTCGGAGCCCGTGATCGAGGAGTCGTCCTTGCGGACCAGCAGGTCCTGCGCGGCGACGAAGTACGGGCCGGCGAACGACACGTCCGCCTTGCGCTTGTCGGTGATCGAGTAGGTGCCGACGTAGTAGTCGACCTCGCCACCCTTGATCGCCGTCTCGCGGTTGGCGGAGGCGATCTCCTTGTACTCGATCTTCGCCGGGTCGATGCCGAGCTTCGACGCGATCAGCTGGGCGATCTCGATGTCGAAGCCGCAGCGCTTGCCGGCGGCGTCCTTGTAGCCCAGGTTGGGCTGGTCGAACTTGACACCGATGACGACCTTGCCGGCCGCCTTGATGCGGTCGAACGTCGGGCTGCCCGTGATCGCCACACCGGTGGCCGGCGTGAACGTGGTGCCGGACGAGGTGCAGGTGTCACTGGCCGGTGCCGCCGCGCCGGAGCTGCCGCCCTCGGCGGGCGCCGTGGGCGTGCCCTCCTTGCCGCAGGCGGCCAGGCCGAGCGCGAGCGTGACGGCGGCGGTTGCCGCTGCGATCCGCGTGATGCGCATGATGGTCGCTATCCCCTTTCGTGGGCTTCTAGTGCGTCAGGATCTTTGACAGGAAGTCTTTGGCGCGGTCGGTGCGCGGGTTGGCGAAGAACGTCTTCGGGTCCGCCTCCTCGACCAGCTGGCCGTCGGCCATGAACACGACCCGGTTGGCGGCGTGCCGCGCGAAGCCCATCTCGTGCGTGACGACGACCATCGTCATGCCCTCGCTCGCGAGACCTGTCATCACCTCGAGCACCTCGCCGACCATCTCCGGGTCCAGGGCGCTCGTCGGCTCGTCGAACAGCATCGCCTTCGGCTGCATGGCCAGGGCCCGGGCGATCGCGGCGCGCTGCTGCTGACCGCCGGACAGCTGCGCCGGGTACTTCTCCGCCTGCGCGGCGATCCCCACCCGGTCGAGCAGGCCCAGCGCGCGCTCCCGCACGACCGCCGGCTTCTCCTTGCGGACCTTCACCGGGCCGAGCATCACGTTCTCGAGGATGGTCTTGTGCGCGAACAGATTGAACGACTGGAACACCATGCCGACCTCGCTGCGCAGCCGCGCCAGCGGCTTGCCCTCCTCCGGCAGGCGGGTGCCGTCGAAGACGATGTCGCCGTTGTTGATCGGCTCCAAGCGGTTGATCGCCCGGCACAGCGTCGACTTGCCGGAGCCGGACGGGCCGATCACGACCACGACCTCGCCCCGAGCGATCGACAGGTTGACATCCTTGAGGACGTGCAACTCGCCGAACCACTTGTTGACGCCGCTGAGCACGATCAAAGGCTCGTTCGTCATCATCCGCCCCATCGCAGTGCTTGGCTCCGTCGGTGCGCTCGACGTTAGCGGTGGAGATACCCACGAACAGCCGCGTAGCGGTCACGGACGGATAACGGCCGGGGTTGTCACAATGATGACCATGCGCATCCTGGTGACCAACGACGACGGCATCGACAGCCCTGGCCTGCACGCGCTCGCCGCGATGGCCGTCCGCCAAGGCCACGACGTGGTGATCGCGGCGCCGGCCCGCGAGGCGAGCGGCGCGGGCAGCTCGCTCACCGGCGTGGAGGCGGACGGCCGCATCGCGACCGAGATCCGTGCCGCGTTGATGGCCGATGTACCGACGTACGCCGTCTCCGCGTCGCCGGCGTTCATCGCGCTGATGGCGACGCGTGGCGCGTACGGTCCGGAGCCGGACGTGGTGCTCTCCGGGATCAACCGCGGCCCCAACACCGGCGCCGCGGTCCTGCACTCCGGCACGGTCGGCGCCGCGTTCACGGCCGTCGCGAACGGCTGCTGCGCCATGGCGGTCTCGCTGGACGTGCCGTTCCGCGCCGGCACGGGCGAGCCCGAGGAGCGCTGGGACACCGCCGCCGAGGTCGCCGGCGACCTGCTGCCGCTGCTGTCGCCGGGGTTCGTCCTCAACGTCAACGTGCCCAACCTGGACGCCGGCGACCTGCGCGGCATCCGCCGGGCCACCCTCGCCCAGTTCGGCACGGTGCAGATGGTCCTGATGGAGCAGGGCCACGGGTACGTGCGGATGTCCCTCGAACAGAGCGATCACGGCGCGGAGCCCGGCAGCGACGACGCGTGGCTGCTGGACGGCTACGTCTCGGTCACCCCGATCCGCCCGCCCCACGAGGCCCGCGACGTGTTCCTGCCGGGGCTGGTGGATACCGCCGGCGAGCATGTCGGCGGCTAGACTTCTCGCTGCTATGACTGAGACCCCTCGCAGCTTCAAGGTCATCACCTACGGCTGCCAGATGAACGCGCACGACTCCGAGCGCATCTCCGGCCTGCTCGAGGACGCCGGCTACGTCCCGGTGCCCGCCGACGCCGAGCCCGACGTCGTCGTGTTCAACACGTGCGCCGTCCGCGAGAACGCCGACAACCGCCTCTACGGCAACCTCGGCCACCTGCGCCCGACGAAGCTCGCCCAGCCCGGCATGCAGATCGCCGTCGGCGGCTGCCTGGCGCAGAAGGACCGCGGCGACATCGTCAAGAAGGCCCCCTGGGTCGACGTCGTCTTCGGCACCCACAACATCGGCTCCCTGCCGGTGCTGCTGGAGCGCGCCCGCCACAACGCCGCCGCCGAGGTGGAGATCCTCGAGTCGCTGGAGGTCTTCCCCTCCACGCTGCCCACCCGCCGCGAGTCCACCTATGCCGGCTGGGTCTCCATCTCCGTCGGCTGCAACAACACCTGCACCTTCTGCATCGTCCCGGCCCTGCGCGGCAAGGAGAAGGACCGCCGCCCCGGCGACATCCTCGCCGAGGTCCGCGCGCTGGCTCTTGAGGGAGTCCTGGAGGTCACCCTCCTCGGCCAGAACGTGAACTCCTACGGTGTCGAGTTCGGCGACCGGCTCGCCTTCGGCAAGCTCCTGCGCGCCTGCGGCGACGTCGAGGGCCTGGAGCGGGTCCGCTTCACCAGCCCCCACCCGAAGGACTTCACCGACGACGTCATCGCCGCCATGGCGGAGACGCCCAACGTCTGCCACTCGCTGCACATGCCCCTGCAGTCCGGCTCCGACACCGTTCTGAAGGCGATGCGCCGCTCGTACCGCGCGGACCGCTACCTCGGCATCATCGAGAAGGTCCGCGCCGCGATGCCCGACGCCGCCATCACCACCGACATCATCGTCGGCTTCCCCGGCGAGACGGACGCCGACTTCGAGCGCACCCTCGATGTGGTCCGCGCCGCCCGCTACTCCAGCGCCTTCACGTTCCAGTACTCCAAGCGCCCCGGCACCCCGGCCGCCACCATGGACCTGCAGGTCCCGAAGGCGGTCGTGCAGGAGCGATACGACCGGCTGATCGCCACCCTGGAGGAGATCAGCTGGGACGAGAACAAGAAGCTCGTCGGCACCCCGGTCGAGGTCCTGGTCGCCGTCGGTGAGGGCCGCAAGGACGGCGCCACCGGCCGCATGTCGGGCCGCGCGCGCGACGGACGCCTCGTGCACTTCGCCACCGACCCGTCGGTGACGCTGCGCCCCGGCGACATCGTGCACACCACCGTCACGTACGCCGCCCCGCACCACCTCAACGCCGACGGCCCCCTGCTGTCCCACCGCCGCACCCGTGCCGGCGACGCCTGGGAAGCCGGCCGCATCACCCGCACCCCGGGCGTCTCCCTCGGCATGCCCACCATCGGCACCCCACCCCCGTCCCCCTCCCCAGCCCGCTCCTGCTGACCTCCACCCCCTTCACGCATTCCATGATCCCGTCCGGTTCCGGTAGCCAGAACCACCGAAACCATTCGGGATCATGGGAGCTGCTCTGGTGCCGGCCCGGCGGGGTGGCCAGCGGGTGGTGGTGCTCGGCGGCCCGCGCTGTGTTCTGCCTCGTGGCGCGTTTCGTGATCCCGTGCGGTTCTGGTAGTCAGGGCTACCGCAACCATTCGGGATCATGGGGTTGGTCTGGCGGGGGCAGAGCTACCGAAACAATTCGGGATCATGAGAGCTAGTTGGGCGGGGTGGCCAAGCGAGCGGTGGTGCTCCGCAGCCCGCGTTGTGTCTTGCCGCGTGGGCTTTCCGTGATCCCGTCCGGTTCCGGTAGCCAGAACCACTGAAACCATTCGGGATCATGAGAGCTGCTCTGGCGCCGGTCCGGCGGGGTGGTCGGCGGGTGGTGGTGCTCGGCGGCTCGCGTTGTGTCTTGCCGCGTGGGCTTTCCGTGATCCCGTGCGGTTCTGGTAGTCAGGGCTACCGGAACCGTTCGGGATCATGAGAGTCGGTCCGGCGCCGGTTGGCGGGTGGTGGTGATTGGCGGTCCGCGCTGTGTTCTGCCTTGTGGGCTGTGCGTGATCTGGAAGAGTTCGGGCGGCCGCGGGGGTGCGCGGGGTTCACCGGATTGTGGGGAGCTGGGCCGGCCCGGGGGTGCGGGCGGTCAGCGGTGAGGGGCGTAGCCGCGCTCGTAGCCGTCGTGGTCGCCGCGGCCGCGCTGGTCGTAGCCGGCCTGAGGGGCGCCATACACGCCGCTGGCCTGGGGGGCGCCGTACACGCCGCTGGCCTGAGGGGCGCCGTACACGCCGCTGGCCTGGGGGGCGGCGCCGTACATGCCGCCGCCTTGGGGGGCGCCGGGGGGCGGGAAGCCTCGGGGCTGGTCGTAGGACGGCGGGGCGTAGCCCGGCCGGTGGTCGAAGTCGCGCGGGTCCGGCTGATGCGGCCCGCCGCTCATGCCGCCGCCGAAGCCGCTGTTGCCTGCGTTGCCGCCGCCGGGGAAGCCGCTGTTGCCGTTGGCGCTGTTGCCGTTGAACGGGCCGGCGTCGTTGGCGAAGCCGCCCGCGGAGGCGCCGCCGCCGTAGACCGTGCCGCCGGGGGCGGAGGTGCCGCGGGCGGCTGAGGCGGCGGGGCGGGCGCCGTAGACGGTGCCGGTGCTGTTGTCGTCGGAGGGCGAGGGGTCGTCGTCGGTGGGGCGGGGGGCGGAGCCGCGGATCGGGCCGGAGGTCGCGGCCGCGAGGCGGCGGGAGGCGCGGGAGCGGCGGATGCCGACGATGCCGGCGACGACGAGGATGAGGCCGAGGATGCCGACCGCGGCCACCATGTACGTGATGTCCTGCAGCGTCAGGTCTTCCAGGAACGACCGGTCGTCGGGCTTCGGGGTCGGCAGGACCGCGCCGCCGCCCTTGCCGGGAGTGACGTTCTGCGGGGTGTACCTGAGCATCGGCGCCTTGACGTCGGCGGGGACGTCGGAGGCGGTGATGTACTGCTTGCCGTCGGTCGTGTAGGTGATCGCCTCGCCGCGAGCCTCGTTGGGCAGCGGGGTGATGCGGGGCTTGCCGGTGGTGATGGCCTTGATGACGTCGCCGCCCTGGACGTCGAACTCGTAGGCGTCGGAGTAGGTGCGGATGACGACGCGGGTGCCGTCGGGGGAGGAGGCGGCGCCGGTGATCGCCTTCCAGCCGAGGAAGGCGAGCGGGTTGGGCGTCTTCGTCTCCTGGGGCGCGAACGTGCCGACCTGCTTGAGCTTGACGCCCTTGGTGGTGTTGGGCTGCAGGGGGCCCTCGGGGACCCAGACCTCGCCGACGGGATCCTTGGTGATGATGATCGGCGTGCCGTCGCCGTTGAGCAGCAGGGCCTCGGCGTCGCGCTTCTTGCCGTCGGGGTACGCGAGGCGGTTGATGACCGGGGCCTTCGCGCCCTTCGCCAGCGTCCAGACCGCGACCGTGGGGCGCGGCGTGGAGCTGCCGCCGGACGCTTCCGTGTTGTCGCCGATGTCGGCGATCCACAGCGTCTCGTTCTTGTCGATCGCGAGGTCCTCGGGGTCGCGGGCGACCGGGTCGTAGTTGATCGGGGTGCCGACGACCTTGCAGCTCGCGTCGAGGGTGAAGATCCGCGCCTTGCCGCCCGCGGGCGCGCTGTCGTTGATCGCGTAGTAACCGGTGGCGGTCGCGACGAGGCCGGAGATCTCGTTGATCTTCGAAGAGTCGGGGGTGCAGACGGTCTGACCTGCGCCTGCGGCCGGGGCCTGGCCGGTGGTGGCGGATGGGCTCGGGGCCGCCGCGGCTGGTGCCCCGAGCCCCAGGAACAGACTCGTCACCACGCCACAAGCAGCACTCAAAGCCAGGCCCACCCGCTGTCGCATCGCACAAGTTTGGCAGAGCCGGACCAGAAGTGGGGGCGCCCGGTCCGGCTCTCACTCGCAGTGATCGGATGAACCTACGACTTCACGGCAAATGGGGCCAACTCCGCAGCCAGGGCGTCGTTGATCCGCGCCCGGATCCGCGTGCCCTCGGCCAGGTGGGCGGTTTCCAGCACCTCACCGATGGTGTGAACCCTGGCGACCAGGTCGCCCCGCTCGTACGGCACGACGGCCGTCAGCTCGATCGCCGGCCACGGCAGCCGCTGCTCCAGCGCGGCCTTGACCGCGTCGATGCCCGAGCCGGTGCGCGCGGAGGCGAACACGGCGTCCGGCCAGAGGGACTTCAGCCGCAGCTGGGTCTCCTCGTCAGCGGCGTCGATCTTGTTGACGACGAGCAGCTCCGGCACGGCGTCGGCGCCGACCTCGGCGAGCACCTCGCGGACCGCGCGGACCTGCTCCTCGGGGTCGGCGTGCGAGCCGTCCACGACGTGCAGGACCAGGTCGGCCTCCGCGACCTCCTCGAGCGTGGAGCGGAACGCCTCGATCAGCTGGTGCGGCAGGTGCCGGACGAACCCGACCGTGTCCGACAGCGTGTAGAGCCTGCCGTCGTCGGCGCGGGACCGCCTGGTCGTCGTGTCCAGGGTGGCGAACAGCGCGTCCTCCACCAGCACGCCGGCGCCGGTGAGCCGGTTGAGCAGGCTCGACTTGCCGGCGTTGGTGTATCCGGCGATCGCGACGCTGGGCACCCGGTTGCGCCGCCGGGTGGCGCGCTTGGTGTCGCGGATCGTCGCCATCGCGGCGATCTCGCGCTTGAGCCGGCTGATCTTCGTGCGAATCCGGCGCCGGTCGGTCTCGATCTTGGTCTCACCGGGCCCGCGGAGGCCCACGCCGCCGTTGCCGCTGGCGGAGCCACCGGCCTGCCGGCTCAGCGCCTCACCCCAGCCTCGCAGCCGCGGCAGGAAGTACTGCAGCTGCGCGAGCTCGACCTGGGCCTTGCCCTCCTTGCTCTTCGCGTGCTGGGCGAAGATGTCCAGGATGAGCGCGGTCCGGTCGATGACCTTGACGTTGACCTTCGCCTCCAGGGTCCGCAGCTGCGAGGGGGACAGCTCCCCGTCGCAGATGACGGTGTCGGCGCCGCTGCTCTGCACCACGGCCCGCAGCTCGTCGACCTTGCCGGAGCCGATGTAGGTGCTCGAGTCGGGCCGGCTGCGGCGCTGGATCAGCCCGTCGAGGACCTGCGACCCGGCGGTCTCGGCGAGGGCGGCGAGCTCCGCGAGGGAGTTCTCCGCGTCGGTGGCGGTGCCTTCGGTCCACACCCCGACGAGCACGACCCGCTCGAGGCGCAGCTGGCGGTATTCGACCTCGGTGACGTCGGCGAGCTCGGTCGACAGACCTGCGACACGGCGAAGCGCATGCCGCTCCTCGAGCTCCAGGCCGTCGCCGTCCTCGGCGAGATCCCAGGATTCTGCGGCAGTCACTCGCAACATGTTCTCCTAATTTCGATCAGTACAACCCTGCAATCGTGACACTTCGCCGCCTGCACGGCACTTGATATGTCCCCCCGCGCCGCCGGGTGAGGGGGAGAGTGAGAATGGGGTACGTGTCGACTGCAATGCACCGTTTACCCAGCGCCGGGTTCTCCATCACGATCCGTGTCTCCGTCCGTGCCGACGCCTCGGCGATCGGACGCCTTACCACCGCCGTCGGCGAGGCTGGGGGTGTCGTCACGGCGGTCGACGTCGTCGACTCCGACAGCACCGCCGTCGTCGTCGACCTGACCTGCGACACCGCGGACTCCGCGCACGCCGAGCAGGTGGTCGCGTGCCTCGAGAAGCTCGACGGCGTCGACGTGCGCAAGGTGTCCGACCGCACGTTCCTGCTGCACCTCGGTGGCAAGATCGAGGTCACCCCGAAGGTTGCCCTGCGTAACCGTGACGAGCTGTCGCGGGCGTACACGCCGGGGGTGGCCAGGGTCTGCCTCGCGATCGCGGAGAACCCGGACGACGCCCGCCGCCTCACCATCAAGCGCAACACCGTCGCGGTCGTCACCGACGGCTCCGCCGTGCTCGGCCTCGGCAACATCGGCCCGGCCGCCGCGATGCCCGTCATGGAGGGCAAGGCTGCGCTGTTCAAGCGGTTCGGCGGCGTCGATGCCTGGCCGGTCGCTCTCGACACCCAGGACACCGAGGAGATCATCGCGATCGTGCGGGCGATCGCCCCCGCGTACGGTGGCATCAACCTCGAAGACATCGCCGCGCCCCGCTGCTTCGAGATCGAGGAGCGGCTGCGGGAGATGCTGGACATCCCCGTGTTCCACGACGACCAGCACGGCACCGCCATCTGCGTCCTCGCCGCGCTCACCAACGCGCTGCGGGTCGTCGGCAAGTCCATCGGTAACATCAGGGTCGTCGTGAGCGGCGCCGGCGCGGCCGGCACGGCCATCATCAAGCTGCTCCTGCACCAGGGCGTCGGCGACGTGATCGCCACCGACCGGCCGGGCGCCCTGCACCGCGGCATGTCCGGCCTGTCCGGCTCGTGGCAGTGGCTCGTCGAAAACACGAACAAGTCCGGCTACGCGGGCGACCTCAAGGGCGCGCTCCGGGGCGCCGACGTGTTCATCGGGGTCAGCGCCCCGAACCTGCTCACCGGCGACGACATCGCCACCATGGCGCCCGACTCGATCGTGTTCGCCCTGGCCAACCCTGACCCGGAGGTCGACCCGCGGGAGGCCCGCGAGCACGCGGCGATCGTCGCGACCGGCCGCTCCGACCAGCCGAACCAGATCAACAACGTGCTCGCCTTCCCGGGCGTGTTCCGCGGGATGCTCGACGCGCAGGCGCGCGAGTTCACCGAGGCGATGGCGATCGCGGCGGCGCGGGCGATCGCGGACTCCGTCGGCGAGGACAAGCTCAACCCGAGCGTCATCGTGCCCAGCGTCTTCGACGCGAAGGTCGCCCCGGCCGTCGCCGCCGCCGTCAGGGCCGCCGCGAAGGGCGTCCACCTGGACAGCACCGTCGACGGCGACCCGCCGGCGGAGCCGGCGCCCGTCGAGCAGGCGTAAGCCGCCGGAGCCGGTGCCCGTCGAGCAGCCACGGCAGCCGGCGGGCCGGCCCCGGTCGGACAGCCGCCTGGCCGGCCCGGTCGGACAGCCGTCGAGCGCAGCCGTAAGCCGGCCGAGCGCAGCTGTAAGCCGACCGAGCGGCTGCCCGTCGAGCGGCCGTGGAGCCGGCGGCCCGGCGGTCGGACAGCCGCCGAGCCGGCGGAGCCGTCCCGAAGCCGGCTCAGAAGATCGGGGCCAGCTGCCGGATCGCCTGGGCGTCGACGTCACCGTGCGCGACGATCACGGCCGGCCCGGCGAGCAGGAACTCCGAGCCCGTCTGCGTGATCGTCAGCCGGCCGCCCTGCACGTCCACGACGACCACGCCGGTCTCCAGGCCGGCGTGGTCGAGGGCGACCGCCGCCACCGCGCACGCGCCGGAGCCGCACGACTGGGTCTCGCCGGAGCCGCGCTCGTAGACGCGCATCCGCCGGTACAGGTCGGCGCCGGCCGGAGGTGACCCCGCCGCGGCGAACTCGACGTTGACGCCGGCGGGGAAGATCAGCGGATCGATCTCAGGGGCGTGGGTCAGGTCGAGCCGCTCCAGGGTCGGCTCGTCGACTGGGCAGACCAGGTGCGGGTTGCCGACGTCCACCGCCGTGCCCTCGAAGACGCGGCCTTCGCTGGTGGCCTCGCTCCGCACGTACACCCGCGGCATCGGCATCCCGGCGGCGATCTCCTCGCCGATGGTGACCGGCACCACCCCCGCACGGGTGACGAGGTTGAACGTCCCCTCCGGCGCGACCAGGCCGGCCTCGGCGAGGTAGCGGGCGTAGACGCGCACACCGTTGCCGCACATCTCGGACTGCGAGCCGTCCGCGTTCCAGTAGTCCATGAACCATTCGGCCGTCCCCGCGGACGCCTCGGCGTCGGGGTGGGCGGCGCTGCGGACCACGCGCAGGACGCCGTCGGCGCCGATGCCCCGCCGGCGGTCGCAGAGCGCGGCGACGAACGTGGGCGTCAACGGCAGCACGCCGTCGGGGTCGGGCAGGATGACGAAGTCGTTGCCCGTTCCATGTCCCTTGGCGAAGCGCATGGCGTCAATCTTGCCGCACGACCCCCATCGCCGCCGCAGCGATGTCGCCAGCACCACCATCGAGCCACACGATCCGGTCATCCCGCCGGAACCATGAGCGCTGCCGCCGGACGAACCGCCTGGTGGCCCGGACCGTCTCGGCCTTCGCTTCCGACTCGTCCGACAAACCGGAAAAGTAGTCCAATATCTGCTTGTAGCCCAGCGCGGCGCCGGCGGTCCGGCCGTCACGCAGGCCGACCTGCTCCAGGGCGCGCACCTCGTCGACCAGGCCGGCCGCCCACATCGCCGCCACCCGTGCCTCGATGCGCTCGTCGAGCACCGCCGTGTCGACGTCCACGCCGAGCTGCACCGACTCGTACACGGGACGCGGTTGTGACGGCAGGCGCGCGGTGAACGTGGTGCCGGTCAGCGCGTTGACCTCCAGCGCGCGGACGATCCGGCGGCCGTTGCCGGGCAGGATGCGCTCCGCGGCCTCCGGGTCGGTGCTCCTGAGCCGGGCGTGCAGCGCCTCCGGGCCCACCTCGGCGAGCTCCTGTTCGAGCGCTGCCCGCAGTTCCGCGTCGGTACCGGGGAACTCGAAGTCCTCGAGGACGGCCCGCACGTAGAGGCCCGAACCGCCGACCAGCAGCGGAACCCGTCCGCGGGCGGCGATGTCGTCGATCGCGGCGCGGGCGAGCCGCTGGTACACCGCGACGCTCGCCGGCTCCGTCACGTCCCAGATGTCCAGCACGTGGTGCGGCACGCCGTCACGCTCGGTGATGGAAAGTTTCGCGGTGCCGATGTCCATGCCCCGGTAGAGCTGCATCGAGTCGGCGTTGACCACCTCGCCGCCGAGCTCATGGGCGAGCCGGAGGCTGAGCGCCGACTTGCCGGCGGCGGTCGGGCCGACGACCGCGACGACCCGGGTCACCGCCAGCTCGCGACGAGGTAGCCCACGCCGTACGGGGCGGAGTGGTGCAGCAGCTCGGTCGTGGCGGGCTTTCCGGTCGCGCCCGCCAGGACCTGCCACGGCGCCCGGCCGCCGGCGAGCAGTTCCGCGGCGAGGGCCGGGTCCAGGTCGAGCAGGGCCGCGGTGTCACCCTTGGCGAGGGCGTCGGCGACCGCCGCATCGAAGCCCTCGGCCCGCGGGTCGTCGTAGCCGGGCGACTTCTCGCCGTGGCACGCGGATCCGTCTCCGAGGATCAACAGCGCGGCGTCTGTACCGGCTCCGGTCAGGCTCCTGCCGAGCGCCGCGCACTCGTCCGGGGTCGCGTCGGCGGCGATACTGTGGAATTGGACATTTCCGAAATTTACGTCCTGGATGAGCCAGGCGCCGATCAGGAGGCTGAGCGGCAGGGGGTTGCCGGTCGCTTCACCGACCTGTTTGTCGATGCCCCACGGGGCCAGGGTCCCCCCGAACGGCGGCTCACGGCGTACCGTCATCGTGTCGGCACCGACCACGACCAGGGACTCGGCGCCGGACAGGTGCGCCACCGCCAGCCGGCAGGCGGCCCGTAGCTCGTCGAGCTCCCCGGCGGCACCCGCGGCCACCTCAGGGACGAGCATCGGCGGATGTGGGCAGACGGCGGCGGCGACGAGTGGCACAGTCTTAACGTTATCGGGGATGGTCTTTGTGGCATCCTGCGGCCCGTTCGGCACCGGAATGGTCACGGTTCGGCCGCAGGCCCTCGACCGCCCCCGGGGCGCACCTGTGAGAATGCCCTGGGGAACTTTGCTGTGCGATGGCGGCGTGACAGTGGGATACCCGATCCCACGGGCGCCGGGAGCGAGGATGGCAGATGAGCGAGCCTACGACGTTTGGACGGATCGACGCTGACGGCAACGTCTTCGTGAAGACGGCAGCCGGAGAGCGGGCCATCGGATCGTGGCAGGCCGGCACACCGGAGGAGGGCCTTGCCCACTTCGCCCGCCGGTTCGCCGACCTGGTGACCGAGGTCGACCTGATCGAGGCACGGCTCGGCAGCGGCGCCGCCGACGCGGGCCAGTCGCTGTCCACCATCAAGCGGCTGCGCAGCGGCCTCGATGAGGCCCACGTGGTCGGCGACATCGACGGGCTGGCCGCCCGCCTGGACAAGCTGACCGCGATCGCGGAGGAGAAGGCCGGCGCGGCCCGCGCGGCCCGCGACGCCGCCCGCGCTGAGGCGCTCACCCGCAAGACCGCCCTGGTCGAGGAGGCCGAGCAGATCGCGGCCGAGGCGACCGGCTGGAAGACCGCGGGCGACCGCCTCAAGGAGATCCTCGACGAGTGGAAGTCCATCCACGGCGTCGAGAAGAAGGCCGAGAGCGAGCTGTGGAAGCGGTACGCCGCCGCCCGCGACGCCTTCACCCGCCGCCGCGGCGCCCACTTCGCGACCCTCGACGCCAGCCGCAAGCAGGCCCAGGGCCGCAAGGAGGAGCTCGTCGTCGAGGCCGAGCGGATCGCCGAGTCCACCGAGTGGAACGCGACGGCCGCCCGCCTCAAGGAGCTCATGACCGAGTGGAAGACCGCGCCCCGCGCCGCCAAGGAGACCGAGCAGAAGCTCTGGGAGCGGTTCCGCGCCGCCCAGGACTCGTTCTTCAAGCGCCGCAGCGAGGTCTTCAGCGCCCGCGACGCCGAGTTCAAGGGCAACCTGGACCGCAAGCAGGAGCTCCTCGTGCAGGCGGAGGCGCTCGACGTCGACGCCGACCCGAAGGGCGCCCAGGCGAAGCTCCGCGACATCCAGGCCGCCTGGCACGAGGTCGGCCGCGTGCCCCGCGAGGCGCAGGCCGGTCTGGACCGCCGCCTCCGCGTCGTCGAGGACAAGGTGAAGTCGGCGATGGACGCCGCCTGGCGCCGGACCCCGCCGGAGGCGAGCCCCCTGCTCGCCCAGATGCGGGAGCAGGTGGCCCGCGCCGAGCAGCAGCTCGCCTCGGCCCAGGCCGCCGGCGACCAGCGCCGCATCAAGGAGGCCGAGAAGGCCCTGGAGAGCAAGCGCAAGTTCCTGGCGATGGCCGAGCACACCGGCTGACCCTCGAGACCCCTTCAGTGACGGGTCCCCGAGCCCGTCCGACATAGAAAAGTTGACCACTACACGCCGCGGCGTGTAGTGGTCAACGTCGTTTGTGCCCCCTGTGCAGCAACAAGTCTTCCGGATCACGGGGACGGTCCGCTGGTCTGACCGGCTGGCGCGCTTTCCGTGATCCGGAAGGATTGTGGTCGCTGGAGCGGCAATAAGTCTTCGGGATCATGAGAAAGCCGCTCCGGTGCCGAGGGGTGCTGACCGGGGCGGTGCGGCTTCCGTGATCCGGAAGAGTTTTGGTCGCTGGAGCGGCAATAAGTCTTCCGGATCATGAGGGAGGGAGGGCGGGCGCGGGCGAAGGCAGCAAGGCGAAGGCCCGCTCGGCCGGGTGGCTGGGCGGGCCCTGGGGCGGGTGGTGCGGGGAGGGTCAGATGCGGCGGACGACGGTGACGACGCGGCCGAGGATGGTGGCGTGGTCGCCGGCGATCGGGTCGAAGGCGGGGTTCTGCGGCATGAGCCAGACGTGGCCGTCGCGGTTGCGGTAGGTCTTCACGGTGGCTTCGCCGTCGATCATGGCGGCGACGATGTCGCCGTTGTTGGCGGTGGGCTGCTGGCGGACGACGACCCAGTCGCCGTCGCAGATGGCGGCCTCGATCATCGAGGAGCCCTTGACCTGGAGCATGAAGAGGGTGCCCTCGCCGACGAGCTCGCGGGGCAGGGGGAAGACGTCCTCGACGGCCTGCTCGGCCAGGATGGGGCCACCGGCGGCGATACGGCCCAGGACCGGCACGTACGCGGGAGCGGGGCGGGCGGCGCGCTCGGCCTCCTCGTCGACGGCGACGAGCTCGCTCGGCGGGCGGACGTCGACGGCGCGGGGACGGTTGGGGTCGCGGCGCAGGTAGCCCTTCCGCTCCAGCTCCTTCAGCTGGTAAGCGACGCTGGAGGGGGAGACCAGGCCGACGGCCTCGCCGATCTCGCGGACGCTCGGGGGATAGCCGTTACGGTCGACGGCGCTGCGGATGAACTCCAGGATGCGCCGCTGGCGGACGGTCAGGTCGGCGGCGAACAGGTCGGGGAAGGCGCTGACCACCGCGGTGACCGCGCGCATCTCCGGCTCGCCTCCGCGCCGTCGGGTGCCGGCCCGGCGGCTGCTGCCGCTGCCGATCGCGGTGACCTCGGCGGATTCGTCGGTGCGGTCGTCGGCTGACACGTCGTCCTCCCTCTTGTTGGCACCCGCGGTGGGAAGGCCGCGGGTGCGGACGGGCCTTTGAGGGGGCCCGCCACCTGACCGCCACCGGGTGTGACGGCGCCGGCTGTCGCAAATTTCGGGTATCCCGATCAAACGTCTCGATCGTGTGTGGATCACCGTATCGCCGAGGTGTGACAGTTTCAAACATCTGTACTACGTGGCGCGCTGATTTTTCGGCGTGTTGCTGGACTCGGGTCTTCTCGCTCTGGTAGACCATCGTACGTCCGTTCGATCGAACGGCTGTACGGAATCGAGGGCTGAGATGCGACAGCACCCGCGAAACCCACCCATCCGGCTCACCCGGCGCGGCCGTGTCGTGCTCTTCTGTCTGCTGCTGGCGGTCGCCGGCGGGCTGCTCACGCTCGTGGCGGTGCCGGGGCAGGCGGCCGACCAGCCCGGGCCGGCGCCCGTGATGATCGTGCAGCCGGGCGACACGCTGTGGGACATCGCGACCCGGCACTCGGGGGGGCGTGGACGCGACGCGACCATGGAGGAGATCCGCCGTCTCAACAACTTGGACGGCTACAGTGTCGACGCCGGGCAGCGACTTACCCTGCCCCGGCAGCGCTGATCAGGACAAATGTGCGGCGGCCGTTGAGAGCCGCGACACGCAGGGGGCGGAAATCCCCGTTCAACTTGCGCCCGCGTAGGGGTCAGGCATAGCGTCTACCCCTAGATGTAGTAGTTACAGGGCTGTAAGTCGTCCACAGGTTGTGGATTCGACAATCACCCTTACTTACGGTGAAGAACCAGCGGAGGCCAGTGTCCAAGGCCGACCGTTGGGCATTCGCGTGCGTTTTGTCAGGACAAATCCGACGTAGACTGGAAGGCCATCGCATGCGCTGCCCGTACTGCCGCCACGCCGACTCCCGGGTGGTCGACTCCCGGGAGGCCGAGGACGGCCAGATCATCCGCCGGCGGAGGTCCTGCCCCGAGTGCAGCAGGCGGTTCACCACCGTCGAGGAGGCCGTCCTCGCGGTCGTCAAGCGCAGCGGGGTCACCGAGCCGTTCAGTCGTAGCAAGATCATCGCCGGCGTCCGGAAAGCGTGCCAGGGCCGGCCCGTCGACGAGGACGCGATCGCCGTCCTCGCGCAGAAGGTCGAGGAGACCGTGCGCGCCAGGGGTGCCGCCGAGCTGCCGAGCCACGAGGTCGGCCTCGCCATCCTGGCGCCGCTGCGGGAGCTGGACGAGGTGGCGTACCTCCGCTTCGCCAGCGTCTACCGATCGTTCGACTCGCTGCAGGACTTCGAGCGCGAGATCGCGTCGTTGCGCGCGGCCTCGAACCGCCCGGCCAGCGCGACGCAGCACCAGGACACCACACAGACCACCGCACAGGGCGCCGCGCACCACCAGGCGGCGCCGCCACAGGGGGAGCGCGCCGCCGAACCGGTCGGCTGAGCGGCGCCAGTACAAGCGACGAGACACGGACCAGCACACCACCGAAGACATGAGGGGGCCGCGGATGGCGGGGGAGACGAAGACCAAGACATCGTCGCGCAAAGAGGCACAGGGCCTGCGCGTCGAGCGGGTGTGGACGACCGAGGGCGTCCACCCATACGACGAGGTGACGTGGGAGCGTCGCGACATCGTCATGACCAACTGGCGCGACGGCTCGATCAACTTCGAGCAGCGCGGTGTCGAGTTCCCCGACTTCTGGTCCGTGAACGCGGCGAACATCGTCACCACCAAGTACTTCCGCGGCGCCGTCGGCACCGACGCCCGCGAGTGGTCGCTGAAGCAGCTGATCGACCGCGTCGTGACGGTGTACCGCAAGGCCGGCGAGGACCACGGGTACTTCGCGACGGCCGCCGACGCCGAGGTGTTCGCCCACGAGCTGACCTGGATGCTGCTGCACCAGGTGTTCAGCTTCAACTCGCCGGTGTGGTTCAACGTCGGCACCCAGTCGCCGCAGCAGGTGAGCGCCTGCTTCATCCTCGCCGTCGACGACTCGATGGACAGCATCCTCGACTGGTACAAGGAAGAGGGGCTGATCTTCAAGGGCGGGTCGGGCTCGGGCGTCAACCTGTCCCGGATCCGCTCCTCGAAGGAGCTGCTCAGCAGCGGCGGCACCGCCAGCGGCCCGGTCAGCTTCATGCGCGGCGCCGACGCGTCCGCCGGGACGATCAAGAGCGGCGGCGCGACCCGCCGCGCCGCGAAGATGGTCATCCTGGACGTCGACCACCCGGACGTCGAGGAGTTCATCGAGACCAAGGCGCGCGAAGAGGACAAGATCCGCGCCCTGCGCGACGCCGGCTTCGACATGGACCTCGGCGGCAAGGACATCGTCAGCGTCCAGTACCAGAACGCCAACAACTCCATCCGGGTCTCCGCGGAGTTCATGCAGTCGATCGAGGACGACGCGGAGTTCGCGCTCCGCTCCCGGCTCGACGGCAGCGTCGTGTCGACGGTCAAGGGCCGTGAGCTCTTCCGCAAGCTCGCCCAGGCGGCGTGGGAGTGCGCCGACCCCGGCATCCAGTACGACGACACGATCAACGAGTGGCACACCTGCCCGGAGACCGGGCGGATCACCGCGTCCAACCCGTGCAGCGAGTACATGCACCTGGACAACTCCAGCTGCAACCTCGCCTCGCTCAACCTGATGAAGTACCTCAACGCCGACGGCACGTTCGCGGTGGAGAAGTTCGTCAAGTCGGTCGAGTTCGTCATCACCGCCATGGACATCTCGATCTGCTTCGCCGACTTCCCGACCGACAAGATCGGCGCGACCACCCGCGCGTACCGGCAGCTCGGCATCGGCTACGCCAACCTCGGCGCGCTGCTCATGGCCAGCGGCCTGGCGTACGACTCCGACGGTGGCCGCGCGGTCGCCGCGACGATCAGCAGCCTCATGACGGGCACCGCGTACCGGCGCTCGGCCGAGCTGGCCGGGATCGTGGGCGCCTACGACGGCTACGCCCGCAACGCCGTGCCGCACCAGCGGGTCATGCGCCAGCACGCCACCGCCAACGACGCCATCGGTACCGTCGGCGGGGTCGACGTGGCCATCAAGGCCGCCGCGACGGCGGAGTGGGCGCGGGGCAACGAGATCGGCGCCAAGAACGGCTGGCGCAACTCGCAGGCCAGCGTCCTCGCCCCGACCGGCACCATCGGCCTGATGATGGACTGCGACACCACGGGCGTCGAGCCGGACCTGGCGCTGGTCAAGTTCAAGAAGCTCGTCGGCGGCGGCTCGATGCAGATCGTCAACCAGACCGTCCCGCGCGCCCTGCGCAACCTGGGCTACCAGGAGGAGCAGGTCGAGGCGATCGTCGAGCACATCTCCGAGCACGGCCACGTCGTCGACGCGCCGGGCCTCCGGGTCGAGCACTACCCGGTCTTCGACTGCGCCATGGGCGAGCGGACCATCGCCCCGATGGGCCACGTCCGGATGATGTCGGCGATCCAGCCGTTCATCTCCGGTGCCATCTCCAAGACGGTCAACATGCCGGAGGCGGCGACCGTCGAGGACGTCGAGGAGATCTACTTCCAGGGCTGGAAGCTCGGCCTCAAGGCCCTGGCGATCTACCGCGACAACTGCAAGGTCGGCCAGCCCCTGTCGGCCGTCAACAAGTCGAAGAAGGAAGAGCCGGTCGCGGAAGCGCCCGTCGTGCAGGAGGTCGTGAAGACCGAGAAGGTCATCGAGTACCGCCCGGTGCGCAAGCGGCTGCCGAAGAAGCGCCCCAGCTCGACCGTGTCGTTCTCCGTCGCCGGCGCCGAGGGGTACCTGACCGCGTCGTCGTACCCGGACGACGGCCTCGGCGAGGTCTTCCTGAAGATGTCGAAGCAGGGCTCGACCCTGGCCGGCGTCATGGACGCCTTCTCGGTGGCGATCTCCATCGGCCTGCAGTACGGCGTCCCGCTGGAGACCTACGTCAGCAAGTTCGTCAACATGCGGTTCGAGCCGGCGGGCATGACCGACGACCCGGACATCCGCCTGGCCTCGTCGGTGATGGACTACATCTTCCGGCGGCTGGCGCTGGACTTCCTGGACTTCGACACCCGCTCGGAGCTGGGCATCCTCACCTCCGCGGAGCGCGCCGCCCAGCTGCGTGCCGAGGCGGGCGAGCCCGACGTCGACCTGACCGAGATGCGCAACTCCGCCCCGGTCGAGGCGGCCGCGAAGCCGTCCGCGGCGGCGAAGCCCGCCGAGGTCGAGTCGCCGGCGCCGCGCAAGGTGGGCTCGTCGACCGAACTGCTCGAACTGGTCCAGGGCAAGGCCGCCGACGCGCCGCTGTGCTTCACCTGCGGCACGAAGATGCGCCCCGCCGGCAGCTGCTACGTGTGCGAGGGCTGCGGCTCCACCAGCGGCTGCAGCTGAGACTGACCATGCTCGGGGTGTCCCCTCCAGGGGCACCTGAGATCTGAGAGGAGAGTCCCCCGGACGCGACTGTCCGGGGGACTTTCCGTTGCCCAGGACGCGGCGCCTCGCGGTGGCCGGTGCTGCCCCGCACGTGCGACTGGCCGGTCTCACCCACGCCGTCTACAGGGCCTGTGACCGTGCCCCAGTCAGTGAGCCCGATGTACTGATGGTCTATGGGAGCGAGGCTGCGCTCAGCTCCCGGACGACGGTCAGGAAGTCGGTGACCGTCGCGGGCGTGGTGCGGCCGGCGAGGGTGGCGGCCAGGACGGTGCGGGGTGGGACCTCGGCGGGGTCGAGGGGGAGCAGGCGGACGTCGGCGGGGGCAGCGCGGGCGGCCAGGGCGGGCACGAGGGTCACGCCGAGGCCGGCGGCGACGAAGCCGAGCTTGGCGGTCCACTCGCCGGCGACGAAGTCGATCCTTGGGCGGAAGCCGAGCCGCACGCTCGGGCCGAGCAGGGTCTCCTCCGGGGCGGCCGAGCCCGCGATCCACGCCTCGTCCGCCAGCGCCGCCAGCGACACCGGCACCGCTGACGTCGGCCCGGACAAAGGCGGCACCGGCGCCGCTGACGCCGGCAATGGCGGGTCCGGCGCCGCTGATGTCGGTCCGGGCATGGGCGGTACAGACGCCGCTGACGCCAACGGGTGGTGCCGGGGCACCGCGAGGAGGACGGGTTCGTCCAGGATGTGGTGGGTGGTGAAGCGCGGGTCGTCGAACGGGCGGTCGGCGCTCGTCGTCACCAGGGCCACATCGGCGTCGCCGGCGAGCAGCGCGGCCAGGAGGCGGCCGGTGACGCCCTCGATGAGCGACAGCCGGACCTCCGGGTGGCCGGCGCGGAAGCGGGCCAGGGCGCGCGGGACCAGCGCGGCGTCGGCGGTCGCGAACGCGCCCACCCGCAGCCGGCCGGCGGTGCCCGCGTGCACGGCGGTGACCTCGCGCCGGGCCAGCGCGAGCCGGTCGAGGACTGCGGTCGCGTGCTCCAGCAGGCAGCGGCCCTCCTCGGTGAGCGCGACCCCGCGCGGCAGCCGGTCGAACAGGCGCGCCCCGAGCTCCACCTCCAGGGCCGCGATCTGCCGGGACACCGCCGACTGCGTGTAGCGCAGTGACGCGGCGGCGGCGGTGATCGAGCGCTGCCGGGCGACCTCCCGGAAGACCTCCAGCATCTCCATCTGCACGCTCAAGACATTCTCACATCGCATGGCGGCGATGCCAGACATTCGTTGGTCGCATCGGTCGTGTGGCAATACGGTCGGACGCATGCAGAAGATCGCTGTGCTCGGGCTGGGGAACATGGGGGCGCCGATCGCCCGCCGGCTGGCCGCGCACGGGTTCCCCGTCACGGCGTGGAGCCGCACGCCGCGGCCCGTCGAAGGCGTCGCCGTCGCCGCGTCCGCGCGGGAGGCCGTCCGGGACGCCGGCATCGTCATCACGATGCTCACCGACGGCCCGGCCGTCATGTCGGTCGTCGCCGGCGCCGAGCTGCCGCCCGGGGCGACGCTGGTCGAGATGTCCACGATCGGCCCGGACGCCGTCCGCGACCTCGCCGCCGCCCTGCCCGCCGGGGTGGACCTGGTCGACGCCCCCGTGGCCGGCAGCACCGGCGCCGCCGAGGGTGGCACGTTGAGGATTTTCGCCGCCGGCACGACTGCCGCCGTCGACCGGGTCGCACCCGTGCTGGCCACGCTCGGGGACGTCCGCCGGTGCGGCCCGTCCGGCCGCGGCGCGGCGATGAAGGTGGTGCTCAACACCGCGCTCGTGACGGCGCTGGCCGCGCTGGCCGAGGTGCTGCAGGTCGCCGACGACCTGGGGGTGCCCCGCGACGACGCCCTGGACGCGCTGGCGGCCGGCCCGCTGGGCAACGCCGTCGCGCGACTGTCCGGCAGTGCCGGCTCCAAGGCCAGCTTCCCGGTCCGGCTGGCGGCCAAGGATCTCGCCCTGAGCGTCGCGGGCCGGGACCTGCCGGTCGCGGTCGCCGCCGGCCGGCACCTCGCGGCCGCCGACCCCTCGGCGGACCTGTCCACGATCGCCGTCTCGTCCCCGAAAGGAACCTGATGCCCATCCTTGACAACCCGCACGGCGTGGCGGCGCCCGTGGGGGCCTACTCGCACGTCGCCCGCGTCGACACCGGTGCCGGGGCGCTGCTGTTCCTGTCCGGCCAGATCGCCCTCGACGACGACGGCGCGCTGGTCGGCCCCGGTGACATGGTCGCTCAGGCGACGCGCGTGTTCGAGCTGATCGGCGCGCTGCTGTCCGCGCACGGCGCCACCTTCGCCGACGTCGTCAACGTCCGGACCTTCCTGACCGACATGGCGTTGCTGCCCCTGTACGGCCAGGTCCGCCGCGCGGTCTTCACCGGCCCTCCGCCGACCAGCACCACGGTCGAGGTGTCCCGGCTCTTCCGCGACGGGGCGCTGCTGGAGGTGGAGGTGGTCGCGGCGCTCTGACCTGATCCTTACGTTGTCCCGCGGGGTGCGCTTACCCGCGGGACGCACCATGTCGGCATGAGACGAACCATCGCCGTCGCGCTCGCGGTCGTGCTGCTGTTCGCCGGCGGTTGCGGGCGCCAGCAGCGGCACGGCCAGCGGCCAGCCGCGGTCTCGACCCAGACGCCGGCCGCGCCGGCCGTCGCCACCCAGGACGGCTCCACCGGCTCCACTGGCTCCACCGGAGACGTCGATCAGCTGCTCGACCAGGTGGATCAGCAGCTGTCCGGGGACGCCCAGCCCGCCGCCGACGAAGACTGAGAGGGATCCCGATGAAGCGCACCCTGATCGCCCTGGCCCTGGTGCTCACCGCCGTCTTCGTCCCGGGCGCCGCCTGGGCCGAGCCGTCCGCGCGCGCCGCGACGCTGGACGGGGCCAGGACCGCCGTCGTCGGCCGCATCGACAAGCGGCTCGACGCGCTGAAGAAGTTCGAGACCAGCCTGGCCGGTGCGAAGCAGGTCCAGCCCGGCCACCGCGACACCCTCACGAAGCTCATCGCCGACCAGCGCACCGGCCTGACCGCCCTTCGCACGAAGGTCCAGGGCGAGACGACCGCCGCCGCCGTCAAGGCCGACGCCCAGTCGATGGTCTTCGACTACCGCGTCTTCGTCCTCACCGGCCCGAAGGTGCGCCTCACCGCCGCCATCGACACCGAGCTCGCCGTCATCGCCGCGCTGCGCTCGCGACCCGGCGCCGACACCGCGAAGCTGGACGCGATCGAGGCCACCCTGAAGGGCAAGGTCGACACCGTCCTGTCCCTGAAGCCGGGCTCCGACGGCGACGCCCTGCGCTCCCAGCTCCAGCCGGTCCGCGCCGCGGCGAAGTCGGCCCACGCCTCGCTGAAGGCCCTGCGCAAGGCCACGAAGTAGCCGTACGACCCGACCGCCCGGGCCCGTCCGCTGTCAGGCCGCGGGGGCGGGTTCAGGGGCGGACGATGTCGATCGGGACGGACGGGTGGCGGTGCCGGAGGGCTTCGGCCCGGGTGTGGGCGTCGTCGGTGAGGGCCAGCAGGCGCATCGGGCCCGGCATCCGCACCACGACGGCGTCGAGGCGGTCCGGGGAGTTGATCGGGCCGATGTGGTACGTGGCGCCCGCCATCTCGCCGGAGGTGCGGTGCAGGGTGGAGATGAAGAGGGTCAGGCGGTAGGACTCGTAGCCGGGGTCGTCGCCGATGACGACGGTCGGGGTCCCGGGGGCGACGGTCAGGGCGGCCCTGGCGTAGGCGAGCTGCTCAGGGGACGCGCCGGCGAGCCAGCTCCGGTGGGTGTCGAGGCGCTGGTCGCCGGCCCGTTCGCCGCCGAGGAGGGCGACGACCGCCATCAGCACCGACGCGGCCCGCAGGTGCGGCGAGCTCAGCGGCCGTCGCGGGAGGTGCAGGGCCAGGGCGCCGGTGCCGGCCAGCAGCAGCACCAGCACCAGGAACAGGGCCTTGTTGGCGTAGTAGCCGCTGCCGGAGCCGAAGACGCGCTGCACCGCCAGCATCCCGACGGCGAAGCCGGCCACGGGCACGAAGGTCAGCACGTACGAGCGCCAGATCCGGCTCCCACGGCCGCGCCTGGTCAGCATGCCGGAGGCGACGGCGCACAGCAGGACGGCGAGGCCCGTGCGGCCGACCCGGAGGGAGCCGACGCTGAGCAGCGCACCGGCCTGGCCGGCGACGAGGACGCCGATGGCGAGGGGCACGGCGCTGGTGACGGCGATCGCGAGCACGAGGGCGGGGATGCGGCGCATGCGGTGGTTGCGGCGCTCCCGCATGAGCCACAGGATCGCGGCCAGGCCGACCGGCGGCAGGTACAGGTAGTACGTGAACCCGACCGCCGCCAGCAGCGCCGCGACGAGCAGCAGCTGCTGCCGCGGGCGGGGCACGGGCCGGACGAGGACGGTGAGGAGCATGAGCGCCTCCGCCAGGCCGAGGACCTGGCTCGGGTAGCCGAACCGGACGAGGTCCAGCAGCTCGCCGAACGCGCACAGCCCGGCGATCCCGGCCGCGAGCACGGCGGTGCGCGCAGGGGTCAGGCCGCCGGCGCCGATCCACTGCGCGGCCCAGACGAGGGTCGCGACGAGCAGCAGGTAGCCGCCGGTGACGAAGGCCAGGTAGTGGTCGAACATGCCGGTGCCGGTGCCCATGCTGACGGTGGACGACCTGGCGAACCCGTCGAGCAGCGCCGCGGTCAGGTGCGATCCCTGCGGGTAGGACACCATCCCCTCGTAGACGAGCGTCTTTCCCTGCCCGGGATGTTGGAAGAGGTACCCGCCGGCGTGGCGGATCGCGTCGAACAGCGCCGCGTGCCGGGCGAGGTCCTCGCCGTCCATGACCAGCGCGAGGCGGCCCGTCCGGCCGTCGCGCAGCAGCGGCCAGGCGACGACCGCGCCGGCGGCGGCGACGGCGACCGCAGCGATCGCGTCGGTGGGCCCGAAGCGCGGCAGCCGCGGGCGGCGGCCGGTCTTCGCGGCGGCGACGATCAGAGCGGTGGCGGCGGCCCCGCCGGCGGTCACCGGGTGCAGGCCCCACGGCCAGACGGCGAAGACGAGCGCGCCGAGGCAGGTGAGGCCGAGCAGCAGCCCGGTGGCGAACATCATCCGGTCGAGGACGGTCCGGCCGCCGCGCAGGAGTGCCGCGGTGGCGACGAGGAGCAGCGGCGGGACGACGTAGGCGACCCCGGCGAGGTACAGCACGGCGATGACCAGCCAGGCGGCCGCGACCAGCGCGGCGGTGACCAGTTGCTTGGGTGTGGCGTCCGGCTGCGGCGATGTGTGGGGGAGGAGGGTGTCCGTCTTCGGGGGTGCGGATACTGACACAACTCGCTTAACGACGAAGTCGGGCATCTAGTCGTTTGTCAGGATGTGTTGGCTGATCGGTACTCGCCCCGCGCGAATGCGCTCGGCTTCCTGCGGCTGTGCCTGGCCCTCGCGGTCCTGGTAGGACACTCCTGGCCGCTCGGGCTGGGGCGGTCGACACCGGGGCTGGGGTTCACCCGCGGTCAGGCGGACCTCGGCGCCCTGGCGGTGGACGGGTTCTTCGTCCTGTCGGGCTTTCTCGTCACGGCGAGCGCCGCACGCCTGGGCGCCGTCCGGTTCGCCTGGCACCGGTGCCTGCGGATCTTCCCCGGCCTGTGGGTGTGCCTGCTGGTCATCGCCGCCGGCGCCGGCTGCTTCACGACCGTGCCCGCGGCGCTGGCGTTCGCCCGGCACAACGCTCTCGGGCAGCCGCACCAGTGGGGCATCGGCACGCTGTTCGCCGACACGCCCTACGGCCGGCTCACCGGCGGCGTCTCCGTCGTGAACGGGTCGCTGTGGAGCCTGGCGTTCGAGCTGTTCTGGTACGGCGTGCTCACCGCCCTCACCGCCTGCGGCGTGATCCGCCGCTCCCCGCGGCTCGTCCTACTGCTCACCGCCGGCGCCTACTCGGTCCTGCTCAGCGACCTCCTCCACCAGCTGCCCGAGACACACACCGTCCCGCACCCCCGCGGCGCGTTCGGGCCGATCCCCTTCTTCGGGTCGCTCGACACCCAGATGCTCATCTACCTGGGCTTCCTGTTCCTGCTGGGCGCGTCGGCGCAGCTGTACCAGCACCGCATCCCGATGCATCCGGCGCTGGTGGCAACCGCGGCGGCGCTGCTGCTGGCCACGCTCCGGTTCGGCGCCTTCCCCGTGCTCGGCTACCCGGCGTTCGCCTACCTGCTGCTGTGGGCCGCCTGCTCGCTGCCGCCGTGGACCCACCGGATCGGCCGGACCCACGACTACTCGTACGGGATCTACATCTACGCCTTCCCGACCCAGCAGACCCTCGCCGCCCTCGGCGTCCACCAGTGGGGCCTGCCCGCGTACGTCGCGGCGTCGGCCCTGGCCACGACCCTGCTCGCCGCCGCCTCCTGGCACCTCGTCGAACGCCCGGCCCTGCGCCTCAAGCACTGGACCCCGCCGCGCCCCCGGCGACCGGCGGCCGCCCCGCCGGCCCGCCCGGCCACCCGCGACGTGGTGACCGCCGACCGCTGAGCCAGGTGGTCAGAGGCTGCTGAGGTCGATCAGCTTGGCGAGGTCCACGAGCTTCGGCAGGAGCTCCGCCGCCTTGTCGTCGCCGGTACCGGCGGGCAGGTGCACCGTCAGCTGGATGATGCGCTTGTTGCCGGCCAGCCAGCCGACCTCGACGGCCGGGCCGGTGCCCTCCGCGGCGGGGGACTGCCGCTGGTACGCGACGGCGCCGAGGCCCTGGACCGCGGCGGCGCCCTTCGGCTGGACGGCGGTGGCGTAGATGTCGGGGCCGATGGTGGTGGCGCTCACCGACAGGATCAGGTCGGGCAGGGGCGCCTTGTGCGGCTGCAGGACGCAGGTGAACGTGTTCTCCAGGGTCGCCGCGGCGGCCACACCGTACTGCAGGCCGAGCTTCGCGTTGACGACCGGGAAGTCGAGCAGCTGGCAGGCGCCGCCGGAGGCCGCCGCCGGGGCGGTGGACGGGGTCGCGGCCGACGGGCTCGCGTCGGCGTCGTCGCAGCCGGTGAGCACGAGCAGCGCCGCAAGCGCCGCGACAACCCTTCGCACGACGCGCACCCTACCGCCTACTTCGGCAGGCGGTCGACGATGTACTTCGCGATCTCCAGCGAGCTGGTCGCGGCCGGGGACGGGGCGTTGAGGACGTGCACCTGCCTGCCCTCGGCGACGATGAGGAAGTCGTCGACGAGCGCGCCTTCCCGGGTGATGGCCTGTGCCCGTACACCGGCAGACGCCGGAACGAGGTCGGCGGTCGTCACCGCGGGCACCAGCCGGGCCAGGCTCTCGGCGAACCGCTTCTTCGACAGGGAGCGGCGGACCTCGGTGAGGCCATACCGCAGGTGCTTGCGGGCCAGCTGCCACATGCCGGGGTAGCTGATCGTGTCGGCGACGTCGCCGGGGCGGACGCGGGCCCACGAGTAGCCCTCGCGGGCGGTGGCGAGGACCGCGTTGGGGCCGGCGTGGACGCTGCCGTCGACCATCTTCGTCAGGTGCACCCCGAGGAACGGGAACTGCGGGTCCGGCACCGGATAGATCAGGCCGTTCACCAGGTGGCGGCGCTCGGGTCGCAGCTCGAAGTACTCGCCGCGGAACGGGATGATCCGGGCGGGCGGGGTGATGCCGGCCATCTTCGCGACCCGGTCGGCGTGCAGGCCGGCGCAGTTGACGAGCACGTCGGCGAAGATGTCGCCGACCTCCGTGTGCACGACCGTCTCACCGTGCAGGGTGGAGATGCCATTCACCCGCGCGCCGAGGCGCAGCGTGGCGCCGGCCTTCTCCAGCAGGGTCGCGAGGGTCACGCACACGGCGCCGAAGTCGGCGATGCCCGTCGAGGCGACGTGGATGCCCTGCACGCAGGCGACCTCGGGCTCCAGCTCCCGCGCCTCGGCGGCGTCGACCAGCCGCGCCGGCAGCCCGTTGGCGACGGCCCGCTCGTACAGGCTGCGCAGCCTCGGCAGCTCGGACTCCTCCGTCGCCACGATCAGCTTGCCGGTCACCTTGTGCGCGATGCCGTGCTCCCGGCAGAAGTCCACCATCGACGCGCTGCCCGCCTTGCACAGCGTGGCCTTGAGGCTGCCGGGCTTGTAGTAGACACCCGCGTGGATGACGCCCGAGTTGTGCCCGGTCTGGTGCGCGCCCCAGCGCTGCTCCTTCTCCACGACCGTGACCTCGGCGTCCGGGTGCTCCAGGGTGAGCCGGTGCGCCGTGGCCAGGCCGACGATCCCACCACCGATGACCACGTACCGCACGCTGCCTCCTCAAGCCCCTGATTGGCGCCGGGTACATCGCATCCTAGCCGTGCTAGCGTTCCCGACCGTGGGTCAGCCTGTCGTTGAAGTGGCACCAGCCAAGCCGTGGCGGGCCCGCCTGATCACCGCCGTGCGGATCCTCGCGGCCGCCGGCATCGTCTACTTCATCGTCGCCACCACGGTCGACCAGTGGCCCGCGGTGCAGGAGACGTTCCGCACCCTGTCGTGGCCCTCGCTGATCGCGTCGCTCCTCGCGGCCGTCGCCTCCCTGTGGACGACGATGATGGCGTGGCGGGCGATGGTCGGCAGCATCGACCACCCGCTGCGGGTCCGCGACGCCGCCCCCATCATGCTCGTCGGCTCCCTCGGCAAGTACCTGCCCGGCTCGGTGTGGGCGTATGTCGTGCAGATGGAGCTCGGCCGCCGCGCCGGCGTCTCGCGCTCGAAGGTGTTCATCGGTTCCGTACTGGTGAGCGGCCTCGGCGTCACGTCCGGGCTGATCCTGACCACCCCCGGCTTCGGCACCGCCCTCGACGGCATCAAGGCCTCGGGGCACGAGGTGTTCGGCTCCGTCGCCGTCTGGGCGTCGGTGATCCTGCTGCCGTTCGCGGTCGCCTGCTGCTACCCGCCGCTGCTGACCTGGATCGTCGGCCGGGCCATGCGGGTGTTGCGCCGCCCGCCGCTCGACCGGCCGATCACCTGGCGCCCGATCCTCTCCAGCGTCGCGTGGTGCGTGGCCGGCTACGTCACCGCCGGCCTGCACGTCTGGCTGCTGGTCCGCTCCCACCTGCCGGGCCTGCCGGGCCTCGCCGGCAGCGTTTTCGCGATGGCGCTCGCCATGAGCATCAGCACGTTCGTCATCGTGGCCCCCTCGGGCCTGGGCGCCCGCGAGTTCCTGATGGCGATCGCCCTGGCCGGCCTCGGCGTGCCGTGGGCGACGGCGTGGGCCCTGACGCTCGTGTCGCGCCTGCTCTTCACCGTCGCCGACGTGGCCGCCGCCGGCGTCGCCGGTGCGGTGGGCCTGCGCCGCATCCGCCACGCGCCGGCGTCGGCGCCTGCACCGTCGCCGTCGCAGTCCTGAGCCGCCGGCGCGGCTCCCGGGGGGCGGTGGGTCTGCGCCGGATCCGCCACGCGCCGGCGCCCGCACCGTCGCCGTCGCAGTCCTGAGCCGCCGGCGCGGCTCCCGGGGGCGGTTCTCGTCGCCGCGAGGGCTCGCGGTCACACCTTCCGGGCCAGGTACTCCTCCCACGTGCCGGTGCCGCCGCCGGGGCCTGTTCCCGCCCCGCCCCGCAGTGCCCGGAACGCCTTGCCCGGCAGTCTGACCGGGATCAGCAGCCGCCGCTTCCCGGCCCGCTCGAGGTACGCCCGCCAGAGGTCCCGGGCGCTGCGCCGCTGCGGCCCGGAGAGGTCGGCGGGCTCCGCCGGCAGCTCACCCTCGACGATCTCCGCGAGCCGCACCGCCACGTCGTGCACCTCGACCGGCCGCAGGTCGAACGCCGGGTAGAACCCGACGAGCGGCAGCTTCGTCATCGCCTTCGCGACCGTCAGCACCAGGTCGTGGAACTGGCTCGCCCGGAAGCTCGTCCCGCCGTACCCGGCCACCATCTTCTCGATGGTCACCTTGTCGTTGTAGTAGCCGAACGGGATCCGGTCGACCCCGACGATCGACACGAACACCAGCTGCGGCCGCCGGGGCGCCCGCTCCATCGCCTCGATCAGCTTCCCGGCGGCGGCGACGTCCCGCCGCCCGTCGGTGGCCGCGTGCACGACCACGTCGACCCCGTCGAGGGCCTCGGCGAGCCCCGCCCCGGTGAGCAGGTCGCCGTGCGCGTAGCCCGGCTTCGACCGGCTGAGCCCCCGCACGTCGTGTCCGCGTTCCCGCAGGACGGCAACCAAGTCCCGCCCGAGCGTCCCGGTCGCACCGGTGACGAGCACTGTTCGCTTCATGGCCTACTTGACGCCCCGGCCCCGAGAACGTGACACGGTGTGGCAGGCGTCTCAGCCCAGCTCCGGCACCTCACCGGCGAGCAACTCGTCGAGCGGCTCCCGGCCGATCTCCTTGTACGCCCCGTCGACGAGTTGGAACCGCAGCACCATGTCGTCGGGCTCGACCCACCAGAAGTGCTCGATGCCTGCCTCGGCATACTCGACGGGCTTGAGCCACCGGTCGGTGCGCTCCGAGCCGGGCGACACCACCTCGACCACAAGCAGCAGTGCCGCTGCCTCCAGCCACACCGCACCCGGCGGTGCGGGGTCTTTGGTCACCATGAGGTCGGGAACACGACCGCTGCGGTCGTCATCGGCGGTTTGGACACCGGAGTTCGCGTTGACCCGCCCACGGAATCCGTGGGACAACAGCCACGCGAAGAGGAGCCCGCCGATTTCGTTGTGTCTCCACGTGCCGGGTGGCGTGACGATGAGATTCCCCTCGATCAGCTCGAACCGGTGCTGATCGTCAGCGGCGGCGAGCGCTGTCACGTCCTGCAACGTGAGCGGCAGATTCAGGGCGGCGGTCATGCCGTGCTCCTCACTCATCTGGCCCAGTTCAGGGCACCCCCAATGCGAGAAGCCTACATATGACCACATGCTCATGCAAGTTCAAGAGGAGGTGCGGGCGTCGTAGCGCTCGCGGGCCCGGGCGACGTCGTCGCGGTGGCGTTCCGCCCAGGTGGTGATGGCGAGCAGGGCGGCGTGCAGCTCGGCGGCCATGGGGGTGAGGGAATACTCGACCCGTGGCGGGACCGTCGGGTAGACGGTCCGCACGAGCATCCCGTCGCGCTCCAGGTTGCGCAGCGTGAGGGTCAGCATGCGGCGGCTGATGCCGCTGATGGCCCGCTCCAGCTCGGTGAACCGGATCGGGCCGTCGGCGGCGGCCACCATGATGCACACGCTCCACTTGCCGGCGACGCGGTCGACCAGCTCCTGCACGGTGCACCCGGGATGCATCAGTGCGCTGCTACGAACACCCGCGACGCGACCTCCCGGGGCAGCCGGATGCGCTCGCCGGCCCGGTCGATGCTGACGCCGTCGCGCTCCTGGGCCACGGTGACCGTGGCGCCGGGGTCGATGCCGGCGGTGTGGAGCTGGCGCAGGACGTCGGCGTCGGTCTGGACGCTCTCGCAGATGCGGCTCACCACGACCGCCCCGGCGAGACCCGGGAAGGCGAGGTTGCGCTCGGGGTCGGACGGGTCCTTGGGCGTGGCGCTGCCCTCGAGGCTCTCCAGCCCCGGGATCGGGTTGCCATACGGCGAGCGGGTCGGGCGCCCCAGCAGCTCATACACCCGCTGCTCGACGGCGTCGCTCATGACGTGCTCCCAGCGGCACGCCTCTTCGTGCGCCTCCTCGTAGGGCAGGCCGATCACGTTGACCAGCAGCAGCTCGGCGAGGCGGTGCTTGCGCATGACGGCGACCGCGTGCACGCGGCCCTCGTCGGTCAGCGCGAGGTGGCGGTCGCCCTCGACGATCAGCAGGCCGTCACGCTCCATGCGGGCGACGGTCTGGCTGACGGTGGGTCCGCTCTGGTGAAGTCGCTCGGCGATGCGGGCGCGCTTGGGGACGACGCCCTCCTCCTCGAGCTCCAGGATCGTCTTCAAGTACATCTCGGTGGTGTCGACCAGGTCGTTCACTGCCTTGCCCTCCCGGTACGCGATGGTACTCGTCGCGTACGTCAAGATTGGAACGTGACAGCCAACCAAGCGATCTTGGACGGTGCCGTCGTCGCCGAGCTGGTGTGGGAAGCGGGGGTCACCGCTTCCCGCAATCCTACCGGCGCGCGCAGGGTACACGCGCACAGTGGAATGGAGGGGCCGCTCACGTGAACACCCTGGTCATCTGGGACGACGCATTGCTGCGGTACGACATGGGCGATCACCCCCTCGATCCGGTGCGGGTCGAGCTGACCATGGCGCTCGCCCGTGACCTGGGCGTCCTCGACCGGGAAGGGGTCACGCTGCGGGCGCCGGAGCCGGCGGACGACGACGTGCTCGGCACCGTCCACGACCCGGACTACATCGCCGTGGTCCGCGCCGCGTCGACCGGCCGGCGGCTGAGCATCATGGGGCTCGGCACGTCGGACAACCCGACGTTCCCCGGCATGCACGACGCCAGCGCCCTCATCGCGGGCGCCACCCGCGCCGCGGCCGAGGCGGTCTGGCTCGGCGAGGCGGACCGGGCCGTCAGCGTCGCCGGCGGGCTGCACCACGCGATGCCCGCCCGCGCGGCCGGCTTCTGCGTCTACAACGACCCCGCGCTCGCGATCGCCCGCGTGCTGGAGCTCGGGGCCGAGCGGGTCGCGTACGTCGACATCGACGTCCACCACGGCGACGGGGTTCAGAAGATCTTCTACGACGACCCCCGGGTCCTGACCGTCAGCCTCCACGAGTCGCCGCGGTCGCTCTTCCCGGGGACCGGATACCCCGACGAGACCGGCGGGCCGGGCGCGGAGGGCTCCGCGGTCAACGTCGCGCTGCCGCCCGGCACCGACGACGCCGGCTGGCTGCGCGCGTTCCACGCCGTCGTGCCCGGGGTGGTGCGGGAGTTCCGGCCGCAGCTGCTGTTCACGCAGTGCGGCGCCGACACGTACCGGCACGACCCCCTAGCCGACCTGCGCCTGACGGTGGACGGTCAGCGGGCCGCGTACCTCGCGCTGCGCGACCTCGCCACGGAGGTGGCCGGCGGCAAGTGGGTCGCCAGCGGCGGCGGCGGGTACGCGCTGGTCGAGTGCGTCCCGCGGGCCTGGACGCACCTGCTCGCGGTCGTCACCGGCGAGGCCCTCGACCCGCGGACACCGATCCCGCAGTCGTGGCAGTCGCTCGCCGCGAGCCGGCGCCCCGGCCACCCGGTGCCGACGTCGATGACCGACGGAGGGTCGGGGGAGTGGACGCCGTGGGTGCCGGGCCAGACCGCTGACCCCGTGGACCGGGCGATCATGGCGACCCGCACGGCGACGTTCCCGTTCTTCGGCCTCGACCCCCACGACCCGCGCGACTGAGACCGTACGGGGCCGGCCCGCCCGGCCGACGCCGCACAACCGGACCGACGCGCGGCCGGACCGTCAGGCTGACGGCGTACAGCCGGGCCGTCCCGGTCGAGCCGTGGCCCACGCCGTACACCGGCGGCAAAGCACAAGGTCGGGCTAATGCCGCACGACGGCCTCGAGCCGGGTCAGGCGCTGCTTGATCCGGTCGAGCTCGGCCAGCATCGCCGACTCGGCCGCCGTCGACGTGCCGAACGACGTCTCCGGTGAGGGCGTGCCCCGCAGCGAGGCCAGCTCGTCGTGCAGCGCGGTCAGCACCTGCGCGACGACGTCCAGGAACGCGTCGACCTCGTCCTCGTCGTAGCCGCGCTTGCCGAACGCCGCCTTCGTGAACCGGACGGCTTGCACGTCGGCCGGGGTGAGCATCATCCGCACACCGTACTAAACCCGGCGGTGCGAACATGAAGGCGTGACCGAAACACCGAAGCGGGCCGCGGACGTCCTGCTGTCGGACGGCACGACCGTCCACTTGCGACCGATCGAGCCCGATGACGCCGACCGGATCGTCGCGCTGCACTCGCGGTTCTCGGAGCGGACCCGGTATCTGCGGTACTTCTCCGCGTACCCGCGGATCCCGCAGCGGGACCTCGACCGGTTCGTCAACGTCGACCACCACGACCGGGAGGCGTTCGTCATCGAGCACGGCGGCGAGCTCATCGCCGTCGGCCGTTACGAGCGGCTCGGCGCCGGATCGCACCAGGCGGAGGTCGCGTTCGTCGTCGAGGACGCGCACCAGGGCCGCGGCATCGGCTCGGTCCTCATCGAACACCTCGTCGCCGCCGCGTCGCAGGAGGGCATCACCGAGTTCGAGGCCGACGTCCTGCCGGTCAACCAGGCGATGCTGCGCGTCTTCATGGCCGCCGGCTTCTCCATCGAGCGCGAGTTCTCCGACGGCGTCGTGCACCTGTGGTTCCCGATCGCGGCGACCCCCGACTCGATGCGCGTGCAGTGGGCCCGCGAGCAGCGCGCCGAGACCCGCTCGATCGGCCGGCTGCTCAACCCGCGGGGGGTCGCCGTCTACGGTGCCCGCGCCGACGGCACCGGCATCGGCGCCGCGATCCTCGCCCACCTCAAGGCGGCCGGGTTCGCCGGCCCGATCGTCCCCGTGCACCCGTCGGCATCCACCGTCGGCGGCCTGCCGGCGGTGCCCGTCCTCGCCGGGCATCCGGACCCCGTGGACCTGGCGGTGGTGTCGGTGCCGGCGGACGCGGTGCCGTCCGTCGTCGCCGACTGCGCCGCGGCCGGGGTGCACGGGCTCGTCGTCGTGTCCGCCGGGTTCGCCGAGGCCGGACCCGCCGGTGCCGAGGCACAGGCCGCACTGCTGCGCGCCGTCCGCAGCCGCGGCATGCGCCTCGTCGGCCCCAACTGCCTCGGCATCGCCAACACCGACCCCAGCGTCCAGCTCAACGCGACTCTCGCGCCGCTGCTGCCGCGCCCCGGCCGGGTCGGCTTCTTCAGCCAGTCCGCCGCGCTCGGCACCGCGCTGCTCGCCGAGGCCGACCGCCGGGGGCTCGGCCTGTCGACCTTCGTGTCCGCCGGCAACCGCGCCGACGTCTCCGGCAACGACGCCCTCCAGTACTGGCGCGAAGATCCCCAGACGGACGCGGTGCTGCTCTACCTGGAGACGTTCGGCAACCCGCGCAAGTTCGCCCGCATCGCCCGCGAGCTGGCCCGGCGCAAGCCGGTCGCCGCCGTCGCGAGCCCCGTGCGGCCGCCCGCCCTCGACGCCGTCGCCACCGGACCCGACGCCCGCGGGGTCGCCGCGCTCTTCGCCAGCTCCGGCGTGATCCGCGTCGACACGGTCGCCGAGCTCTTCGACGTCGGTCTGCTCCTCGTCGGCCAGCCACTGCCGACCGGCGACCGCGTCGCCGTGGTCACCAACGCCGCCGCCCTCGGCGTCCTGACCGTCGCGAAGGCGCCGGCGGCCGGGCTGCGCGTCGCCTCCGTCCGCGACCTCGGCCCCTCCGTCAGCGACGCGGACTTCGTCCAGGCCGTGCGGGAAGCCCTCGCCGACGACTCGGCCGACGCGGTCATCGCCGCCTACGCCCCCGCCCTGGCCCTCCCGGGCGAGCTCGGCGTCGCGGAGCTGCTGCGCGCGCTGGAGCCCGTCCGCCCCCTCGCGGTCGTCCTGCCCGCCGACCCGTCCTTCGCGTTCGCGCCCGCCTACCGCTCCGGCGACCCCTTGGCGCTGCCGACGTACCCGGCGGTCGAGGAGGCGGTGCGTGCCCTGGGCCGCGTCGCCCGCTACGCCGCCTGGCGCCGCGAACCCGTCGGCACCGTGCCGTCCTTCCCGCCCGCCCCCGCGCCGTCCTCCTCTGTGGATGAGCTCCTCGCGGCGTACGGCGTCCCGGTCGTCCCGTCCCTGCGTGCTTCCGGCGAGTCGGTCCCGGCCGTCGCCGAGTCGCTGGGCCTGCCCGTCGCGCTGAAGGTCGCGACGAAGCCGTGGCGGCACCGCATCGACCTCGGCGCCGTCCGGCTCAACCTCACGTCGCCCGACCTGGTCAGGGAGGCGTACCAGGAGCTCGAACGCCTCTTCGGCATCGGTGTGGAGGTCCTCGTCCAGCCGATGGTCGCCCCCGGCGTCGCGTGCGTCGTCGAGGTCGTGGACGACCCCGCCTTCGGCCCGGTCGTCGGGTTCGGCCTCGGCGGCGAGGCCGCGGACCTGCTCGGCGACCGCGCGTGGCGCCCCGCCCCGCTCACCGACCGCGACGCGGCCGCCCTGGTCCGCGCACCGCGTGCCGCGCCGCTGCTGACCGGCTACCGCGGCTCCGCCCCCGTCGACCTGGACGCCCTCGCCGACTTGCTCCTGCGCATCGGCCGCCTGGCCGACGAGCAGCCCACCGTGTCGTCGCTGTCCCTGAACCCGATCCTGGCCCGCCCCGAAGGCCTGGCCGTCCTCCATGCCACCGCCACGTTCACGCCCCCGCTACCCCGCCCCGACAGCGGCCCCCGCCGCCTGTACTGACGCGCTGTGCTTCCGCCCCACCGCTGTCGCGGCGGGTCCCGGCGGGGATGCTCACGCTGTGCTTCCGCCCCACCGCTGTCGCGGCGGGTCCCGGCGGGGATTCTCACCCGCACCCCAATGCGCCGCTCCGCGGCGCACTGCCCGCGCCGAGGCGCGAGGCAGGGCCAGCGGCGCGTGCGCGCCGCGTCCGGTGGCCGGTCCCCGCCTGCGTGCAGCAGCGTGGTGCCCCGGTCCCCGTGATCCAAGGACGGTTCCGGTCGTGTGGGCGGCCGGATCTGTCCTTGGATCATGCGTCGTGTGGGCGTGCTGTGCGGGTGTGGGTGCGGTGGTCGGGGCCGTCAGCGCGGGCGACTGCAGTGTGCCGCCGCGTTCGGTGGCTGGTCCCCGCCTGTGTCCAGCAGCGTGGTGCCCCGGTTCTGTGATCGAAGGACGGTTCTGGTCGTGTGGGCGGCCGGATCTGTCCTTGGATCATGCGTCGTGTGGGCGTGCTGTGCGGGTGTGGGTGCGGTGGTCGGGGCCGTCAGCGCGGACGACCGCAGTGTGCCGCCGCGTTCGGTGGCTGGTCCCCGCCTGTGTCCAGCAGCGTGGTGCCCCGGTCCCCGTGATCGAAGGACGGTTCCGGTCGTGTGGGCGGCCGGATCTGTCCTTGGATCATGCATCGTGTGGGCGAGCTGCGCCGGTGTGGTGGCCGGGGGGCGCCTGAGCGGACGAACCGCAGTGCCCCGCTGGGGCCAGCGGGGTGATGTTCGCCGTCGCCAGCGCGGTGATCCAAGGACGGATCTGGCTGTGCGGGCGGCCAGAACCGTCCTTCGATCACCATGAAGATTGGTCGCGAAGATTGGTCGCGAAGGTCGGTCGCGAAGGTCGGTCGCGAAGATCGGTCGCGAAGGTCGGTCTGGGTGCGTGTCGAGCCGGAAGGCGCGGCAGCATGCTGGCGTGCCGCCGCGGCCGCGGTCCGGAGAAACAGCAGCGCCTTGATCGACAGGGACGTCTGGCTGTCGCCGCAGCCACAGGTTCCTGTCGATCAAGGCGGGTCGGGACGGTCCTGTCAGCTGGCGTAGGCCTCGAGGCGCTTGGCACGGGACGGGTGGCGGAGCTTCAGGAGGGTGACCTTCTCGATCTGGCGGATGCGCTCGCGGGACAGGCCGAACTCGCGGCCGACCTCGTCGAGGGTGCGCTGGCGGCCGTCGTCGAGGCCGAAGCGGAGCCTGATCACGGCCTGCTCGCGCTGGGAGAGCGTGGAGAGGACGATCTCGACCTCGGACTTCAGCATGCCCTGGGAGACGCTGTCGGCGGGCTCCTCGCGGGGGTCGATGCGGGCGACGAAGTCGCCGAGGGCGCTCTCGCCGTCCTCGCCGACGGCCTGGTCGAGGCTGACCGGCTCGCGGTCGTAGGAGATCAGCTCGATGACCTGGTACTCCTCGATGCCCAGGGCGGCGGCGATCTCGGCGACGACCGGCTCGCGGCCGAGCGTGGCGGAGAGGTCGCGGCGGACCCGGACCATGCGGTTGACCTGCTCGACCATGTGGACCGGGATGCGGATGGTGCGGGCCTGGTCGGCCATGGCGCGGGTGATGGCCTGCCGGATCCACCAGGTGGCGTACGTGGAGAACTTGTAGCCCTTGGTGTAGTCGAACTTCTCCGCGGCGCGGATGAGGCCGAGGTTGCCCTCCTGGATGAGGTCCAGGAACGCCATGCCGCGGCCGGTGTACCGCTTGGCGATGCTGACCACCAGGCGCAGGTTGGCCTCGAGCAGGTGCGCCTTGGCGGCGCGGCCCTCGCGGACGACGACCTCGTAGGTGTTCGTCCAGGCGGGGTGGACGTTGCCCGCGCTCAGCTTCTCCTCCGCGTAGAGCCCGGCCTCGATCCGCTTGGAGAGGTCGACCTCCTGCTCGGCGGTGAGCAGCTTGGTCCGTCCGATGGTGTTGAGGTACGCGCGAACGAGGTCCGCTGAGACGCCCGTGTTGTCGATCTGGGGCTCGTGCTGCTCGTCGGTCTCGACGTCGACTGCGTTGAACTCCGTGGTGTCACTCAGCGGCTGGGCCACTTCGCTCGCCTCCCGTGTGCAAGTGGCGCGATCATTCCTACGGGAGAAGCTTCGCCCAGCGGGCGTGAAGTGGCGGTGAGGCGGCCGAGCCGTGGCACGAATCCGTGAGTCCTAGATTTCGAGCATCACCGTGTGGGGTCCGACGTTCACGCTTTCGACCAGCATGTGGGTCCGGAAGCGCCCGGTTTCCACCACTGCGCCCCGGTCTCGCAGATGCTGGCAGAACGCCTCGATGAGTGGCTCCGCCACCTCCGGACGGGCGGCGGCGATCCAGGTGGGGCGCCGGCCCTTGCGCGCGTCGCCGTACAGCGTGAACTGCGAGACGACCAGCAGCGGCGCGCCCAGCTCGGCGGCGGACTTCTCCTCGGGCAGGATGCGCAGCTCGTGGACCTTCCGGGCAAGGGTCGCGGCAGTCGTCAAGTCGTCGGTGTGCGTGACCCCGACCAGGACGAGCAGGCCGGAGCCGATGGACCCCACCACCACGTCGTCGACGGTGACCGATGCGCGGCTCACCGTCTGGACGAGCGCCCTCACGAGGCGGGCAGCAGGATGCCGCGCTCCACGAGGTGAGCGACCAGGGGGACCGCCACGTCGGCGAGGACGTCCGACGGTACCTCGTGCGCGGCGGCCAGGATGTCGACCTGGTCGCGCAGGGTCACGGAGCCGTCGCAGGCGCCGACGAGGGTGAGGGCCACCGGATCGACCTCCTCGCTCCACCGCAGGCCGTCGGGCAGGCTCAGGACCTGCTGGCCGACCTCCCAGCCGTCGGGGCCCTGGGTGGCCTCCTGCCGCAGGCGCAGCCCCGGCGCGGCGGCGAGACGGGCGCCCAGCAGGTCGGTGCCGCGCAGGAAGTCCTGGCGGGCGAACCAGTCGCCGATCAGCGGCCCGAGCGGCCCGTCGACGGTCTGCCGCAGGTCCTCGATCCGCACCGTCGGGTCGTCGTGGCCGCCGGCGCGCAGCGTGATGAGGCCGAACCCGACCGCGTCGACCTTCTGCGCGTCGAACCAGTCGAGCCAGGCCGCCGCGATCGCGGGCTGCTGCACGGGGTCGACGGAGGCGTCGGAGAGCCACAGGTTGACGTACGCGACCGGGTCGGACACCTCCCGCTGGATCACCCACGCGTCGAGGCCGGTGCCGGCGAGCCAGTTGGCGACCCGGTCCTCCCACTGCTGGCCGCCGACGTGCAGCCAGTTGGCCAGGAACTGCATGTGACCGCCGTCGGCGAGCAGGCCCGGAGCGGCGGCGACGAGCTCGGCGCAGACCGCGTCCCCGGGGCGGCCGGAGTCACGGTACGTGTGGTCCGTCGTCCCCGGTCCGGCGACGAACGGCGGGTTGCTCACGACCAGGTCGAACCGGCGGCCGGCGACCGGCGCGGTCAGGTCCCCGTGCAGCAGCTCCCAGTCCAGGCCGTTGAGCGCGGCGGTCGTCGCGGCGAAGCGCAGCGCGCGGGGGAGCAGGTCGGTCGCGGTGACCTTCGCCGCGTGCGTCGACAGGTGCAGCGCCTGCACCCCGCAGCCGGTGCCCAGGTCCAGCGCCGTGGCCACGGGGTCGCGCAGGGTGGCGGCGGCGAGCGTGGTGGAGGCGCCGCCGATGCCGAGCACGTGGTCGCCGGGCAACGGCCGCCCGGGTCGCATCCCGGCGGACAGGTCGGCCACGACCCACCAGTCGCCGTACGGCTCCAGCTCCACCGCCGCCCGTACACCGTCTCCGGAAGCTTCGAGCAGCGGCAGCGCGGCGGCGAGCGGCAGGGGAGCGAGCGCGTCGGCGACCGCATCCAGCGACTCGGTCTGGCCGCACACGAAGAGCCGCACGAGGGTGGCGAGCCGGCCGGGCCGCTCCTCGGTGCGCTGCAGCGCGGCGCGGAAGTCGTTGCGGGCGAGGGCGGCCGTCGCGGGCTCACCCAGCAGGTCCTTGATGCCCTGGGAGGTGTACCGGGCGGAGGTCAGCGCCTCACGGAGCCGGGCGAGACCGTCGGCGTCGAGCAGTGCGTCCACCCTGACATCCTGCTACGTCAACGTTGGTCGATTCCTAAACAGGCCACGACGCGCGTGGCGTCGGCGGTGAGGAAGAGCTGGAAGTGCGTCGGCGGGTCCTCGACCTTCGCCTCGCCGATGCGCAGCGGCCGGCCGCCGGCGACCTGCAGGCGGGTGATCGCGTCGTCGCCGCCGAGCATCGGGGTGCCGATCTTCGCCATGTGCTGGGCCCGCCGCGAGTAGCTGCGCGCGAGCTGATCGGCCGGCACGGTGTCGTCCCACACGACGTAGTCCGCGCCGGCCCGGATCGCGTCTTTGCAGGCCACGAAGGCTTCCCCCGGCACCTCGTCGAGGAGCCGGAGCAGTACTTCACGTTCCATGATCTATGTGACCATAAAGTCGGACTTTTGGTTAGCCCTCAGCTACCGCAGTTCTTGAGCTTTTTGACGACGGTGGCCGGCACCTGCGACCGGCAGACGCCGTCGGTGCCGCCGGCGATCGCCAGCCACTGCTTCTTCCCGGTGTCGTACTGGAACAGCACCGTCGCCTTGTCCGCCGCCTCGGGCTGGGTCACCGCCGTCGCCCAGTCGTCGGCGCAGCTGATGTCGGTCAGCCCCTTGCCGATGTCGACCGCGTTCGAGACGTCGAGGTTCGCCACGAACGCCTTCTCCAGCGTCGCCGCGTCCACCGGGCACCCCGCCTGCGGGCTCGCGCCGGGCTTCGTGGGCGCCGGGCCGGTCTGCGGCGTCAGGGACTCTTGCGCGCTGGGTGCCGCGACCGCGCCGTTGTTCTTCGGCGCGTCGTCGGAGCAGCCGGTCAGTGCGAGGGCCGCGGTGGCGGCGACGCACACGAGAAGTCGCTTCATCACACGCGGAATCCTCGGCCCGCCCGCGCGCTGAGACAACCCTCTATTTATCGAGGAAGAGCCCTACTGCCTCGACGACGAGCGCGTGGTCCTCGGCCTGCGGCAGCCCCGACACGGTCACGACGCCGACGACGCCGACGTCCACGACCCGGATCGGGAACGCGCCGCCGTGCGTGGCGTAGTCGGCCGGGTCGACGCCGTACGCCGCGTCCATCGCCTTCCCCTGCGCGGCCATCCGCCGCCCCACCAGATACGAGGAGGCGTTCAGGCGCTCCACGACCCTGATCTTGCGCTCGATCCAGCGGTCGTTGTCGGGTGCGGTGCCGGGCAGCGCCGCGTGGAACAGCTGGTGGCCGTGCCGGCGGATGTCGATCGTGATCGGCAGCCCGCGCTCCTTGCCCAGACGCACCAGCAGCGATCCCAGCGCCCAGGCGTCGTCGTTGTCGAACCGCGTGAACCGCAGCCGCTCCTCCTGCGCCTCCAGCTCGGCGATCAGGTCCTCCACGCGAGTGCTCCTCGGGTCGTCGTTGCGGCCACTGTACGGGCGGGCCGCTGCCGCTCGGGTCGTCGTCGCGGCCACTGTACGAGCGGGCCGTGGCCGCTCGGGCCGGCGCTGCGGCCACTGTACGGGGGGCGGCGCCAAGTCGAGCGCAAGCGCCTCCCAAGTCACCTCGGCACGATACGGGTATGAGGACTTCGACCTGCAGCCTGTACATCGCCGCCGACCCGGCCCGCGTCTGGCGGGCGATCACCGAGCCCGCCTTCACCCGGCGCTTCTACCTGGGCCTCGCGGTCGACTCGCAGTTCGTCCCGGACGCGCCCATCGTCTACCGGGCCGCGGCCGGCCCCGTCCCCGACGTGCTGCACGGGCACATCGTGCACGTCGAGGAGGGGCGGCTGCTGGTGCACAACCTGTACACCGGCATCGGCGCGGAACAGGAGGTGCACTGCTGGCTGACGTGGGAGATCACCGCCGCCGAGCCGGGGCTCTGCCGGGTTTCGCTCACCTGCGACGACCTCGACCGCGAGCCCGACCCGGAGCGCGACGACGCCTGGTCGCGGATCCTGAGCCGCCTCAAGTCGGTGCTCGAGGCCGAGCGGTTCACGCCAGGTTTGTGAAGCTGGCCGCGACCTGCCCGCTCGCGTCCAGCACGTCGAGGCGGCCGTGGGCCAGGCTGGCGCTGCGGAACGAGAACGTGCGCACCCCCGCGTCCGCCTCCAGCAGCGGGATGCTGCGGGCCGCCCCGCCCGGCGCCGAGGTGTACCGCAGCCCCGCCACCTCGGCCCCGACCACGCCGTTGACCCGGACCTTCGTCTTCTCCCGCCGGATCTTGTACGCGATCGGCTCGCCCGCGGCCGGCGTGCCGGTGAAGTAGAAGTAGCGCGGGTTGGTGAGGTCGTCCGCCGAGTACGCCTTGAAGGTCGGGTCGGCACCGGCCGGCAGCGGCGTGAGCGCGAGCGCCGCCAGCCCCGCCAGGGCCGCGACCGCGATCCGCCGCGTCGTGCGGAACCGGGTGCGCCGGTTGAGCCGCATCGCGGCGCCCCCGACCCCGGCGACACAGACGGCGATCAGCCCCAGCGACCGGGCGTTCTCCAGCAGGAACTGCCAGCCCGGGTACAGCGCGACGCCGCGCAGCACGACCCCCAGCGACAGCGTCATCACGACCAGCAGCACGACCCCGGCCGCCCGCCGCCACGCCCCCTCGGTCGCGACCAGCAGCATCGCCGCGAGCACCGTCCACACCTGGTGGTGCGTCCACGACACCGGCGACGCCGCCACGGTCGCGCAGCCCACGAGGACCGCCGCCCGCACGGGCTCCCCGTGCAGGTGCAGCGCCCGCGCCCGCAGCAGCGCGGCACCGCAGATCGCCGCGATCAGCACCGCCCACACCACCGGCAGCGTCGCGGGCGACAGCCCGATCCGCAGCAGCATCCCGTGCACCGACTGGTTGCCCAGCGAGGCGAGGTCGCCGATGCGCGACGTCTGGAAGATGGTGCCGCCCCAGTACCGCACGCTGGCCCCCGGCATGAGCACCGCCGCGACCCCCGCGCACGCGACGAACGCCGCCCCCGCCCGCGCCGCGTCCTTGTACCGCCGCGCCACCAGGAAGTACACGACGAACAGCAGCGGCGTGAGCTTGATCGCCGCCGCGGCCCCGACCAGAATCCCCCGGAACCGCGCCGGCACCACCTGCCCCGCGTCGACCAGCGCCAGGAGCACGATGAAGATGCTCACCTGCCCGAACCGCAGGTTGCTCTGCACCGGCGCCGACACCAGCAACGCCGTGGCCACCCCGGCCGCCACCAGCCCCCGCGTGAAGAACCGGCTCCCCACGCTTCCGCCGCCCCCAGCGCTGGCGCCTGCCTTGGTCGCGGCGCCTGCCTTGGTCGTGGCGCCGGCTGTGGTCGTGGCGCCGGCTGTGGTCGTGGCGCCGGCTGTGGTCGCGGTGCCCGCTGTGGTCGCGGTGCCGGTCACGGCGCTGGTCACGGCGCTGGTCACGGCGCTGGTCACGGTCACGGTGGCGGTCGCGGCACTGGACCTGGTCACCGTGCGGGCGATGGCGATCACGGCCGCGCAGGTCATCGCCAGCCACAGCACGCCCAGCGTCGCCTCGGGCAGCAGGCTCAGAGGCCGGAACAGCACCATCGCGAACGGCGGGTACGTGAACGGCCCCCCGTTCTCGGCCACGTAGTCATAGAGCGGCCCGTCGAACTTCGCCGCCCCGTAGTAGATGTGCAGGTCCGACAGCCGCTGCGCATCAGGCCGCCGCCACACCAGCGCGGCCGACGCCGCCGCGATCCCCCCGAACACGGCCCACGCCGCGACCACCCTGCGCTCGAACATCGCACCAGGCTATGGCCCCAGATCAACCCGGCGCGGCCCTCCGAGACGCCCGCCCGCGACCGTCTGCCCAGGTGGCGGCCCCGCATCGCCGATCGGACGCCCTCCGCTCTTGTCCGGAACGCTACAACTCGCCGGTGGCCGCGCTCGCAGGCGGCGTCTCGGCGTGGTGGTGTCAGGTGGACAGATGGACACGCAGGGCGTCGTCGATGCTGCGAACCGTGTCCTCCTTGAGATTGCCGAGCCGGCGGCGCAGCCGGCGCACGTCGACGGACCGGATCTGCTCCGCCTGTGCCTTCGAGTCGATGACGAGCCCACCGTCTCCGGCGCGGATCAAGACTTGAAACGGGTGGACCCGGGCGGTGTTGGACGTCACCGGGACCACCGTCACGACGCCGCGGCCCTGCTGCTCGGCCACCTTGTTGGCCGCGTTGTTGCTGACCAGCACCGCCGGACGGACCTTGTTGGCCTCAGAGCCGGCGGCGGGGTCGAAGTCGACCATGAAGACATCACCGCGGCGCATCGGTGACCCCGTCGCCGACCGTGCCGTCCCACAGCGTCGCGTCGTCGGTGTGCTCCCACTCGTCCCAGGCGTCCGCATAGGACTGCTCCATCTCGCTCAGGCGGAGCAGCTCAATGGCTTGGTGCAGCACCGACGACCGGGTGGCGTCGCCCCGGCGGCGCGCATAGGCGTCCACGAACGAGATGTCGTCTGCCGGCAGGCTCACACTCACCTTCATACCGACGATGCTACCTCTGGGTCTTCGTATTGCTACCAGTCTTCCTACCAGAGGTATTACCCGGATCGGTGAAGGGGTGCTCACTATATTTGCATATGACCACATGCGGAGAACGCTAATGGTTGCACGCCGCCGTGGCAAGCCGGGGTCACACCCCTCAACGAGTCGGTCTGCGCCTGGATCGACGACCTACGCCGGGCCCTTCAGCATCCGGGGAGAGTCCGGTACAGCCTGACGGACACGGCCGCGAGCCAGGTCCAGATGACGATCACGGCCGCGACGAAGCCCAGGGTCAGGGCCGGCGCGCCGTTGCCGGAGGCGATGCCTGCGAAGCCGACCAGGAACAGCGCGCCGGAGGCCCGGCTGTACGCGGCCCAGCCCTTGCCGCCCTCGCGACCGAACCGGCGGGCGACGACGAAGCACGCCACGATCACGCAGAGGAAGCCGATGCCGCCCGCGGCGAGGTGCCCGATGCCGTGCCAGCTCACCGTTCCCGGTCCTTCAGGTGTACCGGCGGGGAAGCCCATGGCCGGGTCGGCCCGCAGTGCCCCTGCCGCCACGAGGCTCGCCCCGTAGACCGCCACGAGCCGCGCCGCCCACGGGTCGCCCGGCAGTGCGCGGTGCAGCCCGACGGCCGCCGCGATCACCATCAGGCCGGTCAGGACGAAGTTGGTGATCTGGAGCAAGCCGAGATCGCCGTTGGACAGCAGGCTCCAGGCGTGCCGGGTCAGGTCGAACCCGTCGCGGGTCAGCGCCTGCGCGAGGCTGACGACGACGTAGAACGGCCCGGCGATCACGCCGTAGCCGAGCAGCGACCGGGTGACGCGGTTGGCGCGGATGTGCTCCGGGACGGTGGTGGTCATGGCTGGCGTCCTTCCTTCGTGGTGACCTGTCGCCCGTCTCTCGAACGACCACCCCGCGATCCGACACGACCCCATTGTGACGTCGGTCACATCGGACGCTGTGATCGTGACACTCATCCGGCTCGGGGGATGACGACATGCCGTTGAGACCCGATGACGGCGTTTGGACCGGGCTTCCTCCGATTGAGCTCATCCATGGGGGAGGATGTGGGCCATGCCGTTCTCGTTGCCGATTCCCGCTGAGGCGAACGCACTGCTGGACCGGGACCCTCTCGCGCTGCTGGTGGGGATGACGCTCGATCAGCAGATTCCGCTCGAGAAGGCGTTCTCGTCGCCCTGGGTGCTTTCCCAGCGGCTGGGGCACGATCCGACGGCGCAGGAGCTGGCGGAGTTCGACCCCGGCGCGCTGGTGGAGATCTTCGCGACGCCGCCGGCGCTGCACCGGTTCCCGAAGGCGATGGCGGCCCGGGTGCAGGAGGTGTGCCGGGTGCTCGTCGACCGGTACGACGGCGACACCGCGGCCCTGTGGACCGGCGCTGCCTCGGGTGGTGAGCTGCTTCGGCGGGTGCAGGCGTTGCCCGGTTTCGGCAAGCAGAAGGCGCAGATCTTCGTGGCGCTGCTCGGCAAGCAGTACGGTGTCCAGCCCGACGGCTGGCGCGAAGCGGCCGGCGGCTACGGCGAGGTCGGCTCGTTCCGCTCCGTCGCCGACATCGTCGACGGCGACTCCCTCGGAAAGGTCAGGGAGTACAAGAAACAGATGAAGGCCGCCGCGAAAGCATCGGGTGCGGTCGGGCGGCCGGGGTCGTAAGGTGCCTACCGTGCTGAAGGGTTTCAAGGACTTTATCTCGCGCGGCAATGTCATCGAGCTTGCCGTCGCCGTCGTCATCGGGGCCGCGTTCAACGACGTGGTCAAAGCGTTCACGGACGGCTTCCTGCAGCCGTTGATCAAGCTCACCGGCGGCATCGGGGTCGACGACAAGAACCAGGGCCTGAAGATCGGGCAGCAGTACCTGGCGTGGCCGGCGTTCCTGAACTCGGTGATAGGGTTCCTGCTGACCGCGGCGACCGTCTACTTCCTCGTGGTGCTGCCCATGAACAAGCTGGCGGAGCGGCGCAAGCGGGGAGTCGAGCCGGAGCCGGCCGCGCCCGCCGAGGACATCCGGCTGCTGACCGAGATCCGCGACCTGCTCGCGACCGGCACGATCAACCGGCCGGCCGCGCCGGGGGAGCCGGTTGGCGGCGCCCACGCCGCGCCGCCGGTGAGGTCGACGGACTGATCCACGGCTGAACCCCGCGACGTGGCAGACTCGGTGGTGATGATGGGACGCAGGCCGAAACCGCAGCTGATCACCACCGCCGAGCGCTCGCCCGAGCAGGAGCTTCGATCCCGCGAGCGGCGGTATGTGGCGATGATGCTGCTGCGCGGCCTCTGCGTGATCGTGGCGGCGGTGCTGGTCACGGCGAAGGTGCCGCTGCTGTGGCTGTGGCTGTGCCTGCTGGTGGCCGGGGCGCTGGTCCTGCCGTGGGCGGCGGTGCTGCTCGCCAACGACAGGGGGCCGCGGCCCGAGCACCTGCTCCGCAACAAGCTGCAGGCCCGGCGGCGGCAGCAGCAGTCGCACCCCGATCCGGCCCACGCGCTCAGCGACCATGAGCACACGGAGCCCAAGGTCATCGACGGCTGAAGCGGCCGAGGCGGCTGAAGCCGCCGAGGTCGCTGAGACCGCCGAGGCGGTTGAGGCCGCTGAGGCGGCCGGGCTTCGAGCGCGGGGCTACGGCCGGCCGCCGACCTTCGACACCGCCAGGGCGCCGAGCCGGGCGCCGCCGGCCAGCGCGTCCGCGGGCGACGCACCGGTCAGCCAGGCCGCGAGAAATCCCGCGGCGAACGCGTCACCGGCGCCGGTCGGGTCGATCACCCGCGCGACCGGCGCCGCCGGTACATGGGCAGGCGCGGCGGAACGACCGGCCCACGTCGCCCCGGCGGCCCCGGACTTCACCACCACCGCGCCGGCCCGGTCCAGCAGTGCCGCCGCCAGCGAGGCCGCGGTGCCGTCCCCGGCGAGGACCCGCGCCTCGTCCAGGTTGGCGAAGAGCAGGTCGACCTCCGGCACCGACGCCCAGAACGACGGCCCGAGGCGCCGCAGCGGCGCGGCCGACGCGGCGTCCAGGCTGGTCGTGAGGCCGCGGCGGCGGGCCTCGGCCAGCGCGTGGCGACCGGCGGGGGCGCAGTCGGGGTCGAAGAGGACATACGCGGACAGGTGCAGATGCCTCGCGCCGGGTGTCGCGGCCAGCGCCAGGTCGAGCGCGTGGTCCACGTCGGCGGGGGACAGGAGCTGGTTGGCGCCCCGGTCGGTGAACATCGTCCGCTCCGCGTCGGAGGTGAGCACCACCACCGTCCCGGTCGCGACCCCCGGCACGCGGCGGACGATGGTCGTGACACCGGCCGCGACCAGCTCGGCCAGGCGCGCGGAGCCGGGCTCGTCGTCGCCGGCCACCCCCGCGAACACCACCGGGTGCCCGACGGAGCCGAGCCAGGTGGCCGTGTTGGCCGCCGACCCGCCGCCCCGGATCGCGACCGAGGCCAGCGTGTCGGAGCCGATGGCGAGGGGGCCCTCGTGGACCGTGACGATGTCGGTGACCACGTCACCGACCACGACGACCGTCACAGTGCCGCGGCGATGCGGGCCGCCAGGTCGGCGTTGCGCAGGATGATCTTCACGTTCACGTCCAGCGAGCGGCCCTCGGTGGCGGCGTGGAAGTGCGACAGCAGGCTGGGGGTGACGTCCTTGCCCGTCACGTGGTCGCGCTCCAGGCCGGCCAGCCCCTCGGCGAGGACGCGGTCGTGCAGGTCAGGGTCGAGCTGCTCGTCGACCGGCAGAGGGTTGGCGATGATCGTCGCCCCCTGGTGTACTGCCTGGGCCCGGGCCGCCCGCACGATGGCCGCCGCACCGGCCGGGTCGTCGACGGACCAGTCCAGGTCGAACCCGCCGTCGGTGAGGTAGAAGCCGGGGAAGCGGCGGGTCCCGTACCCCACGACGCTCACGCCCAACGTCTCCAGCCGCTCCAGGGTGGCGCCGACGTCCAGGATCGACTTCACGCCGGCGCAGACCACGGTGATCGGCAGCCGGGACAGCGCCGTCAGGTCGGCCGACTCGTCGAACGTCGTGCCCGCGCCGCGGTGCACCCCGCCGAGCCCGCCCGTGGCGAAGACGGCGATGCCTGCCGCGACGGCGATCGCCGAGGTCGCCGCCACCGTCGTCGCGCCGTCGGCCCGCCCCGCGGCGGCGGGGGCCAGGTCGCGCACGGAGAGCTTCACCACGTCATCGCTGCCGGCCAGGTGCACGATCTCCTCGTCGGACAGGCCGACCACGATCTCGCCGCCGAGCATGCCGATCGTGGCGGGGACCGCGCCCGCGGCCCGCACCGTCGCCTCGATGTCCCGCGCGACGGTCAGGTTCGACGGCCGGGGCAGCCCGTGCGAGATGATGGTGCTCTCCAGCGCGACGACCGGCGCACCGGCCTCCCTGGCCGCCGCGACCTCGGCTCCGTAACGGATGGCATGGTTGATCACCACGCAACGATAACCCCGCTCGCCGTGCGGCATCGTGGCCGTCGGCCTGGCAGACTGGGACCGTGACAACGACTCCCGAGACTCCAGGCGGTGGCGGCTCGACGCTCACGGACGAGCGCGTCGAGGAGCAGACCGACTATCGGTATGACGCCGGCGACCACGAGAAGTTCTCGCACTACGCGCCCAAGGACAAGATCATGCAGGCCATGATCGAGGGCACGCCGGTGCGGGCGCTGTGCGGCAAGCTGTGGGTCCCGTCGCGCGACCCCAGCCGGTTCCCGGTTTGTCCGGTCTGCAAGGACATCTACGAAAACGTCGTGCAGAACGACGACCCGTCCTGACGGTCGTTTCCCTCTCGCAGTGACGTTCGGCGCGGATCGGCGCTCGGCCCGTCCGCGCCCGCTAGGCTGAGCAACGCCTTCGCGGTCCACCAGACCCGGAGGCGTTTCCGTGTGGGTTCATGTTCCTCGAGGGGGTGCCGCATGCCGCCGCGTCCGGTGGTGCAGGCAGGACAGACGCTCCGGGTGTGGCAGCGCAAGGCCTTGATGGAGTACCTGCGCGGCAAGCGCGAGGACTTCCTCGCCGTCGCGACGCCCGGCGCCGGCAAGACGACGTTCGCCCTGCGGATCGCCCTGGAGCTGTTCGCCGACGGCACCATCGACAACGTCACGGTCGTCACGCCGACCGAGCACCTGAAGAAGCAGTGGGCGGACGCCGCCGCCCGCGTCGGGATCGACCTCGACCCCGGCTTCCGCAACGCCGACGTGCACACCTCCTCCGACTTCCACGGCACGGTCGTCACGTACGCGCAGGTCGGCATCGCGCCGGAGGTACACAAGCGGCGAACGATCACGAGAAAGACCCTCGTCGTCCTGGACGAGATCCACCACGCCGGCGACTCGAAGTCGTGGGGCGACGGGGTCAAGGCCGCGTTCGAGCCCGCCGTGCGGCGGCTGATGCTGACGGGCACCCCGTTCCGGTCCGACGACAACCCGATCCCGTTCGTGCAGTACGAGCGGGGCAACGACGGCATCGCCCGCTCCCGCTCCGACACCACCTACGGCTACGCCGAGGCCCTCGCCGACGGCGTCGTGCGGCCCGTCATCTTCCTCGCCTACTCAGGCGAGACGCGCTGGCGCACCTCGGCCGGCGACGAGCTGGCCGCCCGCCTCGGCGAGCCGATGACCCAGGACCTCATCGCCCAGGCGTGGCGCACCGCCCTCGACCCGACCGGCGACTGGATGTCGCAGGTCCTGCGCGCCGCCGACGCCCGCCTGCAGGTGCTGCGCAGCGGCGGCATGCCCGACGCGGGCGGCCTCGTCATCGCCAGCGACCAGACCGCCGCCCGCGCCTACGCGAAGGTCCTCGGCGAGATCACCGGCGAGAAGGCCGTCGTGGTCCTCTCCGACGACCAGGGCTCCTCCGGCCGCATCGCCTCGTTCTCCGCGTCGCAGGAGCGCTGGATGGTCGCCGTCCGGATGGTGTCCGAAGGCGTCGACATCCCGCGCCTGGCCGTCGGCGTGTACGCCACCAGCGCCTCGACCCCCCTCTTCTTCGCCCAGGCGATCGGCCGCTTCGTGCGCGCCCGCGGCACCAACGAGACCGCGACCGTCTTCGTGCCGAGCGTGCCGCACCTGCTGGAGCTCGCCTCCGAGATGGAAGCGCAGCGCAACCACGTCCTCGGCGCCCCGAAGACGAAGGAGGGCTTCGAGGACGACCTCCTGGAGCGCGCCCAGCGCGAGGAGAAGGCCGGCGACGACCTGCTGAAGAGCTTCGAGGCTCTCTCCGCGACGGCCGAGCTCGACCAGGTCATCTTCGACGGGACCACCTTCGGCGTGCCGGCGCAGACCGGCTCGGCCGAGGAGGAGGAGTACCTGGGGCTCCCCGGCCTCCTCACCGCCGACCAGGTGTCCACGCTGCTCAACAAGCGCCAGGCCGAGCAGCTCGCGGCCGAGAAGCGCCGCGCCCCGGCCGCCACGACGACGGTCATACCCGAACCGCCGAAGACGGCCGGCGAGCGCCGCATCGTCCTGCGCAGGCAGCTGAACACCCTGGTCGCCGCCCACCACCACCGCACCAACCTGCCCCACGGCAAGATCCACGCCGAGCTCCGCCGCCTCTGCGGCGGCCCCCCGAGCGCCCAGGCGACGATCGAGCAGCTCGAGGAGCGGATCGCCACCATCCAGACCATGTGACCGGTTTCGTGATCGCCGCGCCACCGCTTCCCTCGGCGCGCCTGCCGCGGGCGCCCCTGGCCGCTCAAGTGCCTTCGGCACTCCTCCGGCACCACGAAATAGCGCCGTTTGGGCGAATTGTCGGGCACCAGGCTCGCTTCCCGGTGCTGATCCAAGGACGGTTCTGGTCGCCCGGGCGACCAGGCCGGTCCTTCGATCATGGTGACGGCCGACGTTGCGGTGGTGGATGCGCCAGTCGGGGCGGTGGCGGCGATCGCGTCGTTGGGCGGATAGTCCGGCGCTGAGTTCGCTGTCCGGCGGCTTCGCCTTGTTCGGTGGCGTTGTTGTGCGCGTGGCGGGTGGTGATCCAAGGACGGTTCTGGTCGTTCGGGTGGCCAGGTCGATCCTTCGATCATGGTGACGGCCGACGCTGGGGTGGTGGATGCGCCAGTCGGGGCGGTGGCGGCGATCGCGTCGTTGGGCGGATAGTCCGGCGCTGAGTTCGCTGTCCGGCGGCTCCGCCTTGTCCGGTGGGGCTGTTGTGCGCGTGGCGGGTGGTGATCCAAGGACGGTTCTGGTCGTTCGGGTGGCCAGGTCGATCCTTCGATCATGGTGACGGCCGACGCTGGGGT
>NZ_JBIAYW010000002.1:785726-805016 GCF_042898305.1 Dactylosporangium sp. NPDC000521
GGTGGATGCGCCGGTCGGGGTGTGGGTGGTGGTGGCGATCGGCGTCGTTGGGCGGGTCGTGCGGGTCGTCCGGCGTTGAGTTCGCTGTCCGGCGGCTCCGCCTTGTCCGGTGGCGTTGTTGTGCGCGTGGTCGGTGATCCAAGGACGGTGCTGGTTGTCGGGGTGGCCAGGCTGGTCCTTCGATCATGGTGACGGCTGACGCTGGGGTGGTGGATGCGCCAGTCGGGGCGGTGGTGGCGATCGGCGTCGTTGGGCGGGTCGTCCGGCGTTGAGTTCGCTGATCAGTGGCTTCGCCTTGTCCGGTGGGGCTGTTGTGCGCGTGGCGGGTGGTGATCCAAGGACGGTTCTGGTCATCCGGGTGGCCAGGTCGGTCCTTCGATCATGGTGGCGGCTGACGCTGAGGTGGTCGCTGTGCGGCTCGGTCCCGGCATGGTGACGGCCGACGTTGCGGTGGTGGATGCGCCAGTCGGGGCGGTGGCGGCGATCGGCGTCGTTGGGCGGGTCGTTCGGCGTTGGGTTTGCTGCTCGGTGGCTTCGCCTTGTCCGGTGGCGTTGTTGTGCGCGTGGCGGGCGGTGATCCAAGGACGGTGCTGGTTGTCGGGGCGGCCAGGCTGGTCCTTCGATCATGGTGACGGCTGACGCTGAGGTGGTCGCTGTGCGGCTCGGTCCCGGTGATGATGCGTTTGGGGCGACGGTTGCTCGTTGATGGATCGCCGGTGGTTCGGGGCGAGGGCGGCGCGGGCGGTTCGTGGGCAGGCTCGCGCGGTGGGCTGGTCGTCGCGTTGGTGGTGACCGAAGGATGTCCCTGGGTGGCCATCGATCATGGTTGTGGTGGGCGCGATCGGCGAGGTGGACCTCCCGTGATGCGCACCGGCTTGCTCCGGCGGCGGCACGAGCGGTCACCAGAGAGCGTGTGGCCACCGAGAAGAGCATGTCGCCAGCGAGAAGGGCACGTAGCCAGCGAGAAGAGCGTCGTAGCTACCGAGGCGAGTGCGTAACCGCTGAGAAGAGTGCTGTAGTCACCGAGAGGACTGCGTAACTGCTGAGAAGAGCGGGCGGTCGCGGAGGTGAGCACGTGGCGGTCAAGAGCGCGGCCGGCCGCTGGGAAGAGCGCGTGCGGCCGTCAGCGAGCGCGGGAACCGCTGCCCGGGCCCGGAGACGGCCGTAGGGCGCCCGGGAAGCCCGGGACGCCCTACGTGCACGGTATGGGTCAGCTAGCCGTGATCTCGGTGCCACGCCACGTGAAGTCCGGGGCGACGGCCACCTCTACTGCGATCTTGACCAGCTGGTCGGCGTACTTGTTTGCGTGATGTCCACAGAAGATCAGGTCGCCACCTTCGGCGAGCCGAACTCGTAGTTTGCCTGCCGCGCTGCAGCGGTCGCACCGTTCCTCGGCGGCTGGGGGCGCTGCCGTCTCCGGCGGCGGCGTGAGGGTCGGGGTCATCGCCTTCCTCCTCTGATCGTCACCGACGAACGCTTCCTTGCGTCGTTCACAGGTGGTTCAACACCGGGTTGCTCGGCATCGTTCCCACCTGGGGTGCGGGACCGATGTCACATTTCTGTCGTGCCCACGGGAGCCGAAACCGCAACACCCGCTACGTGCTTCCTATCGCGCCGCGGCGGCGATCACAAGTGGGTTGGGGCGGCGGCACCCCTCACTCATGCCCTCGGTGACCGGAAACACACCCGGGCTGCCCCAAAAGGGACAGCCCGGGTTCGCGCACAGCGGAATGTGAGAATCAGTCGAGGTAATCGCGCAGGACCTGCGAACGGGACGGGTGGCGCAGTTTCGACATGGTCTTCGACTCGATCTGGCGGATGCGCTCGCGGGTCACGCCGTAGACCTGGCCGATCTCGTCGAGGGTCCGCGGCTGGCCGTCGGTGAGGCCGAAGCGCAGCCGCACCACACCCGCCTCCCGCTCCGAGAGCGTCTGCAGCACCTGCTGGAGCTGGTCCTGCAGGAGCGAGAAGGACACCGCGTCGACCGCGACGACCGCCTCGGAGTCCTCGATGAAGTCGCCGAGCTGGCTGTCGCCCTCGTCACCGATGGTCTGGTCGAGGGAGATGGGCTCACGCGCGTACTGCTGGATCTCCAGCACCTTCTCCGGCGTGATGTCCATCTCCTTGGCCAGCTCCTCCGGGGTGGGCTCGCGGCCCAGGTCCTGGAGCAGCTCGCGCTGGATGCGGCCGAGCTTGTTGATCACTTCGACCATGTGCACCGGGATACGGATGGTGCGGGCCTGGTCGGCCATGGCGCGGGTGATGGCCTGCCGGATCCACCAGGTGGCGTACGTGGAGAACTTGTAGCCCTTGGTGTAGTCGAACTTCTCGACGGCGCGGATGAGGCCGAGGTTGCCCTCCTGGATGAGGTCCAGGAACGCCATGCCGCGGCCGGTGTACCGCTTCGCGAGCGAGACGACCAGACGCAGGTTGGCCTCGAGCAGGTGGTTCTTGGCGCGCTCGCCGTCGCGGGAGATCCACATGAAGTCGCGGCTGGCCGGCATGACCATCGGCTCGCCCGCGTCCTCGGCGGCCCGCAGCCGCTCGGCCGCGTAGAGCCCGGCCTCGATCCGCTTGGCCAGCTCGACCTCCTGCTCGGCGTTCAGCAGGGGGACCTTGCCGATCTGCTTCAGGTAGGCGCGGACCGAGTCGGCGGACGCCGTCAGCTCCGCGTCGCGGCGGGCCTGCTTGAGCGCCTCGGACTCCTCGTCGTCCCACGCGAAGTCGTCGTCGGTCGCGGTGGCCTCGGCGTCGGCCTCGACGGCCTTGACGACCTCGACCGGCTCCTCGGCGACCACGTCCTCGATCTCCGCCGCGAGCTCGGCGTCGTCGATCTCTTCGAGCTCCGGCTCCTCGCCCGGGGCGCCCTTCGGCGCGGCGGGGTCGACGGCGTCGCCGGGAGCGGCCTTCTTGACGGGACCGGCGGCCTTCTTCGCCGGCGCCGCCTTCTTGGCGGGCGCCGCCTTCGCCGGAGCGGCAGCTGCCGCGGCCGGGGCGGCCTTCTTGGCGGGAGCTGCTGGTGTCGGTGCCTTCTTCACGGGCGCCCTCTCCACCCCCGAATCCGGTGCGGACTCGACGGCTGTCAGCGGCTTGGCGACCGGCGCCTTCCGCGCCGGTGCGGCCTTGGCGGTGGCCGCCTTGGATGCGGGGGTCGCGGAGCGTGCCGCCGCGACCCGGCGCCGCCCGTTGGCGGAGTCGTCGACGACGACGGTGACTCCCGCCTCGGCGAGACTCCTGAGCAGCTTCTTGGCGTGTGCGGGGGTCACATCTGCGGTGTCGACCGCCTGCGCGACCTCCGCCGACGTGAGGTGGCCGCCATTGGCGGCCGCACGCGCGATCAGCGAGTCGGCGAGCGAGCGTACGTCGACGCTGGGCTGGTGAGCTGCTGTCACGAACGACCTTCCGGTGCGATGAGCGAGCGACGGCCGGTGCGGCCGAGTTCGCGCACGGCGCGGCCGTGCTGAGTGGGCCTGGGTGCTTTTGGTGGCGCCCGTGTGCCGTGCGTCCGGGGCGGATTCACGAGCGACAGCGGGCAGCGCGTGAATTGTAACGCTCTCTCGCCCCAACATCCCGCCTAGCGGGCCTAGACGCCACGTTGTGACCGAACGGATGGGGCGGATCGGGGCCCTGACAGGATGGGTCGTATGGATCGCGGACACGAACTGCTGGCCCTCGCGGTGCCCATCGCCCGGGAGGCGGCCGAGCTGGCGCGGACCATGCGCGCCGCCGGCGTGGACCCGGTTGCGACGAAATCCACACTCACCGACGTGGTCACGGCCGCCGACAGGGCGGTCGAGCGGCAGGTGCGGGAGGCGATCCACGCGGCCCGTCCGGGCGACGCCGTGCTGGGCGAGGAGTACGGGGACTCCCAGAAGGCGAGCGCGGTGCGCTGGATCCTCGATCCGATCGACGGCACCGTGAACTACCTGTACGACCTGCCCCAGTACGCCGTCTCGCTCGCCGCCGAGGTCGACGGCGTGGTGGTGGCAGGGGTGGTCATCAACGCCGCGACCGGTCGCGAGTGGACCGCGGTGCTCGGCGGTGGGGCTCACGCCGACGGCAGGAAGCTGTCCGGCTCCCAGCAGGCCGACCTCCGGCAGGCGCTCGTCGGCACCGGTTTCGGGTACGCCGCCGACCGCCGCCTCCACCAGGCGGCCGTGCTCGCCGGTCTCATCGGCGACATCCGCGACGTGCGCCGCTTCGGGGCCGCCGCGATCGACCTGTGCCTGGCCGCGGAGGGCAGCCTCGACGCGTACTACGAGAAGGGCCTCAACGCCTGGGACCACGCCGCGGGTGGCCTGGTCGCCGCGGAGGCGGGCCTGCTCGTGACGGGCCTGGCGGGCGCCGCGCCCGGCCCCGACATGGTGGTGGCCGCCCCGCCGGCGCTGCACGGGGCCCTCCACGACCGCCTGGTCGAGCTGGACGCCGAGAAGGGTCCCTGACCAGACCTCGAACCAGGACTCGAACCAGGACTCGAACTAGGCCTCGGCGCAGGTGCCCTCGGGCAGCTCGGGGTTGCCCAGCGCGCCGATCGACTGCTTGACCTCGGTCACCGTCGGCAGCTGCTGGAACTTCCCGCCCAGGATCACGTCGACCTTGTCGTCCTGCCGGTTCTTGTCGAACTCGTCCTCGGACTTGTTCAGGAAGTACGCTCGGACGAGCCACGCGGCGCCGACGGCCTTCGGGCCGAAGCGGAGGACCGCGACCTTCGTCTCGGGCTTCTTCACCGGCGGGTTGGGTGCCCCGTTCTGCACCGTCGCCTTGAACCCGCGGCTGGCGAAGTCACTGGTGATGTCGCCGGCCAGGCCGGGCTTCGTGGTGGCGTTGAAGACGTTGAGGTTGACCTGCTTCTCCTCGGGCAGCGTGTCGTTGACCATCACCGCGTCCTGCGCGCACTCGTTGGCATTCACCGGACCGGTCTGGCGGTCCTTGATCAACGCGATGGTCACGAACACCGCCGCGGTGACGACGAGCAGCCCAACGACGGCCAGTGCCCTTACCCGCGCGAAACTCATGGCAGTGTTATCTCCCCGCCCCAAAGCGACTCCGTCACCAGATAGACGCTCTGGCTGCCGGGAAGGTTAGCGCCTGTCGAAGATCCATGTTGAAGTCCCCACCCGCGATACCGCAAAGTTCCTACTCGCCGTTGCGGGATGACTCCACACGGAAGTGACCGCATGGCGGTAAGGTCGCATCCGCCGCGCCCGGCGATCAACCCGTTGAGGATGCGGTGTGTCGCATGGGTCACATTGGGAACAAGTTTCCGCGAGTGGGCGTACAACAAACGCAGCGGGGCGGTAAGGTACGCCGCCCGTTGGACGTAACACCGGGCGCGACACCTACGGGCGAATGAATTGGGAGTGTGAACACCGATGGCCACCGACTACGACGCGCCGCGTCGCGACGAGGTCGACCTCGGGGAGGACAGCCTCGAAGAGCTGAAGTCCCGCCGGACCGATGCGCAGTCGGCGATCGTCGACGTCGACGAGACCGAGCTGGGGGAGACGTTCGAGCTTCCCGGCGCCGACCTCGCCGACGAGGACATGACGGTCAAGGTCCTGCCCATGCAGGCCGACGAGTTCCGCTGCTCGCGCTGCTTCCTGGTGCATCACCGCAGCCAGCTCGCGGCCGAGCGCAACGGGGAGCTGATCTGCCGGGAATGCGCCTGACCGTGAGTTGATCACGCGGATCTGGCGGAGGCGTGCTTGAGTCGTAGGCGGCACCGTTTCACACCCGCGGAGGTAGACGATGGCCCAGCCCGACGAGCTCGCCGAGAACCAGCCCGTGGAGGACACCCTGGGCGGGGCGGCGGATGAGGCCGAGCTGTCAGCCGCCGTGGCTGCCCTGACCGACGAGGGCGTCGAGCAGAAGGAGCGCCGGCGCCTGCTCGGCCGGCTGGTCCGCCTCGAGATCCGTGAGCGGGGCGTCAAGGACCTGTTCCGGCCGAAGAAGGCGATCGCCTGGATCACGGACAGCGTGACGAGGGTCGCACCGTACATTCCCGTGCGCGACCTGGACACACTGATCGCGCACCACGGCGGGCTGACCGGCGACGCGCTCGCCGAGCGGCTCATCCGCAACGCGTCCCGGGTCACCGCCGGCATCGGCGCCGCGGGCGGTGGCGTGGCCGCCGTCGAATGGGCCGTGACGCCCAGCCTGCTGTCTGCGCCGGTCCTGCTGGCCGCGGAGACGGTTGCCGTGGTCGCCGTGGAGATGAAGCTGATCGGCGAGCTGCACGCCGTCTACGGCCGCCCGGTGGACGGCACCGAGCGTGCCGTGGTGCTGATCCAGGCCTGGGCGGAGCGCCGCGGCGTCAACCCGCTGCGGATCGGCGGCAGCGTCGCGGCCGCCATGGGCACCGCGCTGCGCAAGGAGCTGCGTGACCGGCTGCTCAAGCGCTTCGGACGCAACCTGAGCACCCTGGGGCCGCTCCTGACCGGCGCCGCCGTCGGCGGGTTCCTCAACCGCCGCGCGACCCTGTCCCTCGGCGCCGACATCAAGAAGGACCTGCAGCCGGGCCGGAAGGTCATCGAGGGCTGAGCGCCGCCGCGAGCTTGTCCGGGTGGCGGGTGCTGATCAGCCAGTACGGCGTGGGATCGGCGTCGTCCGTCACGTCGACGCGGACCGCCCCGGCGATCCACGGCCGCTGGATCACGAACGCCTCGGGGTCCGCGTAGGGCCCTAGCAGGTCGTGCTTGTCCGCGGCCGAGAGCGCCGTCACCTCACCGATGTATCGCAGCGGGATGTGCGCGTCGTCGACCCGCAGCTCGCCGTTGGACACCTCGACACGGATGCGGCCCAGCCACCACAGTCCCAGGATGGCCAGCGGCAGCAGCACCAGATAGGGGATCCAGGTCGCCAGGCCGGGCGCGCCGAGCTTGACCTCGGCCGCGAGGAGTCCTGCGACCGCCACCGCGGGCAGCCAGAGCCACCACGCGACGGTGAGACGCTCACGGTACGAAGTCACGTGTGCGAGGGTACGTGTCCGGAGCCCGGAGGCACCCGGCAGGATGGAGGCATGACGGTGGAGGTTCACGTCCGGCGGCTCGACCCCGAGGTGCCGCTGCCGGCGTACGCGCACCCCGGTGATGCGGGCGCAGACCTGGTCGCGGCGTGTGACGTCGACCTCGCACCCGGGGAGCGGGCGCTGGTCCCCACGGGGATCGCCATCGCCCTGCCCGAGGGTTACGTCGGTCTCGTCCACCCGAGGTCGGGTCTCGCGCACCGGCTCGGCGTGACGGTGCTCAACGCGCCGGGCACCATCGACGCGGGGTACCGCGGAGAGATCCTGGTGAACCTGGTCAATCACGATCGGGTGATCACGGCCAAAATCAGCCGGGGTGACCGGATTGCCCAGCTTGTGGTCCAGCGCGTGGAGCGGGCACACTTCCACGGCGTCGACCATCTTCCCGATACTGTGCGCGGAGCCGGCGGTCACGGATCAACCGGTGGTCATGCTGAACTGGAGGCAGAGCAGTGATCTTCTCGCGCAAGAGCGGGAGCGGGCGGCACGCGAAGGACGACACCCGCGCGGGTGGTGCCCGCAGGCTCGAGGAGGAGCTGGGCCTGATCGACGACGAGCCCGATGAGGCCGTCGCACCCAAGGCGGACCGGCCCGAAGGCCCGTACGACATCACCGAGGCGCCCGCCGGCATCCCTCAGCTCGACCTGGGTGCGCTCAAGGTGCCCGCGGTCGACGACGTGGAGGTCCGCGTACAGGCGGACAACGAAGGCAAGATCCAGCAGATCGTGCTCGTCAACAACGACAGCGCGCTGCAGCTCGGGGTCTTCGCCGCGCCGCGCAGCGAGGGCATCTGGGACGAGGTCCGCGGCGAGATCCGCAAGCAGCTGTTCACCGACGGCGTCGCGGCCGAGGACGCCGACGGCGAGTGGGGCGTCGAGCTGCGCGCCCGCGTCCGCACCCCCGACGGCCTGACCGACATCCGGTTCGTCGGCATCGACGGCCCGCGCTGGCTCGTCCGCGCGGTCTTCCAGGGCCCCGCCGCGGTCGACCCGAACGCCGCGCCGCCGCTGCTGGAGTGCCTGCGCAACCTGGTGGTCGACCGGGGCCACGAGGCCATGCCGGTCCGCGAGCCGCTGCCGCTGCAGCTGCCGAAGGAGGTCGCCGAGGCGACCGCCGCCAATGACGGCCCGGCCGAGGTTCCGCTCGCCGACGTCGCCAACGGTGCCGGTGAGGCCAACGGGACGGAGCGCAGAAAGCCGTCACCGAGGCCCCGGCGCAAATAGCCCCTGTGAGCTGTACCGTCGTAGTGGGTGTCATGTCTGGCCGAGGAGGGTGGCACTGACATCATGACCACGGACAGTGAGAAAGCCGTCGATACGTCCGCCGAGCAGGCGCGCGGGCTGCGGAGGTTCTTCCGCCGCCTCACCGCCAGCGAGGCGGAGCTCGACGCCGAAGAGCTGCAGCGGGACGCCAAGCAGTGCGGCAGCATGCCCGCGCTCGCCTGCGTCCGCGGTCAGGTCGTGAGCCTGAAGGGCCGGTTGCGCACGGTGGTCTACACCCCGCGCACCAACCTGCCCACCCTGGAGGCGGAGCTGTTCGACGGCAGCGACCTGGTGACCCTGGTCTTCCTGGGCCGCCGGCACATCGCGGGCATCGAGCCGGGTCGAGCGATCACGGCGAAGGGGCGCATCGCGGTCCGTGACGGCCGTAAGGTGCTCTACAACCCGTATTACGAGCTCGACACACCCAGATGAGGCCGGATGCAAGAAGGTAAGACCGCGGACACCGACGAGGAAGCTCCGCTGCCGCCGTTCTCGGTGCAGATGTCCGAGCAGCTGGGCGGCGTGCGCGGCCTCATCGAGTCGAGTATCCCGATCACGCTCTTCATCGTGGTCAACTTCCTGGGCGACCACTTCGGCTGGTGGTCGCTGCGGACGTCCCTGATCGTCGCGGTCGCCGCCGCCCTGTCCATGGCCGTCTACCGGCTCAGCCGCCGCGAGTCGGTCCGCCACGCGGTCAACGGCGTCGTCGGCATCGCGATCGGCGCGTACCTGGCCTGGAAGAGCGGCGACGCCAAGGACATCTACCTGCCGGGCATGGCCCTCACCGCCGCCTACGCGGTCGGCATGCTGGCCTCCGTCGCCTTCCGCCGCCCGCTGGTCGGCTGGCTCTGGTCGGTCATGCTCGACAAGGGCGGCAACCGCTGGCGCGAGAACCCCCGCCTGCGCCGCGCCTTCGCCTGGCTCACCGTCCTCTGGGCGGTCGTCTACCTGGCGAAGCTCGGCGTGCAGATCCAGCTCTGGCGCGCCGGCGACGCAGACCTGCTGGGTATCGCCCGCCTGGCCCTCGGCTGGCCGCCGTATGCCCTGCTGGCCGCCCTGACGGTCTGGCAGGCCCGCCGCATCATCCGCTCCTCCGAACCCACGCCGCCCGTCCACGCGGAAGTGCCCCGCCCCGCCGACTGACCCGTCCGGCAGCGGTCCGCTTGTTCGTTTTCGCAGTACATGGCTCCGGCCCGTCAGCGACCGGTCGGGCACTGGGGCCCTCCCTGCCAGGTCCGCGTGCGGTTGCGGCAACGCGGCCTTGGCCGGGCGGGGCGCCTCCGCGCCCCCGGCCAAGGCCGCGCCGCGACCTGACGGCCACGACAACCCCGCTGGCGCTGGCCGTCCGGCCGCCGCGCCCACCGGGCGGGGTTGCGACAAGCCGGCCCATCTCCGCGCCCATCCGCCGACGCCGCGACAGACCTCTGGCCGCTGGCTTGCTGGCTTCGCGCCCCCCGACCGGCCGCGCCGCGACCTGACGGCTGCGACAAGCCCGCTGCCGCTGGCCGGGCTGCCTTCGCGCTTCAATCGGACAAGGTGCGGCAAAACCCGGTTCCGGCGTCCTGCGCTCCGCCGGCAAGGCCACGACGCCACCGCTTCCTCCGCGAACGACCAGAGCGCAGGAAAACGACCTGGCACGGGCTCCTGACGTGGACCTCCCACGCCCCGAAAAGGCGCTGATCAATGCCTGTCTTGTGGCGTCTGCGCCATCGACAGCGCGTGATCCCCCCGAATCCGGAGGGGTGGGCGGGGGCGAATGGCACCGAATCTATGCGAGAGCTGCAGATTTGAGCATTGACCGATGTATATCAACGTAAGCGGCGACGCGGGCAAGGGGGTCGAGCAGGGCGCCCGGAATGACTGCGCGCGGCTTTGTTGCCGGGCGTCCGCTTTGTGGCTGGTTGTTCGCTTTGGGGGAGTGGGGGCCTAGAAGAACTGTGGGCGGCGCTTCTTGCGGGTGTTCTCGACCGAGTCGGCGCCCAGGATGACGGCGCGGACCGCGTCCTCCATCTCCGACGTGACGACGAACACCAGCTCGTCGCCGGCCTCCAGCGGGTCGTCCGGGGTCGGGACGAGGACGCGCTTGCCGCGCAGGATCGCGACCAGCGCGGAGTCGTGCGGCAGCGGCACCTCGCGGACCGGGTGGCCGACATACGGCGCGGTCTCCGGCAGCGTGATCTCCACCAGGTTGGCCTCGGACTGGCGGAAGGTCATCAGCCTGACCAGGTCGCCGACGGAGACGGCCTCCTCGACGAGGGCGGCCATGAGGCGGGGCTTGCTGACGGAGACGTCGACGCCCCACTGCTCGTTGAAGAGCCACTCGTTCTCGGCGCGGTTGATGCGGGCGACCACCCGCGGCACCGCGAACTCGGTCTTGGCCAGCAGCGAGACGACCAGGTTGACCTTGTCGTCGCCGGTGGCGGCGACGACCACGTCGCAGGAGGCGAGGTCGGCCTCCTGGAGCGAGGACAGCTCGCACGCGTCGGCGAGGATCCACTCGGCGGCGGGGACCCGCTCGGGGCGGACCATGCGCGGCACGCGCTCGATGAGCATGACCTGGTGGCCGTTGTCGACGAGCTCGGTGGCGATGGAGCGGCCGACGTTGCCGGCACCGGCGATGGCGATCCGCATGATCAGTGTCCCCCTTCGGGAGCGGAGCCGGTGACCTTCGTCACGGACGCGATCATCTCGTCGGTCAGGAGCATGAAGGCGAGGTCGCCGTCCTGGATCACGGTCGAGACGGTCGGGAGCATGGCGAGGCCGAAGCGCATCAGGTAGGCGACCCGGGTGCCGCTGCGGGCCTCCAGGTCGCCGACCGAGTGGCCGATCCAGTCGGGATGCATCGGGATCTCCATGATGGAGACCGTGCTGGTCGGGTCGCGCCAGATCTCGACGTTGCCCTCGGGGACCAGGTGGCGCAGCATGCGGTCCGCCGTCCACCGGACGGTGGCGACGGTCGGGATGCCGAGCCGCTCGTACACCTCGGCGCGCTTCGGGTCGTAGATGCGGGCGACGACCCGCTCGACGCCGAAGGTCTCGCGGGCGACCCGGGCGGAGATGATGTTGGAGTTGTCGCCGGAGGAGACGGCGGCGAAGGCGTCGGCGCGCTCGATGCCCGCGGACAGCAGCACGTCGCGGTCGAAGCCGATGCCGGTGACGGTCGCGCCGGTGAAATCCCCGCCCAGGCGGCGGAAGGCGTCGGCGTCGGCGTCGATCACGGCGACCGAGTGGCCGCGCTGCTCGAGGCTCAGCGCGAGGGTCGAGCCCACGCGTCCGCACCCCATGATCACCACGTGCACGTAACGCCTCCGATGTGTACGGCTCTCGTGTTGAGGATGCCATGCGCGCGCCGGACCGGTGCATCCGGCAGGCGCGCGACCCGTACGCTTAGCGCTCGTGGCCAGTCCCACCTCCTTGATGAAGCGGCTGCTCCTGGGCCGACCGTTCCGCTCGGACCGGCTGAAACACACGCTGCTGCCCAAGCGCATCGCCCTTCCGGTCTTCGCCTCTGACGCGCTGTCGTCGGTCGCGTACGCACCCGACGAGATCCTGCTGACGCTGTCGATCGCGGGTGCGACGTCGCTGCTGGCGTCGCCGTGGATCGGCCTGGCCGTCGCCGTGGTGATGCTCACGGTCGTGGCGAGCTACCGGCAGAACGTGCACGCGTACCCGTCCGGCGGCGGTGACTACGAGGTGGCGTCGGTCAACCTCGGCCCGCGGTTCGGCGTCGCGGTCGCCAGCGCGCTGCTCGTCGACTACGTGCTGACCGTCGCCGTGTCGACCGCGTCCGGGGTGGCGAACCTCGGGTCGGTCGTGCCGTGGGTCGCCACCCACAAGGTCGCCATCGCGATCATCGCGATCGCCCTGCTGACCGCGCTCAACCTGCGCGGCATCCGCGAGTCGGGCAGCGCGTTCGCGATCCCGACCTACGGGTTCATGATCGTGATGATCGGCATGATCCTCACGGGCTTCTTCAAGATTCTCGTCCTGGGTGACGACCTGCGGGCGCCGAGCGCGGGGTTGAAGATCGCGGCCGAGCAGGTGCACCTCAACCAGTGGGCGATGGCGTTCCTGCTGCTGCGGACCTTCTCGTCCGGCTGCGCCGCGCTCACCGGTGTCGAGGCGATCTCCAACGGTGTACCGGCGTTCAAGGAGCCGAAGAGCAAGAACGCGGCGACCACGCTGCTGCTGCTCGGCAGCATCTCGATCACGATGCTGCTCGGCATCATCCTGCTGGCCCGCAAGACCGGCCTGCAGTTCGTGGAGGACCCCGCCCGCCAGATCATCGGCGGCCCGCACAACTACGTGCAGAAGACGGTCACCACCCAGCTCGGCGAGACGGTCTTCGGGTCCGGCTCGATCATGCTGTACGTCGTCGCCGTCATCACCGCGCTGATCCTGTTCCTCGCGGCCAACACCGCCTTCAACGGCTTCCCCGTGCTCGGCTCGATCCTCGCCCAGGACCGTTACCTGCCGCGCCAGCTGCACACCCGCGGCGACCGGCTCGCCTTCTCCAACGGCATCATCCTGCTGGCGCTCGCCGCGATGGTGCTCATCATCGGGTTCCAGGGTGAGGTCACGCGGCTGATCCAGCTGTACATCGTGGGCGTGTTCGTGTCGTTCACGCTGTCGCAGGCCGGCATGATCCGGCACTGGAACCGGCTGCTGCGCACCGTCCGCGACAGGAGCACCAGGTCCCGCATGATCCGGTCCCGGACGATCAACATGATCGGCCTGAGCATGACCGGTGCCGTGCTCGTCGTCGTGCTCATCACGAAGTTCCTGCTCGGCGCGTACATCGCCATCATCGCGATGATCGTCATCTACTTCCTGATGGTCGGCATCAAGAAGCACTACGACACGGTCGCCCGCGAGCTGATGCCGTCGGAGGACCGGCCCGTCCTGCCCTCGCGCAACCACGCGGTCGTCCTCGTCAGCAAGGTGCACCGCCCGACGCTGCGGGCCGTCGCGTACGCGCAGGCCACCCGCCCCGACTCGCTCACCGCGCTGACGGTCAACGTCGACGACCACGACACCCGGGCGCTGCAGGCCGAGTGGGAGCGCCGCGGCATCCCGGCGCCACTGACGGTCGTCGACAGCCCGTACCGCGAGATCACCCGCCCCATCCTGGACTTCGTGCGGTCGAAGCGGCGCGACTCGCCCCGCGACGTGGTCACCGTCTTCATCCCCGAATACGTGGTCGGGCGCTGGTGGGAGCACCTGCTGCACAACCAGAGCGCGCTGCGGCTGAAGGGGCGCCTGCTCTTCGAGCCCGGCGTCATGGTGACCAGCGTGCCGTGGCAGCTGAGCTCCATCGACGACGTCGACATCGCCAAGCTCGACGCCGCGTTCACGCGCGGACCGCAGCGTGGCCCACGCCGTACAGCGGAAACCCCCGCCGAATGACGCTGCTGGAGCTCGAGATCGGCGCGGTCGCCCACGGCGGCCACTGCGTGGCCAGGCACGAAGGCCGGGTGATCTTCGTCCGGCACGCGCTGCCGGGGGAGCGGGTCCTCGCGCGGATCACCGACGAACGCAAGGGCTTCCTGCGCGCCGACGCCGTCGAGATCCTGCTGCCGTCGCCGGACCGCGTCATCCCGCCGTGCCCGTTCTCCGGCCCCGGGGCCTGCGGTGGCTGCGACTGGCAGCACGCCGACCCCGCCGCGCAGCGCCGCCTGAAGTCCCAGGTCCTCGGTGAGCAGCTGGCGCGACTCGCCGGTGTTTCCGCGTCTGTACCGGTGGAAGCCCTGCCAGGCGGAGCGCTCGGCTGGCGCACCCGGGTCCAGTACGCCGTCGACGACGAGGGGCGGGCCGGGTTCCACCGGCACCGGTCGAGCGAGGTCATCCCCGTCGACCGCTGCCGGATCGCCCACCCGGCGATCCAGGCGCTGCCCGTCACCACCCGCCGGTGGCCGGCCGGCTCGACCGTCGAGGCCGTCGCCGCGTCCGGCGGCGAGACCGCGGTGCTGACCCGGGCCGGGCGCAGCGGCGCGCTCACCGGGCCGCCCGTCCGCGTCCGCGAGGTCGCCGCCGGGCACGACTGGAGCGTCGACGCCGGCGGCTTCTGGCAGGTGCACCCGCACGCCGTCGCCGCCTTCACCGGCACCGTGCTGGAGATGCTGCGACCGGCGCCGGGGGAGCGGGCCTGGGACCTGTACGGCGGGGTCGGCCTCTTCGCCGCCACCCTCGCACCGCACTGCGGCCCGGTCACCGTCGTCGAGGGCGACCGGCGGGCCGTCGCCGCCGGTCGCAAGGCGCTGCGCTCCCTGTCGAACGTCCGCTTCGTCAACAGCGATGTGGTGTCGGCGCTCGGCAATCCGCGCTGGCGCAGCGTCGACCTGGTCGTGCTCGACCCGCCCCGGGCCGGCGCGGGCCGCGAGGTCATCTCGCTGGTCGCGGACCGGTCGCCGCGCGCCATCGCCTACGTCGCGTGCGACCCGGCCGCGTTCGCCCGCGATGCCGGTCTGCTGCTGGGCCTCGGGTATCAGCTGCCGGAGATCCGCGCCTTCGACAGCTTCCCGATGACCCAGCACTTCGAGACGATCGGGCTGTTCACCCGCGTTAGCGCCTGTGCTGTTCGCCCGCGTTAGCGCCTGTGCTGTTCGCCCGCGTTAGCGATCGTGCTGTCCGCCCGCTTTGGCGATCGTGCTGTTCACCCGCGTTCAGAAGGGCCACATGCCGCGCTCGCCGGCCTCCAGCAGCGGGATCATGCCGAAGCCCGCGTCGGTGAGGCCGCCGAACGTCCAGCGGTTGCGCTCCTGCGGGGTGTGGCCCATGCGGTACCCGGCCAGGTTCCACGTGAAGAGTGGCGTGCTCGCCGGCAGTGACGTGGACACGTCACCGTCGAACGACGCCTGCTCGTCGGTCAGGATCACCACCCGGTCCTGCTGCCGGTAGTGCGCCCGCACCGCCGAGGCCGTGTCGGTGCCGCCGTTGTGGAAGTGCCCCTTCGCCTTGAACCGGTCGATGCCGCGCAGCAGCGACTCGCCCGGCAGGTGCGGGAACACCGTCGTCCGGGTCGAGAACGACACGACCTTCGCCCGCTCGCACCGCAGCGCCAGCGCCAGCCCGAAGATCACCGCCGCGTCCCACCGCATGAGCGTGCCGTCCTTGGAGAACGCCGAGTGCATCGAGCCCGACGTGTCGATCAGGATCAGCGTGTCACCGGCCAGGAACGGGATGCTCGCCAGGCTCTGGTGCAACGCCCGCTCCAGCGCCCATGCCCACCGCAGCGACGGCGCCGCCCGGTACGCCGACAGGAACCGCATCGGCAGCTGCCGCGACCGCGCCACCTCGCCCGGGTCCGCCAGCTTCGCCGCGACCTGCGCCGCGACCGCGTCCGACACCCCGGCCTGGTCGAAGTTCCGCAGGTTACGCAGCAGCGCCATGAACCCCATCGACGGGATGAGGGCTTCCCACAGGAGGTGCTTCGGCAGGCGGGAGCCGCCCAGCGACAGCGCGTCCTCCCAGGTCATGCCGGCGGCGCGCAGGCGGCCGGCGTCGAGCAGCACGGACGGGTCCCCGGCCGCGTCGGCCCGCAGGCGGGCGTTGGCGGCGATCATCGTGAGCGACCCGGCCACGCGCGGCTCGGGCCGGTTGTGCCGGCGGTCGAGCGCGAACGTGAAGAGGTCGCCCTGCGCCGGGCCGGCCGGGGCCGGGTGGGTCAGGTCGAGCACGTCGGCGAACCGGAACGCGTGGCTGGCCGTGTCGTACTTGAGCAGGTTGCGCTCCGTGTACAGCCGCTTGGCCGCGTCGGCGACGCCACGCTTCACCGGCTTCGGCACCGACCGGCCGTAGCGCGACGTCCAGTACGCGAGGAGCTCACCCGGCTCGTCGGCGCGCCGCAGCACGTCGGCGACGACCTGCCGGTGCTCGCCGGTGCCGTTGACCAGGCCGGCGGCGAGGCGCGCGCGGACGTACTCGGCGGCGCCGACCAGCGACGCGGAGCGCAGGTTCGCCCCGCCGCGCAGCCAGCGCAGGAACCGGGCGGTCCACTCCGGGTGGCGCACGGCGGCGGCGCCGACGAGCTCGCGGTAGCGCTGGTCGCGGTCGCCGGCCGACTCGTAGAACGTCTGCTCGCCGACCATGTTGGCGACGGCGAGCAGGAACAGCTCCGACTTCAGGTCGCGCGAGTAGCCCGGGCCCCCCTCGTAGGTGACACCGTCCGGCTTGCGCTTGACGCTGGTCTTCTGGTTGAACTTCGCCATCTGGAATCACCTTCTTCTGGCCTCAGGCATGAAGATGTCCCGTCGTGGTGACCCGAGATCCAGGCGGCGCCGGCACAAAGTGCTCTGTCCGCTGAGCTACACCCCGATGAGCCGGGGCGGCAGGATTCGAACCTGCGACCTCTCGATCAACAGTCGAAGTATCCGGTGCCTGCGCACCGGGTCACCACGGCGGTACATCTTGTGCCGGGAACCGTAGCAGCGGATATTCGCGTGCCGCGCCGCATTTTGGTGGCCGATGATGTGGCGATGTTCGATGTCCGTGCCGTCGATCTGCGGCTGCTCAACTCGCTGACGAAGTACCCGTCGATTCCGACGTACCACACCCTGGATCCCCGCAACGGGGGTCTGACCTCCCCTGCCACGGTGTTTCCCGGCGACGTCATCGCGACGGAGAAGGTCGACGGGACCAACAGCCGGATCGTCCTGCTGCCCGACGGCACGTACCTCATCGGATCGCGCGAGGAGCTCCTGTACGCGAAGGGCGACCTCATCGGCAACCCGGCCCTCGGCATCGTGGAGCAGTTGAAGCCGGTCGCGGCGGGTCTTCCGGCCGTGGACGGGATCCGGGTGTACTTCCTGGAGCTCTACGGCGGCAAGGTCGGTGGGGCGGCCAAGCAGTACACGAGCGACTCCACGCTCTTCGGCTGGCGGCTCTTCGACGTGGTCGACCTGCCCGACTGGGAGCCGCCGCTGTCGTGGCCGTCTTCGCAGATCTCGGCGTGGCGCGAGGCCGGTGGCCAGCCGTTCGTGCCGGAGTCGCAGCTGGCCTCGCTCGCCGCTTCGGCGGGACTGGCGCTGACGCCGCGGCTGTGGCACCGGGCCGGGTCCTCGCTGCCGTCGGGGATCGCGGAGATGCAGGAGCTGCTGACCGCTTCGCTGCCCGCGACGCTGGTCGGGCTCGGCGGGGTGGCCGGCAAGGCCGAGGGGATCGTGCTACGCGCGCCGGACCGGTCGGTGATCGCGAAGGCCCGCTTCCAGGACTACGAGCGGACCCTGCGCCGGCGCTGATCTGTCGTACCTCGCACGTAGACTCCCCCTGTCGCTTCGCTCGAGGCGGACGGTGGGGGGAGTGCTGCATGGCAACGCTGCGGGAGCGGCTGGCCGAGGGGGTGCCGCTGGTCGCGGTCAGCTTCGGCGACGAGGACGCCGGGCGGGACGCGGCACAGGCCCGTGACCTGCGCGTCGACGTCGCTGAGCTGCGCGTCGACTGGTATGCCTCGACCGACTCCGAGCACGCGCTGCGCCAGGTCCGGCCGTTCGCCGGGGTGCCGACGCTCGCCACGATCCGCTCGAAGGACGAGGGTGGCTACTGGGCGGGTGACGAGCCCTCGCGCCTGCGGCTCTACGAGACCCTCATGCCCGAGGTCGACGCCGTCGACGTCGAGCTGGCCTCCACCGAGATCCGCGCCGGTGTCGTCGCCGCCGCCCGCTCCCACGGCACGGTGGTCGTCCTGTCGCACCACGACTTCACGGCCACCCCGTCCGCGGCGCGCCTGGACGAGCTCGCCGAGCAGGGCTTCGCCGCCGGCGCCGACCTGGTCAAGATCAGCACCATGGCCCAGGGCCCCGACGACCTGCGTACCCTTACCGACTTCACCCTCCGCCATCACCACCGCGGCGTGATCGCCATCGCCATGGGCCCCGAGGGCGCCGCTTCGCGGCTCATGCTGCCCGTCCTCGGCTCGCGGATCACCTATTCGTCCATCGGCGGCCGCCCCGCCCCGGGCCAGCTGCCCTTCGAGGAGACGGTGCGGCTGCTGGAGCTGTTCTCGCCCCGCTTCGCTCACCGGCGTTCCGCATGACCGAGCCGGTCGACCCCCAGCGCCCGTCCCACCCCTCCGAGCCGCTGCCGGGCTCGGCGGACTCTGCGGCGTCGTCGGAGCCTTCGCCGCCGTCGCCCTCGTCGGACGTGCCGCCGTCGTCGGAGCGTCCGCCGTCGGTGGGATCGACGGAGCCTGTGCCGTCTTCGGATGCGGCCGGGGCCGCGGGGTCTGATGCCGCGGCCGGGAGCGCCGGGGCTGCGGAGCCTGGTGCCGCGGCGCCCGGGGATTCGAGGGCCGGGGGCGCGGGAGCCGGGGCGGGTGGCGGTGAGGGCCGTCCGCGGCGGGATCGGTGGCGGCCGGTGCGGCGGACGGTGGCGCAGGTGACGATCGCGTTCACGGTGCTGTTCCTCGTGCCGTTGATCCAGCTGGTGCTGGGGTCCGGCTCCGTCGGCCCGAAGGTCGAGCGGAGTCCCGCCGCCTGGGCCGTCTGGATCGCGAGCCTGGCGGTGATGGTGACGGCGGCGCTGGTCGCGGTGAAGGCGCTGCGCACCGACGACAGGAGCACCGAGGTCAAGCTGTCGTGGTGGTCCGGCGGGTTATGGCTCGCGGGGTTCGTGCTGACGATCGTCTACTCAGGCATGGTCCGCTGATCGAGCGTCCGGGTTCGCTGATCGGGGTCTGCTGGTCGGGCGCCGGCTCTGCAGGCCGGGGTTGGCCGGTCGGGCGGCGGGCCGGCTGCTCGGGGTTGGCCGGCTGATCGATCAGCGGGTTGCCGCCTGGGGTTGGGGTTGGCCGGGCAGTGGATTGCCGCCTGGGGTTGGTGGCTGGTCGGTCAGCGGGTTCGCCGGTTGCGGTGGTCGGGCAGCGGGTTGCCCGGCGGAGCGGGTGGTCGGTTGGGTGGCGGGTCTGCTGGTCGGTCAGCGGGTTCGCCGGTTGCGGTGGTCGGGCAGCGGATCGCCCGGCGGAGCGGTTGATGGGCAGCGGGTTCGCCGGTTGCGGTGGTCGGGCAGCGG
>NZ_JBIAYW010000002.1:805116-883990 GCF_042898305.1 Dactylosporangium sp. NPDC000521
CAGCGGGTTCGCCGGTTGCGGTGGTCGGGCAGCGGATCGCCCGGCGGAGCGGTTGATGGGCAGCGGGTTCGCCGGTTGCGGTGGTCGGGCAGCGGGTTGCGCGGCGGAGCGGGTGGTCGGTTGGGTGGCGGGTGTGCTGGTCGGTCAGCGGGTTCGCCGGTTGCGGTGGTCGGGCAGCGGGTTGTCCGGCGGAGCGGGTGGTCGGTTGGGTGGCGGGTCTGCTGGTCGGTCAGCGGGTTCGCCGGTTGCGGTGGCCGGGCAGTGGATCGCCCGGCGGAGCGGTTGATGGGCAGCGGGTTCCCGGCGGTTCGGTCAGGCGGGAGCGGTGGGTCTTCGCTCGGAGTGGGTGGTTGATCGGCGGGTGGGTTTGCTGGTCGGGGTCGGTTGGTTGACCGCGCTGTGGGTTCGATCCCGGGGTGGTCGGCTGGTCGGGCGGTCGGATTGCCGTCTGGTGGGGCGGCGGGGTGTGCGGCGGGGCCCTATCTTCTGTGTCGTGCCGCCTGGCGCAGTCCGCGATACGGAGGAAACATGACCCAGCCCCCTGGGCCCGACGAGTCCACGGGACCGGCCCGGCCGTCCGAGCCGGTGACGCCGGCGGAGTCCGGGCAACCGGTGGATTCCGGGCAGCCGCCCACCGCCCCGTTGCCGGGGGAGGCAGGCCCGCAGGCCGAGGGTGCCGCTGCTCCTGTGCCGGCCGCGGCCGGCGGGGAGACCGAGCAGCCCGGACATCCCGGCCACCCCGGGCAGCCGCCGGCTCCGGGACAGCCCGGCCACCCCGGGCAGCCGCCGGCTCCGGGACAGCCCGGTCACCCGGGTCAGCCACAGCAGGCCGGACAGCCCGGACTGCCCGGCCACCCTGGGCAGCCGCAGTATCCAGGGCAGCCGACCTACCCAGGGCAGCCGCCGTTCGCGGGGCAGCCCGGCTACCCCGGGCAGCCGCAGTATCCGGGGCAGCCGACCTACCCGGGGCAGGCGCCGTACCCGGGGCAGGCCGGCGCTTACGGGCAGCCGCAGTATCCGTCCGGTGGGTACGACCAGTCGCAGGGGTACGGGGGCGTGTACGACCCGTCGCAGGCGTACGCGGTCTATCAGATGACGCCCGTCAGTGGGTTGTACGCGGGGCAGATCGGTGAGGGTGACCCGCTGGTCAGCCCCGACTACTCGGGCTGGTGGCGGCGCAGCATGGCGGTCCTCGGGCGGGGGTGGCAGAAGCTCGCGTTGCTGCAGCTCATCGGGCTGGCGGTGACGCTGGCGTACAGTGTGCCGCTGTCGCTGGCGAGCCTGGGCCTGACGGATGAGCTGAGCCGGACGGACCCGGTCACGGGGGCGCCGGTCGCGCCGGATTTCGGGCAGTTGTTCCCGGCGGTGGGGCTGATCGTGCTCGGCGCGTTCGTCGGGGTGTTCGTCTCGTTCGTCATCGCGATCGCGTCCAACCATGTGGTGGTGACGATCGCGGCGGGGCTGCGGCCGCGGTTCGGTGCGGCGCTGCTGCTCGCGGCGCGGCGGGTGTTTCCGCTGCTGGGGTGGCAGGTCCTGGCGGGGATGATCGTGATCGCCGGGATCTGCGCGTGCATCCTGCCGGCGATCTATCTCTCCGCGGTGTTCACGCTGTTGCCGGCGGTGGTGACGTTCGAGCGGGGCACGTCGGCGATCTCCCGCTGCTTCAAGCTGTTCCACCAGGATCTCGGCGCCTCGATCGGCCGGATCGCCACGACGATCGGGCTCGGTGTCGCCGTCGGGTTCGTCGCGTCCATCGTCAGTGCCCTCGTCCAGGGTGGGACCGCCGGGGCGTCCTCGCTGTCGCTGCAGCCGATGGAGGTGACCGGGGCCGACGGGACGATCGTGCTCGGGGTCGTGCTCGCCGCCATCGTGTCGGAGGTGATCGCCCGGGCGGGTGCGGTGGTGACGGCGCCGATGTCGTTGGCGACGTACGCGGACATGCGGGCCAGGCTCGACGGGCTGAGCACGGCGACATTGGCGAACGAGATCGGCCTGGCACCCGAGCCCGGCCACCCGTACCAGGGCCAGCAGCCGGAGCAGCCGCCGGTGTCCGTACAGGAGCAACAGCCCGGACAGGGGTCGGACCAGGACTGGATGCCGCCGAACCGCTGACGAGGGCGCAAACGGCGAAGATACTGCAAAAGTGGGATTTAGCCGGAGGACGCTGCTCGTCGCGGGCGGGCTGAGCGTCCTCGGGCTGCCCGGCTGCGCGATCGGCGGGGACGAGGCCGGCGGCGACGGGTCGGGCAGGGTCGAGGTGTTCTCGTGGTGGGCGGGGCCCGGTGAGAAGGAGGGCCTGGAGGCGCTCGTCGCCGACTTCCGCCGGGTCAACCCCGGGATCGAGTTCGACAACGCGGCCGTCGCGGGCGGGGCGGGCACGGTCGCCCGGACCGTGCTCGCGTCCCGGCTGGAGAACGACGACCCGCCCGACTCCTACCAGGCGCACGCCGGTCTCCAGCTCGACACCGACATCGAGGCCGGCTATGTCGAGGACGTCCGCTACCTGTACGACCAGCAGCGCTGGCGCGAGCGCCTGCCGAAGGGCCTGGTCGAGGCGCTGACGTTCGACGGCAAGATCTACTCGGTGCCGGTGAACATCCACCGCGCCAACCTGCTCTGGCACAACCCGGCGGTGCTGCGGGCGCACGGCCTGACGCCGCCGATGAACTGGTCGCAGTTCCTGAGCCAGGCGGCGGTGCTGCGGGGCAAAGGCGTCCTGCCGCTGTCCATCGGCCCGGCCTGGACGCAGAAGCACCTGCTCGAGTGCGTGCTGCTCGGCGAGCTCGGCGCCGACGGGTACACCGGACTCTGGAACGGCGCGACGGACTGGAGGAGCCCGCCGGTGCAGGAGGCGCTGGCGCTGTTCGTGCGGGTCCTCGACCAGTCCGACGTGGCGACCGCCGCCGGGGACTGGCAGCCGGCGCTGGACAAGGTCGTCGCCGGCACCGCCGCCTACAACGTGATGGGGGACTGGGCCGACGCGTACCTGCGGACCAAGGGCCTCACGTTCCAGCAGGGCTACTCCGTGGTGGCGAGCCCCGGCTCGGAGAAGGTGTACGACTTCCTGTCCGACTCGTTCACGCTGCCCCGCGGGGCGCCGCACCGGCGGGCCGCCGAGCAGTGGCTGATCGAGTGCGGCTCGGTCAGCGGGCAGGACGCGTTCAACCCGCAGAAGGGGTCCGTCCCGGCGCGGCTCGACGCCGACAAGACGAAGTACACCGGATATCTCGCCGAGGCGATCGCCGAGTGGACCGACAGCTCCACCCGGGTGGTCGGGTCGCTCACGCACGGTGTCGTCGCCGGGACGAAGCGCAGCGCGGCGATCGACGTGGCCCTGGCGCAGTTCGTGCAGGACAGGGACACCGTGAGATTCGCCGCGGCGGCAATCGGCTGAAGCCGTGCCCGAACGCCGGTGAGCTGGTAACGGGCATGTGTGGAAGCTGTCAAGATTCGTCCGGCCGACGTGCGCTGATGCGCGCCCCCGTTAGAGTTGAGCCCCATGAGCACTGAAGAGACCGAGGCCTCCACCCTGCTGAGCTCCATCCGCAGTCCGGGTGACCTCCGTGACCTCTCGACGGAGCAGTTGGAGGTGCTCGCGGCGGAGATCCGCGACTTCCTCGTCGCCAAGGTCTCCCGCACCGGCGGCCACCTCGGCCCCAATCTCGGTGTGGTGGAGCTGACCCTCGCCCTGCACCGGGTCTTCGACTCACCGAAGGACCGCATCCTCTTCGACACCGGCCACCAGGCCTACGTCCACAAGATCGTGAGCGGCCGCCAGGACGGCTTCGACCTGCTCCGCCAGCGCGGAGGGCTCACCGGCTACCCGAGCCAGGCCGAGAGCGAGCACGACATCATCGAGAACTCGCACGCCTCGACCGCGCTGTCCTATGCGGACGGCCTGGCGAAGGCGTTCGCGCTGCGCGGCGAGCCGCGGCACGTCGTCGCGGTCGTCGGTGACGGCGCGCTCACCGGCGGTATGTGCTGGGAGGCGCTGAACAACATCGCCGGCGCGAAGAACCCGCTCGTCATCGTCGTCAACGACAACGGGCGCTCCTACTCCCCGACGATCGGCGGCCTTGCCGACCACCTGTCCAACCTGCGGCTCAACCCGAGCTACGAGAAGGTCCTCGACCTGGTCAAGGACTCCCTCGGCCGCACGCCGCTGGTCGGCCCGCCGCTGTATGAGGTGCTCCACGCGGTCAAGAAGGGCATCAAGGACGCGGTCGCGCCGCAGGCGATGTTCGAGGACCTCGGCATCAAGTACGTCGGGCCCGTCGACGGCCACGACCAGGTCGCGGTCGAGTCGGCGCTGCGCAAGGCGAAGTCGTTCGGCGGGCCCGTGATCGTGCACGCCGTGACCCGCAAGGGCTTCGGCTACCGGCCCGCCGAGGAGGACGAGGCCGACTGCCTGCACGGCCCCGGCAGCGCCTTCGACATCGAGACCGGCAAGCTGCTCGCCCCGGCCGCGGTGAAGTGGACCGGCGTGTTCGCCGACGAGCTCGTCGCGATCGCCGACGAGCGCGCCGACATCGTCGGCATCACCGCCGCCATGGCGGAGCCGACCGGCATCGCGAAGCTCATGAAGAAGTACCCGGAGCGGGCGTACGACGTGGGCATCGCCGAGCAGCACGCGGCGACGTCGGCGGCCGGGCTCGCGATCGGCGGCCTGCACCCGGTGGTCGCGGTCTACGCGACGTTCCTCAACCGGGCGTTCGACCAGGTGCTGCTGGACGTGGCGATGCACAAGCTGCCCGTGACGTTCGTGCTCGACCGGGCCGGCATCACCGGCCCCGACGGCCCGTCGCACTACGGCATCTGGGACATGGCGGTCTTCGGCGTGGTCCCCGGCCTGCGGCTGGCCGCGCCCCGCGACGCGCAGACCGTCCGCCAGGAGCTGCGCGAGGCCGTGAGCATCGAGGACGGCCCGACGATCGTGCGCTTCCCGACCGGCGCGGTCCCCGCGGACCTGCCCGCGCTGCGGCGCGTCGGCGGCGTCGACGGCTTCGGCGGGGTCGACGTGCTCAGCGAGCACGAGCGCAAGGACGTGCTGCTGGTCAGCGTCGGCGCGTTCGCGCACCTGGCGGTCGACGCGGCCGCCCGCCTCGCCGAGCAGGGCTATGGCGTCACCGTCGTCGACCCGCGGTGGGTCCGGCCGGTGCCGGTCGAGATCGTCGCCCTGGCCCGTGAGCACCGCCTGGTCGTCACGATCGAGGACGGCGTCCGCACCGGCGGCGTCGGCGACGCGATCGCCAAGTCGCTGCGCGACGCCGACGTGTGGGTCCCGCTGCGCGACCTCGGCGTCCCGCAGGCCTGGCACCCGCACGGCACGCGCACCGAGATCCTGTCGGAGCTGGGCCTGACCGCGCAGGACGTGTCCCGCCAGGTCACCGAGTGGGTCAGCCGTCTCGACGAGACCGAGCAGCCGGCGATCCCGGCCCGCGCCCGCCGCTGACCCCAGCGCCATCGGAGACGGCGGATCCTGCTCTGGATCCGCCGTTTCGCCTGTGTACGACCTGCGCCCGCACCCGACGACCGGCGAAGCGCCGGGCGCGACGGAACGCCGCCACAGCGAAAGCCCCCGGGTCGGTGGGCAAGCGGAACGCGGCAGCGGCTACGCCGCAACGACCTGCCCGGCCCAGGACCCCGGCCGGTACCACTCCGGCCGACCCACCGCCGCGATGCGGTGGGGCGGAAGCACCACCTGGACGGGGCACGCAACCGGGCGGCCGGCGTGGGACTCTGAGTCACATGGCCGAGACAGTGATCGAACTCGACCTCAGCAGCCCGTGGGAGCCGCCGGAGGTGCCCACGCCGCGGCGGCGGCTGAGGACCCGGTGGGTGGCGGTCGGCGCGGTGCTCGCCGCGGCGCTCGGCTCGCTCGCCGCCGCCGGACCGGCACCGCGCGTCAGCCCGCTCTACCGGATCCAGGACCAGGTGCGCGGCGTCACCGTCTTCGGTGACCTCCTGTTCGTCGACCGGTTCCAGCGGTCCGTCTCCGACCCGCGGATCGAGGCCCACCGCCGCTCGGACGGCGCGCAGCTCTGGGACTTCCCGATCACCCCGCAGCAGCAGCCGGCGGCCGTCAGCGCCGGCGCGCTGGTCCTGACGCGGTTCTCCGACGAGGAGGCCGTGTTCAACAGCACCCTGACCGTCATCGACTCGGCCACCGGCCGGCAGCTGTGGACACGGCAGAACACCGCGCTCGTCGGTACCCGCGACAACCTCGTCGTCGTGGAGCAGTTGTCCATCGAGCAGCGGAAGATCGTCGTGTACACGCCGGAGGCCGCGCCTGACCCGTCCGTCAACCACGCCGGCGAACGGTCGCCGCGGCACCTGCTCGTGCTCGACGAGCGCACCGGGGCGCCGGTCTGGGAGCTCGTCGCGCCGGCCGGCGCCCTGCTCGACTACAGCTGGGACGGCCGGTACCCCACCGGGCGGGTCACCGGCGTCGACCAGCTCGACCCGTCGGGGCTGGTCACCCACCGGGACATCCGCACCGGCGCCGTGCTGACGACCGTGCAGCTGGCCTGGTCGGGGGTGCCGGCGATGTACAGCTCCGGGGCCGGCTGGCAGTTCGTGCCCGCCGCGATCCCGCACCGTGCCACCGTCTACCCGGACGGCGAGCGTGGCGGGATCGTGTTCGACCTCGCCGACGGGCGGGCGCTGTTCCGCACGGACGTCTCGATCTACGACGGGCTGTACCCGTGCACCGCCAGCCTGTTCTGCGCCTCCACCGAGCACGGCCTCGTCGCCTACGACAGCACCACCGGCGCGCCCAGGTGGCGGCTCGACCGCTACCGGGACGTCATCGGCGGCGCGGGCGACCGGCTCGTCGTCAGCGTGTTCGAGCAGGTCCCCTCGGACCAGACGCCGCTCGGCGTCGTCGACGCGCGGACCGGCGCGGTCGTCGCCGACCTCACCGGCTGGCGGCTGATCCGCGAGGCGAGTTCGCAGCGGCTGCTGGTGTGGCGGCCCATCGACCCGCGCAACGCGCTGCTCGGTCAGCTCGACCCGGCGACCGGTCACGTCACCGTCTTCGGCCGGGCCGGGAACTGGTACGGGACGCCCGAGTGCAGCGCGGACGGCGACACCCTCGCCTGCGTCATGGTGGGTGAGCTGACCGTCTGGCGGCTGCCACCGCGCCCCGGCACCGATGGGTGACCCTGGAAGGGGGTCATGGCACCCTGAGGCTGTGCCGGAGACCGTGATCGAGCTCGACGTCAGCGTCCCGTGGCAGCCGCCGGAGCCGCCCGCGCTCCGGCGCGGCCCGCAGGGCCGGTGGATCGCCGTCGCCGTGGTCCTCGCCGTGACCCTCGGCCTGCTCGTCTCGGCCGGCCCGCGGTCGGGGGCGGGCCTGCTGTACACGATCGACCAGCAGATCCTCCGGGCGCAGGCCGCCGGCGGGAAGCTGCTCCTCGCCCGGTACCAGGGAACCGATCCCGGACCGATGATCGAGGCGCACAGTCTCACCGGCGGCGAGCTGCTGTGGCAGCGCCCGGCCGAGGTCCAGCAGCAGCTGGTGACCGCGGGCGACGACGTGGTCCTGCTGGTGAGCGAGGACCGGACCGGCGACGGCGGCTCCAACACCTTCGTCGTGCTCGACGCGGCCACCGGCCGGGACCTGTGGACGCGCTCGCACGTCACGTTCACCGGCACGACCGGCGACGTGGTCGTCCTCGAGGAGGTGCCAACCGAGCGGCGCGTCGAGATCGTGTGGCCGGCCTCCGACGCGGACGTCAACCGCGCCTTCGCGCAGCCGGAGCGGCGGTTCCTGGGGCTGTCCGCGCGGACCGGGGCGCAGGTCTGGGCCGTCACCGTCCCGCAGGGGTCCGACATGAACGTCATCTACGCCGACATGTACCGGTCGCGGCTCGACCGGCTCGACGTGCTCAGCCGGGCCGGGCAGCTGACGAGGTGGGACACCCGGACCGGCCGGGTGCGCGCGACCCATCAGCTCGCCTGGTCGGGCGTCTCGGCCATGTTCGACGCCGGCTGGCACGACGACACGGGCCGCGCCGCCGACCGGGTCGTCGTCCACCCCGACGGTTCGCCGGGTGCGCAGGTGTACGAGCTGCCGACCGGCCGGCTGCTGTTCCGCTGGCCCGGTGCGCAAGGCAGCGGCCTCTTCCGCTGCGCGACCGACCTCTTCTGCGCGGGCGACGGCGACGGCATGGACGCCTACGACAGCACCACCGGCCGGCACCGCTGGCACCTCGACGAGCAGACCCAGGTGCTCGGCATGGCCGGCCCGCGCCTGATCACCGGCTCGCGCCACGACCCGTCGGATCCCGGGCCCGTCGCGATCGTCGACAGCCGCACCGGCACCGTCGTCAAGCAGCTGCCCGGCTGGCACGTGCTCACCGGCGGCCGGCGGCCGCTGCTGTGGCGGTCCGTGGACATGCGCACCGCACTGCTCGGCGAGCTCGACCCGGCGACCGGCGTGGTCGCCGTCTTCGCCCGCGCCGAGAACTGGTTCGGCAACCCGGAGTGCTCCGTCGACGGCGACGCCCTCGCCTGCGTCGTGGTCGGCGGCGTGTCCGTGTGGCGCCTCCCGTCCCGGCACTGACCGCCGACCTTGCCCCCGTACGCGAGGGCGGCGCGGTGCATCGTTGGCCGTGTGGCGGCTGCCGGGCCGGTGGCGCCCGGCGCACAATGGAGCCGTGCCGGTGAGCACGGTCACCATCGATCTGGGTGTCATCGACGACGGTTGGGAGCACGTCGCCGACGACACCGCCGGGCTGCCCCGCGGCTGGGGGCTGGCCGCCGTTCTGGCGATGCTGCTCTCCCTGGTGTCCGCGGCGCCGCCGCCGGGGCGCCCGCACGAGGTGACCCGCCAGCCGCTACGCAACGGCGACTACCACGTCGCCAGCGGGGCGCTGTTCGTGTTCGACAGCGACCGCACCCCGACGCCGGTGGAGGCCTACGACGCCACCGACGGCACGCTGCGGTGGATGTTCACCCCGGAAGGGCTGGCCCAGCTCTCGTACGTCGACATCCGCGGCGAACTGGCGGTCCTATCCCCGGACCTGTGCCGCTCCGGCATCACCGGCGTCACCGTCGCGGTGAACCGGGCGACCGGGCGGGAGCGGTGGCGGGCCGTCGGCGTGCCCGTGCGGACCCCACCCGGCGGCACCGGCACCGTCGTCATGCGCAGTCTCTGGTCCGACGGCTGCCGCGCCCTCGCCGACAACACCCCGACCGCGGGCGTGCTGCGCTGGCAGCTCGTCGACCCCGCGGGCCTCGTACAGTGGGACACCGCCGTCGATCCCGGCACCCGCGTGGCCGTCGACGCGGCCGTGACCGGTGCCAGCTGGGCGGCGCTGCTGGACGGCGCCGGCGGGCTCAGCACGGTCGACCTCGGCACCGGCGCGCGCACCGCCCCGGTCGGTGGCATCGCCGGACCCGCCGACGACCTCGTCGCCGTCGTCGGTGACCTGCTGCTCGTCGCCCGGTCGGACGTGCCGGCCGGCAGCACCCGGATCACCGCGTACAGTCGCGGCCTCGTCGAACGCTGGAAGGCCCAGGTGCCGACCGGCATCGGCAGCCCGCTCACGATCCTGCCGTGCGACGCGGCGCTGTGCGTCAGCGGCGAACGCACCGCCGCCGTCGACCCGTCCGACGGCGCGCTGCTGTGGATCGTGCCGAGGGCGCTGTCATCCGTCACACCCGGCGGGGCGCAGGCCATGGCCGCCGACACCGGCATCACCGTCCCGCCCGGCTGGCGCTTCCTCGCCGCCGCCGGCCCCCGCGTCCTGATCGGCCTGCAGACCGACCACGACACGCTGCTCGCCTGGTCCGACCGCGGCCCGGTGCCGGCCCCGTCGGCCGCGGTCCCCGGCGTCCTCGTCTCGTGCGAGATCGACGGGGAGCTCGTCGCCTGCGCCACCGACAGTGACGAGGTCGTCCTGCTCCGCCTGCCGTGACCGCATCTGGCCACGCGCGACCGGGGGAGCGCTGCAGGCATCCTGCCGGTCTATCCTGCTGCGCGCGCTGTGGTCCTCCGGAGGCTCACAGCCGCCACAGGCGGAGGCTGTCGCCGCCGGCCAGGCACGACAGACGGTGGCCGCGCAGCGCGCACCTGGAGGGGATCGGGCTCACCTGGCCGATGATCTCGACCTCCCCGGTGCGCAGGTTCACCCGCCCGATCTGTGAGCCGTTGCCGTCGGGCTTCTGGACCAGCGCCCACGTGGCGCCGGCGGTCGCGGCGGTCCCGGCGGCGTCGTCGTTGCCGTCGGTGGCCGTCGGGATCAGGCCCCAGCCGGTCAGCTCGCTGCGGTCCGTGCCGGTCTCCCAGTCGACGATGCGGATCCGCATGAAGTCCTCGCGGTCCCGGGCGACCAGGACACCGGAGCCGACCGCGTCCATCTGGATCTGCCGGCGCCAGCGCTGCACACCGGTCCGCGGGTCGATGACGGCGATGTCGCGCCAGTTCGGCACGCACACCATCGGGCCGCACGCGACGACGACCGGGCCGTAGGCGAGCTCGGCGATCGGCACGGGCTCCGCCGACTGGAAGAGCAGCCGCCACCGGAACTGCAGCGGCGTGTGCCCGTAGCTGGTGATCATCGCCCCGTCGAGGCCGACGGCGACGACGACGAGCATGTCGCCGACGATGCGGACGCTCTGCGGCGGGCCGTCGGCGAGCTCGGGCACCTCCGCGCCGCTGAGCACCGCGCCGGTCGCGGCGGCCCGGATCTCGGTGTGCCCTGTCGGGTACCAGATCGCGAACCAGTCGTTGCCGGGGACGTCGGGGGAGACCAGCCGGCCGCCGGCCGGCATCTGGAACTGCCACCGCACGATCCCGGTCTCCGCGTCGATCGCCGCCAGGTGCACCGGCGTCTGCGGGGTGTTGCGCTGCGGCACCGCCGGCGGGCACGTCCCGGCGCGCTCGTCGACGAGCAGCAGCCCGGGCTTCTCGTCGAGGCGCAGCACCGCGACCGGTGCGCCCGCCGCGAACCACTGCTGGCGGCCGTCGGCCGGGTCGAGCCGTTCCAGGCTCCAGCCGATGGCGTCGGTGCACGGGCGGTGGCGGATGTAGGCGCGGTCCGCGGCGAGGTAGACCTGGCCGGAGTTCGGCAGGATCCTGCGGCTCCAGCGCTCCTCGCCCGTGCCCCAGTCGTACGCGGTGACGGCCGGGTCCTCTCCCAGCGCGTACAGCATGCCGCGGTCGGCGACGAATCCGATGGTGTGCTCGGCCAGGACGCCGAGATCCTCCACGGAGGTGCCGGCGCCGGAGCCGCCGGTGAACGTCGCGAGCAGCGCCAGCACCATCACGAACGGCCACTGCCGCCGGCCGGGCACCGCCGGTGGCGGCCCGGCGTCCAGCTGATCGTCCTGGTCGTTGACCACACCGAGATCGATCAGCGGCTCTTCCACATCTTCAGGGTGCCCGGCGCGGGCCATGGTCGCCAATGGTGCGGTATACGTTGGCTCGACTACTGCTTCGACTACGGGTTCGACTATTGGTTCGACTATTGGTTCGCCGCTCGAGCCGCTTCGCTGGCGGCTGCCGCCGCCTTCGGCGGCGGCGTGAGCCGTGCTGTACTACTGGTTCGCCGCCCGAGTCGCTTCGCTGGCGGCTCACGCGGACTTCACAGCCGGTGCCTGACACTGGCCCGACCGGGTGGGGGTGATGTGGCGTGCGCGTGCTGGTGGTCGAGGACGAGCGGCACCTCGCCGACGCGATCGTGCGGGGGCTGCGACGACAGGGCATGGCGGTCGACGTGTCGTACGACGGCACCCAGGGCCACGAGATGGCCATGGTCACCCGCTATGACGTGGTCGTGCTGGACCGCGACCTGCCCGGCATCCACGGCGACGACATCTGTGCCGACCTGGTCGCGTCCGGGGCGCTGACCCGGGTCCTGATGCTGACCGCGAGCGGCAGCGTCGCCGACCGGGTCGAAGGGCTGCAGATCGGTGCCGACGACTACCTGCCGAAGCCGTTCGCGTTCGACGAGCTGGTCGCGCGGGTCCAGGCGCTGGGCCGCCGGGCGACCCCCGCCGCGCCGCCCGTGCTGACCATCGCCGACCTCGTGCTCGACCAGGCCAAGCGGGTCGCGACCCGGGGCGGGCAGCCGCTCGACCTGACCCGCAAGGAGTTCGGGCTGCTGGAGGAGCTGCTGAAGGCCCGCGGCGCCGTCGTGTCCAGCGAGGAGCTGCTCGAGCGGGTCTGGGACGCCAACGCCGACCCGTTCACCACGACCGTGCGGGTCACGATGATGACCCTGCGCAAGAAGCTCGGCGACCCCGCGCTCATCGAGACCGTCGTCGGCGCCGGATACAGGACCAGGCCGCCCGAATGACGATCTACGACGCCCGCCGCGCAGCCCTGTTCCGCCCGACGCTGCGGCTGCGGCTCACCCTGCTCAACGGCATCCTGCTCGTCGGTGCCGGGCTCGTGCTGGTGGTGCTGGCCTACATCCTCGTCGACAGCGCGATCCGGCCCGCCGACGAGCTGCGGCCCGGCACCCGGATCGTCCTGCAGGACGGCAGCGAGGTCGACGCCCGGCAGTGGCAGACGGAGCTCGCCGACGCCGCCGAATGGGAGCTCGTGACCCGCGGCAGCCTCGCGCTGCTGCTCATCGGCGCGGTCGGGGTCGCCGGCGCGTACGTCGTCGCCGGCCGGGCGCTGCGCCCCCTCCAGAAGGTCACCACCACCGCGCAGCGGCTCACCGGTGAGACCCTTGACGCCAGGATCAACTACGACGGCGCCGACGACGAGGTGTCGGAGCTGGCGAAGACGTTCGACGCGATGCTCGACCGGATCAGCGAGGCGTTCGACACCCAGAAGCGTTTCGTCGCCAACGCGTCCCACGAACTGCGGACCCCCCTCGCCGTCATGCGGACCGAGGTCGACGTCACCCTCGACGACCCCGAGGCCGACGTCGAGGAGTTCCGCCGCATGTCCAACGTCGTGCGCGACGCGTCCACGCGGGCCAACGCGCTCGTCGAGTCGCTGCTGCTGCTGGCGCGCACCGAGGCGCAGGCCGGCCGGCGGCTCGGGCGGAAGGTCCCCACCGACCTGGCCACCGGCGTCACCGTCGCCATGTCCGCGATGGGCAAGGAGATCACCCGGCTGACCCTCGACGTGACCACCGACCTGGCGCCGGCGAGGGTCGTCGGCGACCCGGGGCTGCTCGAACGGCTCGCCGGCAACCTCGTCGAGAACGCCGTCCGGTACAACCACCTCGGCGGCCGCATCTGGGTCCGCACCGGCACGGACGAGACCCTGGCCTGGCTCGTCGTCGGCAACACCGGCTTCGAGGTCGCCCCGGCCGACGTGCCCGTGCTCTTCGAGCCCTTCCGGCGCGGCGGGCGGGAGCGCACCGGCGCCCGCGGCTCGGGGCTGGGCCTGTCGATCGTCCGCGCGGTCTGCGAGGCGCACGGGGGAGGGGTCAGCGCCGTGGCCCTGGACGGCGGCGGCCTCGAGGTGACTGTCAGCCTCCCTGCGGCGGCGGTCACGCCGGTACTGACGGGCACGGCGCCGGTCAAGCCGATGTGATCGCGAGCACAGTTTCTCAGTTCCGCCCTTCGCCGCCGATGAGACCTCCACAGGACACGTCGGAGGAAACCGGATGCGGCTGCGCAGTTGGCTGGTAGTGGGCATCAGCGCCGCCCTGCTGCTGGCGATCGGCGCCGTCGGCGTCTCGGTCAACCGCTCCGCGCTGCGGGCCGCGGAGACCGTGCACCGCGCCGACACCCTCGCCCTCGCCACCAACAACGGCGGCCTGGTCGAGCAGCTGCTCCTGCTGTCGGCGAAGGAGCTCAACGACTTCGTCACGAGCCATCCGCTGTCGCTGACCCCCGGCGACGCGGGCGATCGGGCCGCCCTCGTCGACTACGCGAAGAAGTCGACGTTCTTCTCGTACGGCGTCGTCCTCACCGACCTCACCGGCAACCCGGTCAACGCCACGAAGCCCGCGAACATGTTCCCGGACCAGGCCGCGGTCGGCTGGAAACCGCTGATGTCCGGCCTGGCGCTGGGCAAGCCCGGCTTCTCCTCCCTCATGACGGTCAAGGACACCCTCGTGCAGGCGGTCGCCGTGCCCATCGTCGTCGGCAGCGACCCCGTCGCGCTCATCTACGGCTTCGTCCCGGTCCTGAAGGGGCAGCTCCAGGTGTACCTGGAGAAGCTCAGCGACCCGTCGCACCTCTCCCTCGTCGTGGACGCCAGCGGCACCGTCGGCGCCTCCAGCGACCCTCTGATGGTCGGCACCATGGCCGACTCGGAGATCATCAAGAAGATCGGCTCCGCGGAGTCGGTGTTCGTCACGTACCGCTCCGGCGGCAGGTCCATGATCGCCGCCGTCCACGGCGGGCTGCCAGGCGGCTGGGCGTACGTGCGGACCCAGTCCACCGCCACCTTCGACGGCCCGGTCCGCAACCGCAGCCTCACCATCAACCTGGCGCTGCTCACCATGCTCCTCGTCGGCGTCGCCGGGCTCGCCGTCCTCGGGTACCGCTCGCAGCTCGTCCGCCGCCGCGCCGAGGAGCGCTTCGCCGCGCTCGTCGAGCACGCCCCGGACGTCGTCACCGTCCTGGACGATGACGGGTGCGTCGTGTACTCCAGCCCCAGCGGCAAACGGATCCTCGGCTTCGTCGCCGTCGGCTCATCCGTCTTCGACCTGCTGCACCCCGACGACCGCCAGCACGTCCGGGAACGCTTCGCCGCGCTGCTGGGCGAGAAGGGCGGCCTGGAGCGCATGCAGGTCCGCGTCTCCCAGGCGGACGGCAACCACCGCTGGTTCGACTTCACCGCCTCCAACCAGCTGCACAACGCCGCCCTCAACGGCATCGTCATCAACGCCCGCGACATCACCGACAGCCGCGAGATGCAGGACCGCCTCGCCCACGACGCCCACCACGACCCCCTCACGGGCCTGCCCAACCGCCGCCGCCTGCAGGAGCGCCTCACCGCCTCCCTGCAGCACACCCCCGTCGGCGTGCTCTTCGTCGACCTGGACGGCTTCAAGCCCGTCAACGACGAGCTCGGCCACGAGGCCGGCGACGAGCTCCTGCGCCAGGTCGGCGAGCGCCTCTCCCTCTGTCTGCGCCCCACGGATGTGCTGGCCCGCGTCGGCGGCGACGAGTTCGTCCTGCTCCTGCCCGGCTTGGTCACCCCCGACGACGCCGCCGCCCTCTCGGCCAGGCTGCGCGCGTCCCTGTCCGACCCCTTCGACATCGTGGGCCACGAGGTCCGCATCGGCGCCAGCGTCGGCCTGCACCTGGCCGGCCCGGGCGAGGACCCCGACGAGGTCCTCCGCACCGCCGACCAGGCCATGTACGCCGCCAAACGCGCCCCCGACCGCCCCGGCCGCCACCGCGCGCTGTAGCGCTGTAGTGCCCCCCACCGCTGCCGCGGCGGGGCCCGGCGGGGATTCTCACGCTGTGCTTCCGCCCCACCGCTGCGCGGCGGGTCCCGGCGGGGATTCTCACCCGCACCCCAATGCGCCGCTGCGCGGCGCACTGCCCGCGTTGAGGCGCGAGGCAGGGCCAGCGGCGCTTGCGCGCCGCATCGGGTGGTCGCCCTCCGCGAGTTGCCGGCGTGATCCAAGGACGGATCTGGCTGTCCGGGCGGCCACTGCCGTCCTTCGATCACTTGGGCGAGTCCGGTTCTTTGCATTGGGTGGTTGGCCGTTGCGGGTGGCCGGCGTGATCCAAGGATCGGTCTGGTCGTGTGGGCGGCCGCCGCTGTCCTTGGATCACTTGGGCGAGATTCTTCGCGTCTGCGCGCTTGGGTCTGCGGTTCGGCGGCGGGCGGCCACCGGGAGTCGTCTGCGTGATCCAAGGATGGGTCTGGCTGTCCGGGCGGCCACTGCCGTCCTTCGATCACTTGGGCGAGTCCGGTTCTTTGCATTGGGTGGTTGGTCGTTGCGGGTGGCCGGCGTGATCCAAGGATGAATCTGGTCGTGTGGGCGGCCGCCGCTGTCCTTGGATCACTTGGGCAAGGTCTTTCGCGTCTGCGCGCTTGGGTTCGCGGTTCGGCGGGCGGCCACCGGGAGGTCGTCGGCGTGATCCAAGGATGAATCTGGTCGTGCGGGCGGCCGCGACTGTCCTTGGATCACTTGGGGGAGATTCTTCGCGTCTGCGCGCTTGGGTCTGCGGTTCGGCGGCGGGCGGCCACAAAGATGCGGCGCGCACGTGCGGCTGTGCGCAGTCTGCGGCGCATTGGGGGGCCGGTGAGCATCCCGTCGAGGCCCGGCCGGCCGCGGATATGTCCGCTCCGCGAACATATCCGAAATTTCGGTTATGTCGGGGAGCGGAGCGAGTCGACATAACCGGGCGCGGGAAGTGGAGCGAGCGGACAGACCGGGCGCGGGGAGCGGAGCGAGTCGACATAACCGGGTGCGGAGTGGAGCGAGCGGACAAAACCGGCGCGGGAAGTGGAGCGGGGCGACGTAACCGGGTGCGGGGAGTGCGGCGGCGGGGTGGCCGGGCAGGCGGCAACGTGTCGGGTCAACTAGCCGATGGGGGCGCCGTGGGTGCGCATGAAGGGGAGGGGGTCGATGGCGTTCTGGGGGCCGGTCGGCGGGGCGTTGATGTGGACCTCGAAGTGCAGGTGCGGGGCGGAGGAGTTGCCGGAGCTGCCGACGTAGCCGATGACCTGGCCGGCCTTGACCTGCTCGCCGGGCTTGACGAGGGCCTTGCGGACCATGTGGCAGTACAGGGTGGCGATGCCGCCGGCGTGCTGGATCTTCACGTACCAGCCGCAGCCGCCGACCGAGGCGCTGCCGGTCTGGTCGCAGCTGTGGCCGGCCTCGATGTTGCAGATGACCTCGGTGACGGTGCCGGCAGAGGCGGCGTGGATCGGGGTCCCGGTGAAGGACATGATGTCGACGCCGATGTGGCTGGGGTTGTTGGAGGTACGGAAGCCGGGGCGGGCCCGGAAGCCGGGCAGCGGGTTGGTCCACGCGCCGGCGCCCGGGGCGGCGGGTGCGGCGACGGGCTGGTTGGCCGCGGTGCACAGGGGCGGGGTCGCGGTGCGGCGCACGTAGGCGTCGGAGACGTACGTGCCTTCCGGCAGGCGGTTCCACATCGGTGTGACGCGCTGCGTGCCCACGATGTTCTCGCCGCGCTGCTGGCAGACGAGTGTCAGCGGGGTGCCGTCGGCCAGGGCCGCGATGAGTGGCGCGCCGTGCGCTGGGCCGGTGCGGGCCTTCAGCGGGATGGTGCCGGAGGCGACGGTGCCGGTGGTCGTGTTCGCGGCGGCAGGCACGGCGGCGGGGGCGACGGGCGCCGCCGGGCCACAGGCGGGGACGGCGCCGGCGTGGCGGATCCACGCGTCGGAGACGTAGGTGCCGTCGGTGAGCCGGTCCCACAGGTCCGTGACCCGGACGCTGCCCTGGTTGATGAGCTGGCCCTTGACCTGGCAGTCGATGGCGACGGGACTGCCATGAGGCAATGTCCGCAGCTGTACGGTCCACACGGCGCTGCCGGCCCGGACGTTCAAGGGGCGTTTCGGGGAGACCACGGTCGCGGTCGAGGCCGCCTGCGCATCGACCGGATACGCCAGCGTCAGCAGGAACAGCGCGGCGACGGACATGATTTTGCGCATGGTGCACCCCCGGGGACGAGTGATCCGTGCAGCCGGGGGGACTGCGAGCGAACCCCGCCAACGCTAAGCGTCGACGGGGTCCAAATCCGATATTTACCGAAACATCTGCTCGATAGGGTGAACTTACGGCGCGTTGGCCACGCCCGGCGGCAGGAAGCGGGCGCCGGTCACCTTCTCGGAGATGCCTTCGCGGTCGAGGTACGGCGTGACCCCGCCCAGGTGCAGCGGCCAGCCCGCACCGAGGATCATGCACAGGTCGATGTCGCGCGGGTCGGCGACGACACCCTCGTCCAGCATGAGCCGGATCTCGCGGGCCAGGGCCGCCGTCGCCTCGTCGCGCAGCTCGTCCGCCGTCGACGGTGAGGAGCCGACCTCCAGCAGCGCGAGCACCTCCGGGTCGGGGTTGCCCTCGGCGTCGGTGAAGCCGCGCTTGCCGGCCTCGACGATCCGGCCCAGGTTGGCCGACACGCCGAACCGGTCCGGGAACGCCGCGTGCAGCGTCTCCGCCACGTGGTGCGCGACGGCCGGGCCGACCATGCCGAGCAGCGCCATCGGCCGCATCGGCAGGCCGAGCGGGTCGAGGGCGGCGTCGGCGACCGGGATCGGGGTGCCGTTGTCGACGGCGGCGGTGACGACCCCCAGGAAGCGGGTCAGCAGCCGGTTGACCACGAACGCCGGCCGGTCCGCCACGAGCACCGAGGACTTCTTCAGCGCCTTGCCGACGGCGAACGCGGTGGCGAGCGTCGCGTCGTCGGTCTGGTCGGCGCGGACGATCTCCAGCAGCGGCATCATCGCGACCGGGTTGAAGAAGTGCAGCCCGACGACCCGCTCGGGGTGAGCGAGCCCGGCGGCCTGCTCGCTGACGGACAGCGAGGAGGTGTTGGTCGCCAGGACGCAGTCGTCCCGGACGATCTTCTCGACCTCGGCCCAGACCTGCTTCTTGACGCCGAGGTCCTCGAAGACGGCCTCCAGCACGAGGTCGGCGTCGGCGAAGGCGGCCTTGTCCGCGGAGCCGCTCACCAACGAACGGAGTTTCGCGGCCTTGCCCGGGTCGAGGCGCTTCTTCGACACCAGCTTGTCGATCTCGGCGTGGACGTAGCCGACGCCCTTGTCGACGCGGGCCTGGTCGAGGTCGGTGAGCACGACCGGGACCTCGAGCCGGCGCACGAAGAGCAGCGCCAGCTGCGAGGCCATCAGGCCGGCGCCGACGATGCCGACCTTGTTGACGTCGCGGGCGAGGCCCTTGTCGGGCGCGCCCGCGGGCCGCTTCGCGCGGCGCTGCACGAGGTCGAACCCGTAGAGGCTGGCCCGGGACTGGTCGCCCATGAGCAGGTCGGCGAGCGCCTCGTCCTCGGCCGCGGTGCCGTCGGTGAAGGCGGCGTCCTTCGCCAGCGCCAGCAGCTCAAGGGCCTTGTTGGCGGAGTTGACGGCGCCGTGCAGCCGCTCGTCGAGCTGGTGCTTGGCGAAGAACAGCACACCGTCCCACATGTCCCGGTCGATCTCCGGGCGGGTGACGGTGACCGTACCGTCGACGACACCCTCCGCCCAGGCCATCGACCGCTCCAGGTAGTCGGCCGGCTCGAAGATCTCGTCGGCGATGCCGAGCTCGCGGGCCTGGGCCGGCTTGAGGGTCTTCTGGGTGAGCGGGTTCTGGATGATGACCTGCGCGGCCGGGGCGATGCCGATGAGGTTCGGCAGCAGCTGGGTGCCGCCCCAGCCGGGCACGAGACCGATCGCGACCTCGGGCAGGGCGAGCGCCGCGGCGCCGGAGGAGACCGTCCGGTAGTGGCAGTGCAGCGCCACCTCCAGCCCGCCGCCCATCGCCGCGCCGTTGATGAAAGCGAAGGTCGGCACCGCCGAGTCCTTGAGCTTCCGGAACACCTTGTGGCCGTAGCGGCCGAGCTCCAGGGCCTGCTCGCGCTCGGTGAGCAGCGGCATGGCGGTGATGTCGGCGCCGACGCAGAAGATGTACGGCTTGCCGGTGATCGCGATGAACTTCGGCGCGGCCGCGACGGCCTCGTCGATCGCCGCGTCGAGGCTCGCCAGGCCGCCGGGGCCGAACGAGTTGGGCTTGGTGTGGTCGAAGCCGTTGTCGAGCGTGATCAGCGCGGCGCGCTCCCGCGAGGGCAGGGTCACGAAGCGCAGCAGCGCCTTGGTCACGACCTCGTTGGGGTTGCTGATGGTCGTGCTCACTTGCCGCCCTCCCAGTTCGGGTTCTCCCAGATCACGGACGCGCCCATGCCGATGCCGACACACATGGCGGTGAGGCCGTAGCGGACCTCGGGGTGCTCGGCGAACTGCCGCGACAGCTGCGTCATGAGCCGCACGCCGGAGGACGCCAGGGGGTGCCCGACGGCGATCGCGCCGCCCCACGGGTTGACCCGCGGGTCGTCGTCGGCGATGCCGAAGTGGTCGAGGAACGCCAGGACCTGCACGGCGAAGGCCTCGTTGAGCTCGAACAGGCCGATGTCGTCGATGGTCAGGCCGGCCTGGCGCAGCGCCTTCTCGGTCGCCGGGACCGGGCCGAAGCCCATGACCTCGGGCTCGACGCCGACGAAGCCGTAGGAGACGAGCCGCATGCCGACGGGCAGGCCCAGCTCGCGGGCGACGTCCTCGGCCGCGATGATGGCGGCGGTGGCGCCGTCGTTGAGGCCTGCGGCGTTGCCGGCGGTGACCTTGCCGTGCGGGCGGAACGGGGTCTTGAGGGTGCCGAGCTTCTCGAGGCTGGTGTCGCGGGGGGCCTCGTCGACCGTGGCCAGGCCCCAGCCGGCCTCCGGGTCGCGGGTGGCGACGCTGACCAGGTCGGGCTGCAGCTTGCCGGCCTTGTAGGCGGCGGCGGTCTTGACCTGCGACGCGTAGCCGAACTTGTCGGCGCGCTCCTTGGTGATGCCGGGGAGCCGGTCGTGCAGGTTCTCCGCGGTGGCGCCCATGACGAGCGCGGAGGGGTCGACGAGCTTCTCCGCGATGATGCGCGGGTTAGGGTCGACGCCCTCGCCCATCGGGTGGCGGCCCATGTGCTCGACGCCGCCGGCGATCGCGACGTCGTAGGCGCCGAACGCGATGCCGCCGGCGACGGTGGTCACCGCGGTCAGGGCGCCGGCGCACATGCGGTCGATCGAGTAGCCGGGGACGGTCTTGGGCAGGCCCGACAGCAGAGCGGCGGTGCGGCCGATGGTCAGGCCCTGGTCGCCGATCTGCGTGGTGGCCGCGATCGCGACCTCGTCGACCCGCTCCGGCGGCAGCTGCGGGTTGCGGCGCAGCAGCTCCCGGATACAGCGGATGACGAGGTCGTCGGCGCGGGTGTTGGCATACATCCCACCGGCCTTGCCGAACGGGGTGCGCACGCCGTCGACGAAGACGACGTCGCGGACGGGACGGGGCACGGGTGTCCTCCTAGCGACGAATTACCGGCAATGTTACTCGCCAGTAAGTCCGTCGCGCCTGTGGATCCGCCCACACCCCGCCGCCCTGCTCGGAAGGCACCTCCAGCGCCCCTACTCGGAAGGCACCTCCAGTGCCGTGGTGAGGCCGGGCGTCACCAGCGCGACCTGCCACGGGCGCGCCCCGTAGCCGGCCAGCACCGCACCGACCGCCTCCTCGGTGAGCTCCTCCGGAGGTGACCAGGCGAGCCGCCGGACCGTGTCCGGGGTGATCAGGTTCTCCGGCGGCACCCGGTTGGCGGTGGCGAGGCTCGTCACCAGCTCGCGGCAGCGCGTCAGGCGGCCCGCCGCGACCGGATCCCGCTCGGCCCACCGGTGCGGCGGCGGGGGACCGTCGGACGGTGGGGTGGTGGGCAGCTCCCGGTCCGTCAGGGTCCTCGCCTCGGCCAGCGCGGCCAGCCACGTCGGCGCGAGCCGGCGCACCGACCGCCCGCCGAACCCGGCGAGGGCGAGCAGCGTCCGCTCGTCCTTCGGATCGGCCTCGGCCGCCGCGATGATGGCCGCGTCGGCGAGGACCCGGCCAGGGCTCGCGTCCCGGCGGGCGGCGATCTCGTCGCGGGCGTGCCACAGCGCGCGGACCCGGGCGAGCGCGCGGGCGCCCCGGACCCGGTGGATGCCCGACGTGCGGCGCCACGGGTCGGCCCGCACCCGCGGCGGGTCGCCGGCGGAGGCGACCAGCGCGGCGAACTCCTGTGCCGCCCACTCCGTCTTGCCCTGCTCGTGCAGCTCCTCGGCGAGCGTGTCGCGCAACTGCAGCAGCAGCTCGACGTCCAGTGCCGCATACGTCAGCCAGGAGGCCGGCAGCGGTCGCGTCGACCAGTCGGCCGCCGAGTGGTGCTTCTCCAGGGTGTACCCCAGTAGCGACTCCGTCAGGGCGGCCAGGCCGACCCGTTCGAAGCCGCACAACCGTGCCGCGAGCTCCGTGTCGAAAAGCCGGGTCGGGCGCAACCCGAGCTCCGTCAGGCACGGCAGGTCCTGACTGGCGGCGTGCAGGATCCACTCGGTGGGCGAGATCACCTCGTCGAGCTCTGGTAGCTGTCCGAAGGGCAGGGGGTCGATCAGGACGGTGCCGGCACCGGCACGGCGCAGTTGCACGAGATAGGCCCGATGCGTGTAGCGGTAGCCGGAGGCGCGCTCGGCGTCCACGGCCACCGGGCCGCTGCCCTGGGCGAATCGCTCGACGGCGCGCGCGAGCTCCGCCCGGTCGATGATCGGCTCGGGCGTCCCGTCTCGGGGGGCGGTCAGCAGGACGGGCTCGGTCTTGTCGTCCGGTTTGCCCGGACTGTCTGGCTCCTCGTCCCGACGCCGCGCGGGGGGTTCGTCGGTCACCCGGACCACGGTACGTTGCGGCACCGGCACGCCGATGCAGCCGGGTCCGGCGCGTCGGTTTCCGGTCCGCCCGCGGGCCGTTTCGGTGGCCGATTCGAGGGCCGGTTCCGTGGCCCGCGACACGGAATTCGGGACGGACAAACCCCGCCCGTGCCGGTACGGTCGCGAGCGCGGGCGGAAGTCGTACTTCTGGTTCTGTCCGTTGATTGCCTCGGAGGTCGCGGGGCTTGTGTGAGCGGTTTAGTGTGAGGCCGACTGCGAGGCCGCTCAACGACCGGGCCGCGGGACAAACGGGTGGAAATGTGACAGGAAGGAAACGAGAAGCATGACGGCCGGGTATGACCCTTCCAACCCGGTGGCTTCCGGAACCTCCGATTCGTACGATCGTCCGCGGCACTCGGACCGATCCGGCGAAGATTCGGAGCGGCTCGGTCCACTTCCTCCACGAATGACCCAGACCGGAGCGTTCCCGGCCGCTGGCGTGTCACCCGCGGGCGGGCTGTCCACCGGCGGATTCGCCGCTCAACCCGGCAGCGGCGCCTTCCCGGCCCAGCCAACCAGTGCCTGGCCGGTGTCCGCGCCCGCGGGCCCGCAGCCGCAGAGTGGGCCGCCGCACCTCGTACACCAGGCGCAACCGCACCCGGGAGGCCGTGGCCGCAGCGGGGTTCTCGCCCTGGTCATCGGCCTGGTCCTGCTCGTGGTCGTCGGCGTGCAGGCGGCGTTCATCGTCCGCCTCGAGTCCCGCCTGGACAAGGCCGAGAAGGCCGCCACCGCCGCGAAGACCACCGACGAGACCCGCCTCAAGGCGCTCGAGGACCGCGCCGACAAGCTCGAGGCGAAGACCGGCGGCAACCTCGACGCCGCCGCGGTCGCCGAAAGCGTCCGTCCGAGCGTGTTCCGCGTCACCACCAAGTACGCGACCGGCACGTCGTTCGCGCTCGGCAAGGCCCCCTCGGGCGGCGGCACGAACCTCATCACGAACTACCACGTCGTGCAGGAGGCGTACGAAAAGGGCGAGCGCGACGTCAGCCTCGAGCGCACCAACCAGCGCTTCCCGGCGAAGGTCATCGAGGCGCACCCCGACAAGGACCTGGCGCTGCTGCACACCGACGAGGAGTTCACCCGGCTCGTCCCGGCCGCGCAGGTGCCGAAGGTCGGCGAGCCCGTGCTCGTCGTCGGCGCGCCGCTCGGCCTCGAGGACACCGTCACCACCGGCGTCGTCAGCGCGTTCCGCTCAAGGAGCGGCGAAGACCTCATGCAGTTCGACGCGGCGATCAACCCCGGCAACTCCGGCGGCCCCGTGTTCAACGCCAAGAAGGAGGTGGTCGGCGTCGCGACGCTGAAGGCGCGCGAAGCCGAAGGCATCGGCCTGGCCATCCCGATCTCGGTGGTTTGCCAAACGATCAGCGTCTGCTGACCGCTGCAACACGCCGCCGCGTCCCGGTCGCGACGGCAGCTTCACCCCTGGCCGGGGCGCTTGCCCGGAAGGATTCTCAGGAGGAAGAACTACCATGACATACCCCGGTAACCCCCAGGGGAACCCGAACGAGGGCTACGCCTACCCCGACCCGAACGCGCCGCAGGGGGCATACCCGCCGCCGTCCGCGCCGCAGAACCCGTACGGCGCCCCGGTGCCGCCGCAGCCCGCCCCGACCCACGACCAGGGTTACGGCCAGCCCAACCCGTACGACCAGGGCACGCAGCAGCTGCCGGGCTACGGCGAGCCGCAGCCGGCCGCCTACAACCTCGAGCCCTCGGTCTCCGCGCCGCCGACCTCGCCGATGATGGCGAACCCGCCGATGTCGGCGCCGCCGATGTCCGGGCCGCCGATGTCCGCGCCGCCCACCTCGTACGGCCCCGTCTCCGGCCCGCCCGGGTACGCCCAGGGCGGCTACCAGACCCCCGGCCCGGCCCCGAAGAAGAGCGTGGCGGTGCCGATCCTCGCCAGCCTGCTCGCCCTCGCGGTCATCGCGGCCGGCGTGTTCGTCGGGCTGTACTTCGACAAGAGCGGCAAGCTCGACAAGTCGGAGAAGCTCGCGTCGCAGCGCCAGGACACCATCACCTCGACGCAGGGTGAGCTGGACAAGACCAAGAACGACCTGAAGTCGAAGTCCGACGAGCTCGCCAAGGCGCAGCAGGAGCTGCGCGGCGTCACGGCCGACAGCACCGAGGCGAAGCGTCAGCGCGACGTCATCGGCAAGTGCCTGACGCTGCTGATCGAGGCGCTGGAGGCGTCCAACAACGGCGACAAGACGACGCTGCAGAACAAGGTCACCGAGATGAAGAAGCCGTGCGACGAGGCCGACACGATCCTCGGACTCTGATTCACCGATGAGGGCGGGCTCTTCTCGAAAAGGGCCCGCCCTTCGCTATCGCAGTGCGGTCACGCCCGGCGGAGGCAGGCCGGCCGTCGAGGCGAGCAGCGCGCACCAGGCGCTGACGTGGGACTGCAGGTCGCCGTCGGTCGGCGTCCACGACGCCCGGATCTCCAGGTCGGCCGCGGTCGGCGGGCCGGCGAGGTCGCCGAAGCGGGTCGACAGCGTCTGCGTGACGGTCCCGCCGATCGCCGTGTAGGACGCGCCGTGGCTCTCCAGGGCGTCGGTCAGCCAGCTCCAGCCGACCCCCGGCAGCAGCGGGTCCGCGGCGAGCTCGGCCTCCATCTCGGCGGTCACGTACGTGACGAGCCGCATCGTGCCGTCCCACGCGTCGTGGCCGGCCGGGTCGTGCAGCAGGATCAGCCGCCCGGTCGCGACCTCGTCACCGTCGCGCAGCACGGTGCCGCTCATCGCGTGCGCATACGGCGCGAGCCGCTGCGGCGCCGGCATCTCCTCCAGCTCGATCTCGGGCCGCGCCGTGAACGCGCGCAGCTCCTCCACCGCCCGAATGAACGTTGGGGGAGTCGCGGTCGATGGCGCCATACCGGAAGAGTAAGGCCGCAGACCCGCTCGGGGGGTGCCGCCGCGCCGCCGATGTGCACGCAGTGAAACGATGACTTCGCTATGACTGACAATTTGCTGCTGCGTGCCGCCCGCGGGCAGGCGGTGCCGCACCCGCCCGTCTGGTTCATGCGCCAGGCCGGCCGTTCCCTGCCCGAGTACCGCGCGGTCCGCGCCGGCATCGGCATGCTCGAGTCGTGCCGCCGGCCCGACCTGGTCTGCGAGATCACCCTCCAGCCGGTCCGCCGCCACGAGGTCGACGCCGCGATCCTCTTCAGCGACATCGTCGTGCCGCTCCAGGCCGCCGGCGTCGACCTGGACATCGTCGCCGGCACCGGCCCCGTCGTCGCCTCGCCCGTGGCCACCATGGCCGACGTCTCCGCGCTGCCCCTGCTGGACCCGTCGGCGGTGGAGTTCGTCGCCGAGTCGATCCGGCTGCTGCTCGCCGAGCTGGGGCAGACCGCGCTGATCGGCTTCGCGGGGGCGCCCTTCACCCTGGCCAGCTACCTCGTCGAGGGCGGTCCGTCACGGCACCACGTGAAGACCAAGGCGCTCATGTACGGCGCGCCCGACGTCTGGCACGCCCTGTGCGAGCGGCTCGCCGACATCACCCTCACGTTCCTCCGCGTGCAGGCCGACGCGGGCGTGCACGCGGTGCAGCTCTTCGACTCGTGGGCCGGGGCCCTGTCGGAGGCCGACTACCGGCGCTACGTCCTGCCGCACTCCCGTCGCGTCCTTGACGGCATCGCCGGAATTCCGAAGATCCACTTCGGCGTCGGTACCGGTGAGCTCCTGACCGCCATGGGGGAGGCCGGCGCCGACGTCGTCGGCGTGGACTGGCGCACGCCGCTGGACGTGGCCGCGGGCCGGGTGCCCGGCAAGGCCCTGCAGGGCAACCTCGACCCGTGCGTGCTGTTCGCGCCGTGGGAGGTCGTGGAGGCCGAGGTGCGCCGGGTGGTCGCCGAGGGCCGCAAGGCGCCGGGGCACATCTTCAACCTCGGGCACGGCGTCATGCCCGAGACCGACCCGGACGTGCTGACCAGGGTCGTCTCCCTGGTGCATTCGCTCTAGTACGTGGTGCGCCAGCCAGTACGTGGGGCTTCAGCCAGTAGGTGGGGCGCCGGCTAGTACGTGGGGCGCCAGCGCCACCAGCCGTGGTCGCCGGCGAGTTGGGCCAGTCGCGAGCCGAGCATCAGCGACGTGGCGCGGGGCTCGCCGGCGAGCCGGGCGTGCACCTGCTCGGCGATCTCCGGCGCCCGGTACTCGGCGTGCTCCAGCAGCTGGAGCGTCACCGACCACCAGTAGCGGTCCTCGTCGCTGGCGTGCGGGGCGCCGCAGGTGAACCACTCGGCCAGCCCGTCGAGCAGGTCGTCGCCGACGCCGTCGGGGTCGGTCAGCCGCAGCGCCGCGCACACCCGCGCGACCACGTCGTCGTCCCAGCCCGACAGGTGCCCGCGGACCAGCGTGTGCAGTGACGGGTGACCGAGCGCGCCGGCCGCGTCGAGCTCCAGCGAGAACACGTTGTCGCGGGCGAGCCGCTCCTGCAGCACCGGCAGGATCCGCTCGTCGCGGCGCCGGGCCAGGCCCAGCAGCGCCTCGCACCTGGTGTCGTCGTGCGGGTCGTCGAGCCGCACGACCAGCGCGTCGCGCAGCGCCGGGGCGTCGATCTCCGACAGCTGGGTGCCGAGCGCGAAGCACGCCCAGTCACGCACGTCGTCGTCCGGGTCGTTGCTCAGCAGCAGCAACGCCCGCACGGTGTCGTCGGGCGGTGCCTCACCCAGGACGCTCGGCAACGCCTGCGCGACCGCCCGCCGCACCCGTGCGTCCGCGTGGTGGATCAGCGGCAGCAGCAGGGGCAGCGCCTCGTCGTCGTAGCACCAGGCGACCGCGTCGGCGAGCTCGGCCGGCGTCGTCGTCGTGTCCGCCAGCAGCGCCGAGATCGTCCTCGCGGTCGGCTCCACGTCGTCGACCGGCACCGCCCGCGCGGCAGCGGCCGCCGCAGCCGCCGCGGCGGCCACGGCGGGGTCGGCCGGGTCGGCCAGGTGGTCGGCCAGGTCCGCGATGACGTCGGCGAGCGGGTCCGAGCCGCTGGTGCCCGCCCCGAGCTGACCCGTGCCGATCTGCCAGGGGTCGGTCGTCCAGGGCTCGGCGGTCCAGGGCTCGGCGGACCACGCTTCGGCGGACCAGGGCGCGTGGCCGCCGCCCGGGGCCGGCGCGCGGTCGCTCGGCTCGTCGGGGGACGGTCGGGAGGACGCGAGGTCGCTCATCCGAGAGAGTGTGCTCGCCTCGGGCGAGATCTTCCAGAGGGGTTCGTCCCACAGATGGACATTCCCCTGGTCAGATTCGCCCGACCCGACGACATATCGACGCACTTCGGGTGTACGTCTTCCGGGTCACCGCCCCCGGCTGTCCAGTCGCAGCGACTGCCACGAGCCGTCCACCGCCCACCCGCCGTCGACGGAGAGCGCGGCGCCGTTGACGAACCCGGACCGCTCCGGGTCCGCGAGGAACGCCACCGCCTTGGCGATGTCCTCGGGCTGCGCGAACCGGGCCATCGGCACGTGCTCGGTGATGTCGGCGTCCGCGTAGGCCCCCGACGCCTGCGACTCGTCGTCCATCTCCGTCTTCACCCAGCCGGGACAGACGGCGTTGACCCGGACCCCACGCCCGCCCCATTCCACCGCGAGCGTGCGCGTCATGCCGATCAGGCCGTGTTTGCTCGAGTTGTACGCCACCCGGTCCGCCACGCCCATCAGCCCGGCCACGGAGGCCACGTTGACGATCGACCCCGAGCCGCGCACGAGCATCCGCCGCCCGAACGCCTTGCACAGCAGGAACGGCCCCGTCAGGTTCACGTCCAGGACCCGCCGCCACTGCGCCGCGTCGGTGTCCTCGGCCGGCGCGATCGACGCGATGCCGGCGTTGTTCACGAGGACGTCGCAGCCCCCGTACACCGACTCGACCTCGGCCACGAACCGCGCCACGGTCGCCTCGTCCGACACGTCCCCTTCGAACATCAGCCCGTCGAGGTCCACCGGCCTCGTGTCGATGACCGCCAGCTGGTACCCCTCCTCGGCCAGCAGCTCGGCGGTCTTCCGCCCGATGCCGAGCGCCGCACCCGTGACGACCGCCACTCGCGTTTCTGTCATACGCCGACCATAGACTCGGTGGCATGAGCGGGGCGGCACCTGATCGGGGGGCGATGACGTGACCGGCGGAGCGCGGCGACGGGTCGTGGTGATCGGCGGCGGCATCGCCGGCCTGGCCGCGGCGCACCGGCTGCGCGAGCGGGCCCCGCACCTCGACGTGGTCCTGATCGACCAGAGCGACCGCCCCGGCGGCAAGCTGCGCACCGTCGAGCTGGCCGGCGGCCCGGTCGAGCGCGGCGCCGAGTCGTTCCTGTCCGGCGACCCGGCGGGCGGCCCGAGCGCCGCCGTCCGCCTGGCCGAGCAGGTCGGCCTCGGTGACGCGATCGTGCACCCCGCCACGTCGAAGGCCGCGGTCGCGGCCGGCGGCACGCTTCACGACCTGCCACCCGGCACTCTGATGGGCATCCCCGTCGACACCGACCCAGCCGAGCGCCCCGCTGCCGGCCCCCTCCTGCGCCCCGGCGAGGACGTCACGGTCGGCGCCCTGGTCCGCCCCCGCCGCGGCGACCTCGTCGTCGACAGGTTCGTCGAGCCCCTTCTCGGCGGCGTCTATGCCGGCCGCGCCGACCACCTGTCCCTGCGGATGGCGCTGCCCGCCCTCGCCGACGCGGCGGAGCGCACCGACACGCTCACCGGGGCGGTCAGGGCCGCCCTGGCCGCCCGGCAGAGCACGCCGGGCGCGCCGGTGTTCAGCGCGATCCGCGGAGGCATGAGCCAGCTGGTCGACGCGGTCGCTGCCACCCTGCCCGAGGTCCGTCTCGGCCTACCCGTGCGAGACCTCCGCCGTGACGGCTCCCGGTGGCGGCTCACCATCGGCTCGACCCACTCGCCGTCCGCGCTGGACGCCGACGCCGTCGTCCTCGCCGTGCCCGCCACCCCGGCGGCGCGGCTGCTGTCCACCGCCGGTCTGCGTGGCGTGCCGCTGGACTATGCCAGTGTCGCGCTGGTCGCGCTGGCGCTGCCCGTCACGAAGCTGCCCGAGCTGTCGGGGTTGCTCGTGCCGGCGACGGAGGGGTTCGCGGTCAAGGCGGTGACGTTCTTCGACCAGAAGTGGTCGCACCTGCGGCGGTCCGGGCTCACCCTCGTCCGCGCGTCCGTCGGCCGGGCCGGGGACGAGGAGCAGCTCCAGCGCAGCGACACCGACCTGCTCGGCCTGGTTCGTGACGAGGTGGCCCGGCTGATCGGGGCCGACCGGCTGCCCGACCCCGTGGACGCGGCGGTGTTCCGGTGGGGAGGGGCGCTTCCTCAGTACGCGCCGCATCATCGCGACCGGGTCGGGGAGCTGCGGGCGGCGCTGACGGCCCACAACACCGCTCCCGGGCGCCCGCCGCTCACGGTCGCCGGCGCCGCCTATGACGGCGTCGGGATCCCGGCCTGCGTCACGTCGGGGTGGACCGCTGCCGACGCCCTGCTCGAGGCACTGGAAGGATAGTCACATGACCAGCAACGCCGCGCGCATCCGCGAGCTGAACGACTCGATCCGCTACACGATGTGGTCGGTGTTCCAGGCGAAGACTCCGCTCGACCCCTCGACCCGGGCCGAGGTCGCCGCGGAGGCGGCCGGGTTCCTCGCCGATCTGGCCGCGAAGGACGTCGTGGTCCGCGGCACCTATGACGTGGCGGGGCTGCGGGCCGACGCCGACCTCATGATCTGGTGGCACGCGCCGAGCGCCGAGGCGCTTCAGGAGGCGTATGCCGCGCTGCGCCGCACCGCCCTCGGCACCCACCTCGCGCCCGTCTGGTCGCAGATGGCGCTGCACCGGCCCGCGGAGTTCAACAAGAGCCACATCCCGGCGTTCCTCGCCGACGAGGAGGCCCGGGCCTGGGTCTGCGTGTATCCGTTCGTCCGGTCGTATGAGTGGTATCTCCTGCCCGACGAGGAGCGCCGCGCCATGCTCGCCGAGCACGGCAAGATGGCGCGCGGGTATGCCGACGTCCGTGCCAACACGGTGGCCAGCTTCGCGCTCGGCGACTACGAGTGGTTGCTCGCGTTCGAGGCGGACGACCTGCACCGGATCGTCGACCTGATGCGGGAGCTGCGCGCCTCGACCGCCCGGCGGCACGTCCGCGAGGAGGTCCCGTTCTACACCGGCCGCCGCCGGGAGATCGCCGACCTGATCGCCAACCTGCCGTAGCCCGCCCGGGCGGCGGCGGTCGCGTGATCCGGACGACCACGCGCGTCCGGGATCGCGCAGCTGCGGGCGCGGCGTTTGGGCGGCGCCCGCATGATCCGGACGACCACGCGCGTCCGGGATCGCGCCGTCGCGTGCGCGGCGTTTGGGCGGCGGTCGCGTGATCCGGACGACCATGCGCGTCCGGGGTGCGCCGCCGGCTGGGGGAGGTTGACTGGTTCACGGGGGAGTGCGGCGGGGGCGTGCCGCGGCGTCGGCACCGTCCACAGGCGTCCTGGCGTTCCGTGAGACGCCGCCGCGTGATCCGGAAGGTTTTGTGCGTCCGGGATGCGCCGGCCGGCGGCGGCGGAGGTCGGCTGGTTCGTGGGGGAGCGCGGCCGGGGCACGGCGTCGGTGCGATCCACATCGGCCTGGCGTTCCTCGAAGCGCCGTCGCGTGAGCCGGAAAGCCTTGTGTGCGTCGGGTGCTTGAGGTCGGGCGGATCATGGGGGGAGCGGCTGGGGCATGCCCGGAGCCAGAAACAGTTAGTGTGGGAGGGTGGATCTGCCGGTGATGCCCCCCGTCGAGCCGATGCTGGCCAAGAGTATTCCCAGCCTGCCGAGCGCGGAGGGGATGAGCTACGAGCCGAAGTGGGACGGGTTCCGCTGCATCGTGTTCCGTGACGGCGACGAGGTCGAGCTCGCCAGCCGTGGCGGCAAGACGCTGACACGTTACTTCCCCGAGGTCGTCAAGCAGGTCCTGGCGCAGCTGCCGGAGCGCTGCGTCGTCGACGGCGAGATCATCGTGATCCGGCGGGGCGAAGGCGAGCCGAAGCTCGACTTCGAGCTGCTCGGGCAGCGGATCCACCCGGCGGCGTCGCGGGTCAGCCTGCTGGCGGAGCAGACGCCGGCGTCGTTCGTCGCGTTCGACCTGCTCGCGGTCGGTGACGAGGCGCTGGTCGAGGTGGGTTACGCGCAGCGCCGCGCCAGGCTGGTCGAGGTGCTGTCGGACGTCGTGGCGCCGGTGCACGTGACGCCGGTGACGACGGACATCGAGGTGGCGCGGGACTGGTTCGCGCGGTTCGAGGGCGCCGGGCTCGACGGGGTGATCGCGAAGCCGGCCGAAGGCGCCTACGAGCCGGGCAAACGCAGCATGTACAAGATCAAACACGCGCGGACGGCCGACGCCGTGGTGGCCGGGTTCCGGTGGCACAAGGACGGGCCGATCGTCGGGTCGCTGCTGCTCGGGCTCTATGACGAGGAGGGCCGCCTGCACCACGTCGGGGTGGCCGCGTCGTTCACCCGGGAGCGCCGGGCCGAGCTGGTCCAGGAGCTCGAGGCGTACCGGGAGGGCGTCGTCGACCACCCGTGGAACTGGGCGGGCCAGACCCCCGGCGCCGCCGCCGCGAGCATCGAGTCGGTGCCGGCCGGCGACGCCGCGACCAGGCTCCCGGGCGGCGTGAGCCGCTGGACCGGCAAGAAGGACCTGTCGTTCGTGCCGCTGCGACCGGAGCTCGTCGTCGAGGTCGGCTACGACGCGATGGAGGGCGACCGCTTCCGGCACACCGCCCAGTTCAAGCGCTGGCGGCCCGACCGGGAGCCGCGCTCGTGCACGTATGAGCAGCTCGACCGGCCCATCCGCTTCGACGTGGAGTCCGTGCTGGCAGGGCGGCCTTGAGCGCTCGCGCCGCACGACGTTCGCTGGCGATTCTGCTGGTCACGGCGCTGCTCGGCGGGTGCGCCAGCCTTCCGACGGACCCGGCGCAGGAGGCGCGCCGGCTGGACCGGCCGCCGGCCGTGCCGGCGACCTCGTCCGGGGTGAAGGTCGAGCCGGCGCAGTGGAAGCCGTGCCCCGACGTCTACAAGGGGATCTTCTCCAGCCCGCCGCAGAACGTGAAGTACGACTGCGCCACGGTCAAGGTCCCGCAGGACTGGCAGAACCCCGAGGGCACCGGCACGTTCGACGTCGCGATGGTCCGCGGCCGGTCGACGACGCAGCGGGACCGGGTGGGGTCGCTGTTCATCAACCCTGGCGGGCCGGGCGCGTCGGGCATCGAGTACGCCGTCTACCGGTCGGTGTACCTGCCGGCCGAGGTCATCCGCCGCTTCGACGTGATCGGCTTCGACCCGCGCGGCATCGGCAAGTCGTCGCCGGTGAAGTGCTTCTCCGACGCCGACCTGGACGCCAACTTCGGCATCGACCCCGACCCGCAGACCGACGCGACGTACGGCGAGTCGGTCGCGCTGACCCGCAGGCTCGCGCAGAGCTGCGGCGACAAGTACGGCGACAAGCTGCGCTACTACTCCACCGAGCAGACCGCCCGGGACATGGACGCGCTGCGGGCGGCGGTCGGCGAGCAGCAGATGACGTACCTCGGCTACAGCTACGGCACCCTGCTCGGCGCCGTCTACGCGCAGCTCTTCCCGAAGAACGTGCGCGCATTCGTCCTCGACGGGGCGGTCGACCCGACGCTGTCGATGCAGGACTCCGCGGAGAAGCAGGCCGCCGGGTTCGAGCACGCCTTCGACAACTTCACCACCTGGTGCAAGGCCAACGTGACCGCCTGCCCGATCGGGCCCGACCCGCGGGCCGTGGTCATGAAGGCGATCGCGGACGCCCGGACCGCCCCCGTGCAGGGCAAGGGGCGCAACGCGACCGCCGGGTGGGTCTTCACCGCGGTGGTGTCGTCGCTGTACAGCGAGTCCAGCTGGCGGATGCTGGCCCAGGCGATGCAGGACCTGCGGGCCGGCAAGCCGGAGAAGATGTTCCAGCTCGCCGACTCGTACGCCGAGCGCGACCCTGAGGGCAAGTACACCAACATGTTCGACGCCAACGCCGCGGTCGGCTGCGCGGACAGTGACGACACCCCGACGGTCGAGCAGGCCAGGGCGCTGCAGCCGCAGTGGCGGCAGAAGTACCCGCTGTTCGGCGGGGCGCTCGCGCTCAACCTGATCTGCGCGCAGTGGCCCGGCAAGCGTGACCCGTACCCGGCGGGCGAGGCGACCGGCTCGGCGCCGATCGTCGTCGTCGGCACGCTCGGCGACCCGGCCACCCCCTACGAGCAGGCGCCGGCGCTGGCGAAGATGCTGGGCGTCGGCACGCTCATCACGTGGAAGGGCGAGGGGCACACGGCCTACCCGAAGACCGGCTGCGTGAACGACGCCGTCAACCGCTACCTGATCGACCTGCGCGTCCCGCCGGCCGACCTCACCTGCGAGAAGTAGCTACCGCACGCCGTTGCGGGCCCGGCTCGGCTGGACCCGCATCGGCTCGCCGGGCATCTTCGGGTACTCCGGCGGATACGGCATGTCGCCCTCGCCGTTCGCCGCGTCGCGCTCGGCCCACTCCAGCAGCGGGGTGATGTCGTGCGGGGCGTCGTCGATGCCGGCGTGGGCGTCGCCGAGCTTCGCGATCCGGTCCGGCACCGTCCGCAGGTCGAAGTCGTCGGGCTCGACGTCCGGCAGCTCCTCCCAGCGCAGCGGCGTCGACACGGTGGCCCGGGCGTTGGCGCGCAGCGAGTACGCGCACGCGATCGTCCGGTCGCGGGCCATCTGGTTGAAGTCGACGAAGACCCGTGCGCCCCGCTCCTCCTTCCACCACTTGGTGGTCACGAGGTCGGGCCGGCGCCGCTCCACCTCGCGGGCGAGGGCGATCACCGCCCGGCGCGCCTCGACGAAGGTCCACCGCGGCTCGATCCGCACGTACACGTGGACACCGCGCCCGCCGCTGGTCTTCGGCCAGCCCTTCCAGCCGAGTTCGTCGAGGACGGCCTTGAGCTCGCCGGCCACGACGGCCGCGTCGGCGAAGTCGGTGCCCGGCTGCGGGTCCAGGTCGATGCGCAGCTCGTCGGGGTGGTCGACGTGCGCCTTGCGCACCGGCCACGGGTGGAACACGATCGTGCCCATCTGCGCCGCCCACGCCACGTGCGCGAGGTCGGCGGGGCACAGCTCGTCGGCCTTGCGCCCGCTGGGGAACGCGATCTGCGCCGTCTCCAGCCACGGCGGCACGCCCCGGACGGGGACCCGCTTCTGGAAGAACGTCTCGCCGCCGATCCCCTCGGGGAACCGTTGCAGCGTCGTCGGCCGGCTCCCCAGCGCCCGCATGATCCCGTCGCCGACGGCCACGTAGTACTCGAACACGTCGCGCTTGGTGAATCCGCGCTCCGGGAACATGACCCTGTCGGGACTGGTCAGCCGCACCGGCCGCCCAGCGACCTCGATCTCCAGCGCATCGGCCATGCCAAGCACCCTACGCGCCGCGCGTCTGTCGTGCGGGTCGCCTCGCGGTCACGGCCTGCGGGTCGCCTGGGGGCTGGGCCTGCGCCGTGGCATCGGCGCCGGTGCCCGGCCGGGGCCGCCGCTGCGGTTCGCCGGCGTCCTGCGGGTCGGCTCCTGCTCCTGGGCGGTGTCCTCGCCCCGGTCGCCCAGCCTGGTGAAGTACAGGATGCCGGCCCCGCCGATGATGAACGCGAACCCGATCGTCGTCATCATCGACGACGTGCCGGTCACCGGGAGCGTGCCGGTGGCCGTCGCCGTGCCCGCACCCGCCCCCGTGGCGCCACCGCTGACCGACCCGGTGCCGCCGGGTGTCGCCCCGCCGTTCACGGTGCCGCCCCCGCCGCCGGGCGCGGTGCCACCGCCGCCCGGGGTGGTGCCACCGTTGGCGTTGCCGCCGCCACCGCCGGGCGTGGTGCCACCGCCGCCCGGGGTCGACCCACCGCCACCGGGCGTGCCACCGTTGCCCCCGCCGGGCGTCGTTCCGCCACCACCGGGCGTTCCGGTGCCACCGCCGGGCGTGTTGCCCCCGCCGCCGGGCGTGTTGCCACCGTTTCCGGCGCCGTTGCCGCCCCCGCCGCCGGGCGTGTTGCCGCCGCCGCCGGGTGTGCTCGGCCCACCCGACCCGTGGCCGTTGCCGCCGCCGTTGTGCGAGCCGCCCGGTCCGCCGCCGTACCCGCCGCCGCCGTTGCCCTGGCCACCGTTCCCGGAGCCGTGGCCGCCGTTGCCTGAACCGTGGCCGCCGTGGTGACCGGCGCCCTGACCATGCCCGCCGCCACCGTGACCGCCATGGCCGTTGCCGCCGCCGTTGGTCGAGCCCCCGCCGTTGCCGTATCCGCCGCCGCTGCCCGAGCCGTGCCCGCCGCTGCCCGAGCCGTGCCCGCCGCTGCCCGAGCCGTGCCCGCCGTTGCCGAAGCCGTGGCCGCCGCTGCCGTGGTGCCCGCCGCCCTGACCGTGGCCGCCGCTTCCGTAGCCGCCGTTGCCGGAGCCGTGGCCGCCCCCGTAGCCGGGAGCGTCGTCATCGTCCCCGGTGGCGTGGCCGGCGTAGAGCGGGCCGCCGGTGCCGGCCTGGGCGGGGGCGGCGTACTGCCAGTCGTGGGTGTCGTTCGGGCCGTAGCCGGCGGGACCGGTGCCCTGGTGGGGGGTCTCGCCGCACAGCTCGAGCGCCCCGCTCCACGACGTGCCGCAGCCGTCCACGCGTATCTCGGTGGACGAGGACGCGGCGTGCGCCGCGGTGGCCAACGGCGTGATGCCGGCCGCGCCCGCCGCGCCGACCGCAACCGCCTTGTAGAGCAACCTCATCGTCGTGTCCCGTCCGCTCGCCCACTGTGTAACAAAAGTCCGAATCGTGGCTTTCGTCGGTCCAACGAGGTGGGGACGGAGACGTCGCGGGCCGGGGGGACATCGCGTTCGCGGGCCGTAATGGTCGTCCGGCCCGGTGCCGCCTACCGTTGAGGCATGACCGAGCCACTTGTCGACCTGCCCACCACCGACGCCGAGTGGCGCGTGCGGCTGTCACCGGACGAGTTCCGGGTCCTGCGCCGCGCGGGCACCGAGGCACCCTGGACCGGCGAGTACGTCAGCACCAAGACCGCCGGTGTCTACAACTGCCGGGCGTGCGGCGCCCAGCTCTTCGAGAGCACGTCCAAGTTCGACTCGCACTGTGGCTGGCCGAGCTTCGACGACGCCATCCCGGGCACCGTGAAGGAGATCGAGGACCGCAGCCACGGCATGGTCCGCACCGAGATCCGCTGTGCGCGGTGCGACTCGCACCTGGGCCACGTCTTCCGCGGCGAGCGCATGACGGACAAGAACACCCGCCACTGCGTCAACAGCCTCTCGATCCGACTCGACCCGAAGTGACGTCCGAACGTACGTTCTAGCCGCGCGGCGGATGGTGGGCTACGAACCAGCGTAGGGGTGGTCCCACCGCCCGCGGTCGGAGTCTTTGTTCACGCTGGTCCCGCCACCGCCGCAAGGATGGTGCCGGTCGCCCGGTCCGCTGACCTGGCATCTGGTAAGACATTCACGGATCTGCCATGATCACCGCGTGCCCCGAAGATCGACCTGGGCCAGGGTGGCCATGGCGATCCTGGCGTTGCCGCTGCTGCTCGGCTGCCTGAACTGCTGCGACGCCATCCCGTCCTCGGTCGACGACGTCCTGCCCGAGAAGGGCCGGCCGCAGTTCACCCAGGACCAGGTGGTCGGGGTGTGGAAGAGCGAGTGCGGCGGCAAGGTCAGCATCCGCGACGACGGCACCTACCACGCGGAGGGCCTTGTCCTGGACGACGGGAACATGCCGCCGTTCACCAAAGACGGCACCTGGTCGATCGTCGCGAAGGACGCATACAACGACCAGCGCGTCTTCCTGAACTTCGGCGAGCACTCCGCCGTCCAGCTCAGGGCCGAGCGCGCCGACGAGTTCGAGCACCTGGAGCTCCAGGTCGACGACGCCCAGGATGCCCGCGACTGCCGGCTGACCCGCTAGCCGCGGGTCTTGGAGCGGAAGAGCAGGGCCGACGCCACGATCGACGCGGCCATGATGGCCAGGCACCAGGCGACGGCCTTCCACGGTGCGGAGCCGACCGGCTGGTCGAGCAGTAGGCCGCGCAGGCTTTCGGTGATCGGCGTGACGGGCTGGTTGCCGGCGAAGCCGCGCAGCCACGAGGGCATGGTGTCGATCGGGACGAAGGCGCTGCTGGCGTACGGCAGGAACGTGATCCCGAAGGTGTAGCCGCCGGCCGCCTCGGGGGAGGACGCGAGCAGGCCGAGCGCCGCCGCCAGCCATGACACGGCGGCGATGGTGAGCACGAGGACGCCGAGCGCGGCGAGCCACTGCCCGGCGGAGGCGTGCGGGCGGAAGCCGATCGCGAAGGCGACGCCGAAGACCAGCACGCTGGAGAACACGTTGCGGGCGATGCTGGCGGCGACGTGGCCGGCGAGGACGGCCGGGCCGCCGACGTCGAGGGAGCGGAGGCGGTCGATGATGCCGCCGGTCATGTCGTTGGCGACGGAGCCCGCGGTCATGGCGGAGCCGAAGGTGACGCACAGGAGCATGACGCCCGGCACGACATAGGTGACGTACGCGGTGCCGGTGTCGATCGCGCCGCCGAACAGGTACACGAAGACGACCATGAGCATCACCGGCAGGACCAGCGACATGATGAGTGCCTCGACGTTGCGCCGGCCGAGGCGCAGCGAGCGGCCTCCCATGGTCAGCCACTGAACCGGGGCGGTGGCGAGGCTAGACATTGGCGGGCTCCTTCAAGGACGCGGCGGAGGAGGTCAGGGCGAGGAAGACGTCGTCGAGCGTGGCGCTGTGCAGCGAGAACCGGAGCACGTCGGTGCCCTGCGGGTCGATCTCGTCCAGGACGGCGCGGACGTGTGCGGCGCTGCCGTCGGTGGTGACGCCGACGGTGAGACGGCCGGCGTCGTGCTGCACCACCCGGGGGCCGAAGCGGGCCAGCGCCGTGTCCCAGGACGGGCGCGAAGCCATCTCCAGGTCCAGGCGCTGGTCACCGAAGCGCCGCTTCAGCTCGGCCGGGGTGCCTGAGGCGACGACCCGGCCGTGGTCGACGACGGCGATGCGGTCGGCGAGCTGGTCGGCCTCCTCCAGGTACTGCGTGGTGAGGAAGACGGTGACGCCGGTGCTGACCAGGCCGGCGATCACCTGCCACATCGACTGCCGGCTGGTCAGGTCCAGGCCGGTGGTCGGCTCGTCGAGGAAGATCACCGACGGGGTGCCGACGAGGCCGGCGGCGAGGTCGAGCCGGCGCCGCATGCCGCCGGAGTAGGTGCCGGCACGCCGGTCGGCGGCGGCGGTCAGGTCGAAGCGCTCAAGGAGCTCGCCGGCGCGCTTCGTGGCCGCGGCGGCGGTGAGGCCGCTGAGCCTGCCCATCATGCGGAGGTTCTCGGCGCCGGTCTGCAGCTCGTCGACCGCCGCGTACTGCCCCGTGAGGCTGACCGCGGCACGGACCTGCCGGCGCTGGCGGACCACGTCGTAGCCGGCGACGCGGCACTGGCCGCCGCCGGGGCGCAGGAGCGTGGCGAGGATGCGCACCGTGGTGGTCTTGCCGGCGCCGTTGGGCCCGAGCAGGGAGAACACGGTGCCGGCCGGCACCGCCAGGTCGACGCCGGTGAGGACGTCGAGCTTGCCGTACGACTTCGTGAGGCCGGCCGCCTCGACGGCGAGGGTCATGAGGCACGCTCCAAGATTGTTTACTGCGTATGTCGTACGCACTACTGCGTAAGTTATACGCAGAAGTAGGATCTCAGTCAATGGAGAAGGAACTGCCCCCGAACCTGGCCGTCGCCTGGGGCCTGCGCGCCCGGCCCGGCAAGGGGCCGCGACCCGGCCTGACGCTGGATCGGATCGTCGCCGCGGGCGTGCAGGTGGCCGCGGCGGAAGGGCTCGGCGCGGTGTCGATGGGCCGGGTGGCCGCCGAGCTCGGCGCGGCCACGATGTCGCTGTACCGCTACGTCGCCGCGAAGAACGAGCTGCTCGACCTGATGGTCGACGCCGCGATCGGCCCTCCGCCGCCGGTGTCGCCGGGCGAGGGCTGGCGGGAGGGGATGCTGCGCTTCGCCCGGACGCACCTGGGGATCCTGCGGCGCCAGCCGTGGATGGTGCGGGTGCCGATCACCTCGCCGCCCCTGACGCCCAACCACGTGGCCTGGATGGACCACGGCCTCGCGGTGCTGGCGGAGACCGCCCTGGAGGAGCACGAGAAGCTCTCCACGATCATGACCGTGAGCGGCATCACCCGGAACTGGGCGCTGCTGACCGCCGACATCACCGCGGCGGCGCAGGCGTCGGGGGCGACCGCCGACGAGGCGATGCTCAGCTACGGTCAGCTGCTCGGCAGGCTGGTCGACCCCCAGCGGTTCCCCGCGATCGGCAGGCTCCTCGCGACCGGCATCCTCGACCTGCCCGACGAGACCCCCGATACCGACTTCGAGTTCGGTTTGGCGCGCGTTCTGGACGGAATTCAGACCCTGATCGACCGCAGGCAACCGTGCGACGCCGACCGGCCCGGGACGTCCCGGACCGGGTGATCGTGCCCGTGGCCGGCGGTCGTACCAGGACATCGGCCGACCGCAGCACCGAGGCGCCCGCGCGCCTCCCACTCTCAGTGGCGCGTTGATAGGGTGCGACCGGTCATCTCGAAGGAACGGCGGACTACGTGGCAGTAACCGTGGAGCAGCCATCGTCGGATGCGCCGACAGCGGCCCCGGCCCGGCGGAAGCCGCCCGCGTGGGCGCCGCCGGTGACGCTCAGTGTTCTGGTCTTCATCGGACTGTGGCTCTACGGGGTGCCGGTCTGGACCACGGCGATCTTCACGGCGTACATCGCCCTCGGGATCATCCTGCCCGGCGTGCTGATCTGGCGGGCGGTCCGCGGCCGGCCGGGCTGGCTCGTCGAGGACGTCGCCGCGGGTCTCGCCGTCGGCTACTCGTGCGAGGTGATGACCTACATCGTCGCCAGGTGGATCGGCGTGCCGCTGCTGACCGTCGCGTGGCCGGTCGCGACGGTGGCGGTCTTCCTGCTCGTGCCGAAACTGCGGCGGTACTGGCGCGGCACCGACCGGGCCGAGGAGAAGACGCCGTTCTGGTTCTCGGCGATCCTGTCGGGATCCGGGCTGGTGCTCTTCTACTGGAGCGTCGTCCGGTTCTTCCGCACGCACGACCTGGCCGAGCCCGGCTCGCTGAGCCCCGACGGCGACTCCCCGTTCCACCTCGCGCTGCTCGGCGACGCCAAGCACCACATGCCGCTCGCCTCGCCGTGGCTGCCGGAGCAGCCGGTGCTCTACCACTGGTTCGTCTACGCCGAGATGGCCTCCACCTCCTGGATCACCGGGATCGAGCCGCAGGTCCTGCTGCTGCGCCTGTCGCCGCTGCCGATGATCCTGGGCATGCTGGCGCTGATGGCCGTCCTCGGCAAGCGGCTCACGGGGCACTGGTGGGCCGGCGCGGCCGCCGCGGTCATCACCTTCTTCGTGCTCACCCCGACGCCGTACCAGTGGCCGCAGCACTCCTGGTTCTCCAGCTTCGGCACCAACGTCTACGAGGACGGCTCGTCGCTGCGCGCGCAGCTGTGGACCAGCCCGACGCAGACGTTCGGCGCGATGCTGTTCGCCGGTCTCGCGCTGGTACTGGTGGACGTGCTCACGGAACGCAATTGGAAGCGCTGGGCGCTGGTGGCCCTGCTGACCATGGCGGTCACCGGCGGCAAGGCGACGTTCCTGCCCATGCTCCTCGCCGGCGTCCTGCTGGTCGTCGCGGTGCGCCTGCTGACCCGCCGCCGGGTCCACCCGGCCGCGCTGATCACCGCCGGTGTCGCGTTCCTCGCGGTGCTGTTCGCCCAGTTCGTCCTCTTCGGCGGGGCGGCGCAGGGCCTGGCGATCGACCCGCTGCACTTCGCCCAGATCTCCGGCGCGCCCTACACGGCCGAGTTCGCGATGCCGCTGCCCGGCCTGACCGGGCTGTGGCGGCTGCTGGTGGTCACGGCGATCACGGTCGCCTGCTGGGCCTGCATCTGGCCCGGCCTGCTCGGCCTGGTGAAGCTCGCGAAGCGCCGCCGCCCCGATCTGTCCATCCCCGCCGACCCGGTCATCCTGATGTTCGGCATCGGCCTGTCCGGCGTCGGCGCGCTGCTCGTCTTCGGGCACGAGGGCGGCGCCGAGGGCTGGTTCATGGTCTCCGGCCGGCCGTACCTGTCGCTCGCGGCGGTGGTCGGCCTGGCGATGATCACGCCCGCGGGCGTGCCCACCCGGCGGATGCTCACGTGGGTGTACGGCGCGATCGCCGTCGGCGCCGCGATCCTGATCGTGGTCCACGAGCTCGGCCCGAACTGGATCCCGCGGCCGACGCGCTTCAACGGGTCGGCCGGAATGAGCGCGCTCCACCTCGCCTGGCCGTATGCGGCGGTGTTCGGGCTGGTCGGCATCGCCGCGCTGCTCGTGCGCCGCTCGTCCTTCCCGGCGAAGGGCACCGTCATCGCCAGCATGCTGGCCGGCGTCTGCCTGGTCACGACGGTGCTGCACCTGCACGCGACGACCCGCGACGCCAACCGGACCGGCTGGCGCGGCATCAACCAGTACCCGCAGTTCATCCCGGCCGGCACCATGGAGGCCGGGCGGTGGCTGCGCGACCACTCCGACCCGGACGATTTGGTCGCCACGAACGCGCACTGCGTCGTCTTCGTCGGCTATCCCCCCGCCCAGTGCGACAACCGGCACTTCGAATTCACCGCTTACAGCGAGCGTCGCTTCCTCATCGAGGGCTGGGGCTTCACCAACCGCACCCACCAGGTGGCGGCCGAGACCGGTCTGAACGCCGTGTTCGCGCCGTACTGGAACGAGCGGCTACTCTCCGACAACGACGCGGCGTTCACGACGCCGTCGGCGGCGACGATCGGCAAACTGCGCGACCAGTATCGTGTGCGGTGGCTGTTCGTCTATGAGGTCGCGGACGGCTCCGGTGTCCCGGCCTCGCCGACGCTGGGCGAGTTCGCGCAGTTCAGGCACCGTGCAGGGAAGATCGCTGTCTACGAGATCCGCTGAGGGATGATGAACGACACTGTGACTGACGCCCCCGCGATGGAGCCGACCGCCGCGGGCCGCCAGGCCCGGCTGGCCGAGGTGCTGGCCTGCCCCGCTTGTCACGCACCGTTGCGGCTCGACGGCGGTGAGATCGTCGCCTGTGCGGCCTGCGGTCACACCGGCAAGCTGCTGAGGAAGAACGGTGGCAGCCAGCTGAAGTTCGGCGGGTTCGACTCCGAGGAGCTCACCGCCGACGCGCTGAACCGGATCAAGGAGTTCGTCAAGAAGCGGTTCAACAAGGTGTATCCGACGGCGATCAAGGTGCTCTCGCCGGTCATGGACCGCAACCTGATCATGCCGTTCCTGCGCAGCTTCGACCTGGAGCGCGACCTCGTCGCCGACTTCGGCTGCGGCACCCACCGCCGCGACCAGCGGGTCATCTGCATGGACGGCGGCACCTACCCCAACGTCGACATCGTCACCGACCTGCGGAGCCTGCCGCTGGCCGAGGGCAGCCTCGCCGGCGGGATCAGCATCGCCGTCCTGGAGCACGTGCCCGACCCGGCGGCGCACATCGCGGAGATGCACCGCGTGCTGCGGCCCGGCGGCCGGATGCTCGTGTTCGTGCCGTTCATGCAGCCGTTCCACGCCTCGCCGTACGACTTCCAGCGCTACACCGAGGTCGGGCTGCGCGAGCAGTTCCCGCAGTTCGAGGTGCTCAGCGTCAAGGTCGGCGCCGGCCCGACGTCCGGCATGCTGTGGACGCTGCAGGAGTGGCTGGCGATGCTGCTGTCGTTCGGCAGCATGCGGCTGTACCGGGCGATCCTGCCCCTCACCTGGATCTTGTCCCCGCTGAAGGTCCTCGACCTGCTGCTGGCGCACCACCCGGCGGCCGCGGTGACCGCGAGCGGCTTCGTCATCGAGGTCCGCAAGCCGGCATGAGGGACGCGCGACTCTTCGGTGGCCGGGGCCCCTCCACCGGGGACCTGACCGGCAACCCGTTCCGCGCCGACCGTGACCGGATCGTCGCGTCCCCGTTCTTCGCCCGCCTCGGCGGCGTCACCCAGGTGATCAGCCCGGGCGGGTCGGGGCTGCTGGTGCACAACCGGCTGACCCACAGCCTCAAGGTCGCCAGCGTCGCCCGCGGCATCGTGGAGCGGCTGTGCTCGCCCCAGTGCGGGGCACAGCCGCTGCTGGACAAGCTCGGCGGCTGCGACGCCGACGTCGTGGAGGCGGCGGCGCTCGCGCACGACCTCGGGCACCCGCCCTTCGGGCACCTCGGCGAGCGGGTCCTGGACCGGCTCGCCCGGCAGCGGCTCGGGCTGCCGGACGGGTTCGAGGGCAACGCACAGTCGTACCGCATCGTGACGAGCACCGAGATCAGCGGCTCGACCGTCGGGCTGGACCTCACCGCCGCGGTCCGCGCGGCCATGGCGAAGTACCCGTGGACCCGGCGGACGTACCCTTCGCCGCACGTACACCTGATGCATCCGACACCTCGTGGTGCCGGTGTGGACCCGGAGGACCCCGCGGTGGGGTCGCTGAAGTTCGGCGCCTACGTGACCGAGCTGGCCGACCTGCGCCAGGCCCGCGCGCCGTTCGACGGGCTCCTCGCGCAGTGGCAGCAGACCGCGGAGGCGTCCGTGATGGACACCGCCGACGACATCGCCTACGCCATCCACGACCTCGAGGACTTCCACCGGGTCGGGGTCCTGCAGCAGGGCACCGTCGCCACCGAGCTGATGGCGTGGCAGCGTGACGCGACCGCGTTGCGCGGCCTGGATCTCGCGGATCTGCGCGCCTCCGCGCGCCGGCCGGGGCGCTCGGTGGAGCTGCTGCGCCGTGACCTGTTCCGCAAGGACGGCTGGATCAGCGACGACGACGCCTTCTGGGCGGCCGTCGAGCACGTGCGGCACGAGCTCGTCGACGGGCTGCTCGCGGCGCCGTTCGACGGCTCGATCGAGGCGGAGCAGGGCGTCGCGCGCTTCTCGGCCCGCTGGACCCGGCGGCTCATCGACGCCATCAACGTGCTGCCGGAGCCGCCGATGCGCGCCGGGCACGTCGCGCTCGGCACCGCCCAGTGGCACGAGGTGCAGGTGCTCAAGTTCGTGCACCACCGGTTCGTGCTGGAGCGGCCCGACCTGGCGCTGCACCAGCGGGGGCAGGCCCGGCTGCTGGGCGCGCTCGTCGAGGCGCTGCACGCGTGGCTGGTTGACCCCGACGAGGCGGCGCGGCTGCCGCGGCGGCTGCACGACCTGGTCGAGATGGCACACGCGGAGGTCCGCGACCTGACCGCCGCCGACTACGGCCTGCCCTCGGGGGACCTCGACCGGATGGCGATGGCCCGCGGGCGGGCGATCGTCGACTTCGTGGCGGCGCTCACCGACGGGCAGGCGGTCGGGCTGCTCGACGCGCTGTCGGGCCGGTCTCGGCAGCTGTGGACGGACGCCTTCGTATTGTGAGCGTCATGCTCACGCTGCGCCCGCTCACCCCGACCGAATTCTCGTCCTTCATCGCCTCGCTGAAGACGGCCTATGCGCTCGACGAGGTGCAGGCGGGGCGTGGCTCCCCGGCCGAGGTCGAGGCACGGATCGAACGGCAGTTCGCGACGTGGCTGCCCGATGGCCTCGCCACCGCGGGGCACCTGCTGTACGCGGGCGAGGTCGACGGCGACGTGGTCGGGCACCTGTGGATCGAGCTGCCGACGGCGGACCGGACGCAGGCCTGGATCTACGAGATCTCCGTCGAGGAGGCGCACCGCCGCCGCGGCTACGGCCGGGCGCTGATGCTCGCCGCCGAGGAGGAGCTGCGCGCCCGCGGCGTGACCCGGGTCGGCCTCAACGTCTTCGGTCACAATCCGGGGGCGCTGCGCCTGTACGAATCGTTGGGGTTCGAGACGACTTCGCGGCAGATGTCGAAGGCGCTTGCGTGAACACGTGCATCAACAGGTGGACAACGTCACTCTGGTACCACTAGAAAGGGTCGGTGACCACCGAGAGTGATCTTCCCGCGACGGGGCGGCGCATGGACTGGCGCCGCTTCCACTGGGGGCCGATCGGCGTCGCGGTCGCCGGCGTCGTGACGGTGACGCTGGCGGCGATCATGGTGTACCCGTTGACGCAGCCCGACCGCCTGGCCTCGGCGGACGGCCTGACGCCTGAGCAGCGCCGCTCCGCGGAGCGGGCGGGGCAGCCCGGATCCGGTGCCTCGCCGTCGGTCTCGGTGTCGGGCTCGCGGTCTCCGTCTCCGTCGGCCTCGGCGGGCGCGACGCCGTCCACCGTGTCGCGGAACGTGTCGCGCGGCGGCGGCAAGCCTTCCGCGGCGAACACCGGCGTGATCGCCGGTACCGCGCTGACGGTGCTCGCGGGCGACCAGACGCTGTCCGTCGACAACGCGGTCGTGTCGAACGCGGATATTCGCGGATACGTCCGCATCACCGGGAAGAACGTGACGATCCGCAACTCGATCGTGCGGGGCGGGCCGGCGCGCTGCGCCGCCGCCGTCATCCAGGTCGAGGGCAGCGCGGTCATCGAGGACGTCGAGGTCGCCCCGGCCAGCCCCAACGCGTGCCTCGACGGCGTGTGGGCCACCGCCACGACCCTGACCCGGGTCAACATCCACGGCACCGTCGACGGCGTGAAGGCCGGCAACGACGTCGTCATCCAGGACTCGTGGATCCACGACCTGACGTACTTCGGCACCGGCGCCCCGGGCGCGACCGTCAACGACGCCGTCGACACCCGCGGCAAACGCCGCATCACGCTGCGGCACAACGTGCTCTATCCGGGCGCCAACGCCAACGCCGCCTTCCAGGTCACGCAGGAGGGCGGCGCCAGCGGCGACGTGCGCGTCGAGAACAACTGGCTCGACGGCGGCTCCTGCGTGCTCAACTTCGCCCACCGTGGCGGCGGCCCGACCCCGATGACCGGCATCGCCGTGGTGAACAACCGCTTCGGCCGCAACAGCAAGTACGTCTGCCCCGTTCTCATCAGTACGCAGACCACGCTGAGCGCCAATTCCGGAAACGTCTGGGACGACACCGGCGCGCCGATCCCCGCGCCGGACAAACACGATTAAATGATCTGGTGACCCCTTCCTCCTCCGTCGAGCGTCTGGTCGTCATCGGCGGCGACGCGGCGGGCATGAGCGCCGCCTCCCAGGCCCGCCGGCGCAGGTCCCGCGACGAGCTGCGGATCGTGGCGTTCGAGAAGGGGCAGCACGTCTCCTACTCGGCGTGCGGCATCCCGTACCTGGTGGCCGGCGACGTCTCCTCGCCGGACGACCTGGTCGCCCGCACGCCCGAGGAGTTCCGCAAGCTCGACATCGACCTGCGCCTCGGCTGCGAGGTCGTCGGGATCTCGCTGTCCTCCCGATCGGTGACCGTCCGGAGCGGGGAGCGCACGTACGACGAACCCTTCGACCAGCTCGTCATCGCCACCGGCGGCGTGCCGGCCAGCCCTGACGTCCCGGGCTCGGACGCGTCGGGTATCCACGGCGTACAGACGCTGGAGGACGGCATCCGGCTGATGGACTTTCTCGAGGACCGCGCACCGCGGCGCGCGGTGGTGGTCGGTGCCGGGTACATCGGCCTGGAGATGGCGGAGGCGATGATCCGCCGCGGCCTTGAGGTCGCCCTCATCGACGCCGCCGACCAGCCCATGCGCACCCTCGATCCCGACATGGCCGGCCTCGTCGCGAACGCGCTGCGCGACCTCGGCGTCGACCTGCGGCTGTCGTGCCGCCTCAAGGGCTTCTCGTCGGCCGGCGGCCGGGTCACCGGAGTCCACACCGACTCCGGGACGCTGCCGGCCGACATCGTCATTCTCGGCCTCGGCACGAAGCCCAACAGCGCCCTCGCGGCCGACGCCGGCATCACGGTCGGCGCGTCCGGCGGCATCGTGGTCGACCGCCGCCAGCGCACGTCCGCGGAGGGCGTCTGGGCCGCCGGCGACTGCGTCGAGGTGCACCATCTGATCTCGCGACGCCCCACCGCGATCGCCCTCGGCACCCACGCCAACAAGCAGGGCCGCGCCGCCGGCATCAACATCGGCGGCGGCTACGCCACCTTCCCCGGCGTCGTCGGCACCGCCGCGTCGAAGATCTGCTCGCACGAGGTCGCCCGCACCGGCCTCACCACTCAGGAGGCTCTTGACGCCGGCTTTGCCGTCTTCTCCACCGTCACCGAGTCCACCACCCGTGCCGGCTACTTCCCCGGCGCCGTCCCCATCACCACGAAGATCATCGCGGAGCGCACCACCGGCCGCCTCCTGGGCGCCCAGATCGTCGGCCAGGAAGGCGCCGCGAAGCGCATCGACGCCCTCGCCGTCGCCCTCTGGAACGGCATGACCGTCGAGGAGATGACCGGCCTGGACCTCTCCTACGCCCCGCCCTTCGCCCCCGTCTGGGACCCCGTCCTCATCGCCGCCCGCAAGACCGCCGAGCAGCTGGCTACGCTCAGACCGTGACCCTCCACAGCGCGCCCTTCGCCTCGTTGGACGTCTTCACCCTGTACGCCATCCTGCGCCTCCGCAGCGACGTCTTCGTCGTCGAGCAGGCCTGCCCCTACCCGGAACTGGACGGCCGCGACACCGAGCCCACCACCGTCCACCTCTGGCTCACGGATCCTTCGGGCGCCGTCACCGCCTACCTGCGCCTGCTCACCGACCCTTCGGGGATTGCCCGCATCGGCCGCGTGGTCACCGCCGCCACCCACCGCGGCCAGGGCCTCGCCGCCCGCCTGCTCGCCGAGGCCGTCGCCCTGATCGGCCCCCGCCCCGCGGTCCTGGACGCCCAGACCACGGCGGTCCGCGTGTACGAACGGTTCGGCTTCGTAGCCTCGGGCGCCCCCTACCTCGAGGGCGGCATCGAACACATCACCATGCGCCGAAGCTGAGCTGCAATTCCCCCCACCGCCGCCGCGGCGGACCCCGATTGTTGCTTCTCCGCGATGATCGACGGACGGATCTGGCTGTCCGCACGGCCGGAATGGTTCTTGGATCACGGCGGTGGTGTCGGTGAGCCCGGGAGCGTTCAGGGTGGGTTTCTGTCACCGTCGACCGGGCGCGGCGGGTCGGTCGTCGGCGTGATCGGCGGACGGATTTGGCTGTCCGCGTGGCCGGAATGGTCCTTGGATCACGGCGGTGGTGTCGGTGAGCCCGGAAGCCTTCAGGGTGAGTCTCTGTCACCGTCGACCGGGGTTGGCGGATCGATTGCCGGCGTGATCGAAGGACGGATTTGGCTGTCCGCGTGGCCGGAATGGTCCTTGGATCACGGCGGTGGTGTCGGTGAGCCCGGAAGCGTTCAGGGCGGGGGCTCTGTCACCGTCGACCGGGGTTGGCGGATCGATTGCCGGCGTGATCGAAGGACGGATCTGGCTGCCCGCTCGGCCGGAATGGTCCTTGGATCTGGGAGCGGGGCGCGCGCGGGCAGTGCCGCGCGGAGCGGCGTATTGGGGTGTGGGTGAGGATCCCCGCCGGGGTCCGCTGCGGCTGCGGTGGGGCGGCAGCACGGCGGTCGGGTGAGCATTCCCGCCGGACCCGCCGCGACAGCGGTGGGGCGGAAGTGCAGCTCAGAAGCGGGCGAAGTTGCGGAGCGGCATGCGGGGGCCGAACTTGGGGGCGGTGATGCCGGCGGCGGCGAGGAGGCCGCAGACGCGGCCGCGGTGGCCGGCGTACGGGGCGAGCAGCTCCAGCATGTGCTCGTCGGTGCCGCGGGCCGCGCCGGTCAGGGCGTAGGCCACGACGTTCTTGATGTGGTAGTCGCCGACGGAGACGGCGTCGGCGTCGCCGTAGGCGGCGCGGGTGACCTCGGCGGCGGTCCAGGGGCCGATGCCGCGGATGGTGAGCAGCCGCGTGACGGCGTCGGTGGCGGTGGCGCAGCGCTCCAGGCGGTCCGCTTCGGCGGCGACCCGGCGCAGGGCGTCGGCGCGCTTCTGTTCGATGCCGAACGGGTGGAACACCCAGTAGGGCGCGGCGGCGATCAGGTCGGGTGGAGGGGGCAGGCGGAGCCGGGGGTGCGGGCCGGGGGCGGGGTCGGTGCTGAAGTGGCGCAGGAGGCGCACGTAGCCGTCGCGGGCCTCCTTGCCGGTGACCTTCTGGCCGAGGACGGCCGGGACCAGGTGGTGGAAGACCCGGCCGGTCGCGCCGATGCGCAGGCCTGAGTGCTCGCGGGCGAGGCGGTACAGGAGCGGGTGCTGCCGGGCGAGCTCGAGGAAGCCGGTGACGTCGTCCCGGAGCCCGGCGACGGCGTCGGCGCGGTCCAACAGCCAGTCCGCGCCCGGGCCGTAGGCGGTCGCGACCAGGGAGGAACCCGACAGCGTCAGCTGGAGCGTGCCCGGGCCGTCGGGTGTACGGGTGGCGAACCAGCCCTCGCGCGCACCGACGGACAGCGTCGGGTCGCCGTTGATGAGGCACAGGCCGCGCAGCGTCCCCGCCAGGTCGTAGCGGTCCGGGACGACAAAGGTCCGCATCAGGAAACCGGACGGGGCGGCGAAGAACGGGGCAGGGACGCCGCCCGGGCGAGGGCGCGGTGCAGGAGGCGGGCGTCGCCGAGCATGGCGCGCAGCTTACGCTCCAGGCCCGCGATCGGGATGAGGTTCTGCGGGGCCCGCGGGTCCTTGTAGGCGCTGGAGGCGAAGCGGGGGAGCGTGACCGCCGACAGGTGGGCGAGGGCGATCGCTTCGGAGGGGGGCAGGTCGGCGGAGCACTCGGCCCGCACGATGCCCGCCCACGGCGACCCTTCCGGCCCCGGCAGCCGCAGGTACCAGGCGAACCGGTGCCACGAGGTGCCCAGGAGGAACACGGGGGAGCGCTGGCCGCCGCGCAGCCCGGTGACGACGGCGGTCAGCTCCGCCGGCAGGTACTCGACGCGGTGGGTCTTGATGTAGCCCAGGGCGCGGGGCAGGTGCGCACGCTCCTGCAGCGGACCGTCGACGATGAGCAGGTCACCGTCGTCGCGCTCCTCGCCGGACACGCCGACCTCCAGCGCCCGCATGTGCCGCTGTACGCCCAGCGCCAGGTCCTTCGGCTCGCCCCGCGAGACCCGGATCGCCGGATAGCGGATGGCGCCGGCGACCAGCGGCGGGGCCAGCTCGAACGGGGTGAACAGGCCGCGCTCGATGCGGGTCGTGGCGATCGCGGCGGCGCCCCGGTCGAGGTCGCAGCGCACGACCCCGGCCGCGTAGGAGGCGGCGACGCCGGGGTGGGTGACGCCCTCGTCGTCCGTGGCCCAGACCCGCGCGTCGATGCGCTGGACGCCGTCGACGACGAGGACCGTGCCGGGCGGGCGCAGCCCGGCGGGCGCGTCGACACCCCGCCAGGCCTGGGCGGGCAGCTCGACGTCAGGCTGGATCTGCGCGCTGCTCTGCGCCTGCGGCCCGTCCAGACCACCGGGGGCCTCGAACGCGACGCCGTACGACGGGTCCCACGCGTCGACGTGGAACCTCACAGCCCGACCCGTTCCACCCGGGCGGTGCGCGCGTCCCTGCGCACCTCGAACCTGACGGGGATGCGCTCGGCGAGCGCGCCGACGTGGGTGACGACGCCGACCATCCGGTCGCCGCGCGCGGCAAGGGCCTCCAGGGTCGCCGCGACGGTGTCCAGTGTGGACTGGTCGAGGGTGCCGAAGCCTTCGTCGAGGACGATCGACTCGAGGCTCGCCGACGCCGTCGACAGGCCGGCCAGCTGCTCCGACAGGGCGAGCGCGAGGGCGAGGGACGCCTGGAACGTCTCACCGCCGGACAGGGTCCGCACCGCGCGCCGCAGGCCGGCGTCGTGGTGGTCGACGACGTAGAACTCGCCCTTCTCGTGACCGAGGTCGTACTGCCCGCCGGACAGCTCCCGCAGCGTCCGCGACGCGCCGTCGACGAGCGTGTCGAGGGCCTCGGCGAGCAGCCACCGCTCGAAGCGGTCGGCCCGCAGGTGCTGGGCGAGGGCCTTCGCGACCTGTGCCTCCTTCGCGACCTCGTCGCGCTGCGCGGTCAGCTTGGCGGCCTCGGCGCGCCGCTCCTCGATCCGCCGGTGCGCCGCCTCGGCCCGCTCCACGGCGACGGCGGCCTCGCGGGCCGGGTCGGTGCCGGGCGCGGGCAGCCCCGCGTCGGCGAAGAGCGCCCGCAGCTCGTGACGGACCGCGGTGACCCGCGCCTCGGCGTCCTGGACCGCCTCGGCGGCCGCGGGGCGGCGCGCCTGCCGTTCGCCGGCGGCGGTGCCGGCCCAGCCGGTCAGCGCCGCCCACGCGTCGGCGAGGTCGTCGCGGTCCGCGGGCGGCGGGCCGAACGCCGCGAGCGCGTCGCGGGCCGCGTCGAACGCCTTCCACGCCGCGCGCAGCTGGTCCTCGGCCCGGTCGGCGGCGCCGGCGGCCCTGCGGTGCGCCTCGCGGGCCTTGCGGACCTCGGCGCCGGCCTGCTCCAGTCCACTGTGGAGCTTCGCGATCGTGTCGAGGTCGCGGCGCAGGGCGTCGGGCGCAGGCGCGCCGTCCAGCGCCTTGTCCAGTGTGGACAGCCGGGCGTCGACCTGCTCGGCGTGCGCCCGCGCCGCGGCCAGCCCCCGGTCGAGGTCGCGCACGATCTTGTCCTGGTCGGCGACGACCCGTTCGGCGGCGTCGCTGCGCTTGCGGGCGGCGTCGCCGGCCGCCTTGGCCGCCGCGACCGCCGGCTCGAGCGGCGTCTCCGGCAGGGTCCGCACGGTCTGGGTGCACACCGGGCACTCGTCGCCGACCCGCAGGTGCGGCCGCAGCGCGGTGGCCCGGTCGACGGCGACCGCGGTCTGGTAGGCCTCCCTGGCCGCCTCCAGCGCTCCCATCGCGTCGCTCGCCTTGGTACGGGCCACCCCCAGCGCGGCGGTGGCCTTCGCGTGCTCCTGCTCGGCCGCCGCGACGGTCGCGTGGACGGTGGTGGCCTCGCCGGCGAGCCGGTCCCGCTCGGCGTGCGCGTCGAGCAGCCGCCGCAGCGCGGTCTGGTCGCCGGCGGCCTGCAGCTCGCCGCGCAGCTTCTCTTCCCGCTCCTCCACGGCCCGGACCGCGTCGGCGGCGGCGGCGACCGCGGCCCGGGCCTTTGCCGCGCCCGCAGCCAGGGTGCCCGCGTCGGCCGGCACCCGAAGCCGGGTCAGCCGGTCGATGTCGGTGTCCAGGTCGGTGAGCGCCTCCGACGCGGCGACGGCGAGCTTCGCCGCGTCGGCCAGCTGCGGTCCGATCCGGTCGACGTCGCCGGCGAGCGCCCGGAGCGTCTCCGCCCTCGCGACCGCCGCGGCGAGGGCCGCGTCGTCGACATCGGACAAGCCGCTCAGCTGCTCGCCGAGCACCTTCAGCTTCGCGTCGGCGGCGCTGCCCCGCAGGTTCGCCCGCTCGCGGATCTGCCCGTACACGTCGAGGCCCAGCAGATTGACCAGGATCTTCTGCCGCTCGGCCGGCTTGGCGTGCAGGAACGCCGCGAACTCGCCCTGCGGCAGCACCACGCACTTGGTGAACTGCTCGTAGGGCAGCCCGATCACGGTCTGCACCGCCAGGTCGACCTCCATGGGCGTGCCGGCGAGCACGGTGCCCATGTCCTCGGCGCTGATCCCGCTGTCGAAGCGCGACAGGTCGAAGCCGTGCGGGAGCGCCTCCAGGCCGGCGTGCTTCGTGCTGACCGCGCCCTTGCCGTCGCGGCGCACGACCCGGGCGAGGACGTAGCGCACGCCCGCGGACTCGAACACGAACCGCACCCTCGCCTCGGTCGCCGACGGGGCGAGCGCGTTGGCGATGGCCCGCCGGTCGCCCCAGCGGGGGACGGTGCCGTAGAGCGCGAACGTGATCGCGTCGAGGATCGTCGACTTGCCGGAGCCGGTCGGCCCGACGAGCGCGAAGAAGTCCGTGTCGGTGAAGTCGACGGTCGTCGGCCGCCGGAAGACGGTGAACCCGTCCATGTCCAACCGGATGGGCCGCATCAGTTCCTCGTTTCCTGAACCTCGTCGTGCAGCTGGTGGAACAGCTTGACCGTGGCGTCGTCGGCGTGGCCCTTCTGGCCGAGGTAGTCGGCGAACAGCTCGCCCGCGGACCGGCCGGCGCGCGCCGCGGCCCGCTCGGCGGCCTTCGGGTCGGGCAGCAGCTTCGGGTCGATGCGCACCTCCAGGGCCTTCGGCAGCAGCTCCTGGACCTCCTCGCGAAGCCCCGCCCGGGGCTGCTCCGACACGTACACCCGCAGCCACGCCTCACCGGTGTCCAGGGTGGCCAGCTGGGCGAGCGTGCCACGGACCGTCCGCAAGGGGGTCGCGACCGGCAGGGGAACCTCGCGGACCCGCGCCGCGGTGCTGGTGGTCACGTCGACGACCGCGACGGCGGAGAAGTTCTCCTCCTCGCCGAAGTCGATCGGCAGCGGGCTGCCGCAGTAGCGGATCGGGCAGGGCCCGTTGACGGTCTGCGCCCGGTGCAGGTGGCCGAGCGCGACGTAGTGCGCCGAGGACGGGAAGACCGACGCGGGCACGGCGTAGCCCATGATGGTGTGCGCCTCGCGCTCGCCGCCGCCCATCGTCGCGCCGATGACCGTGAGGTGCCCGGTGATCAGGTTGACGGTGTCGCGCCCGAACCCCTTGGCGAGGGTGGCGAGCAGGCCGCCGATGTGGTGCGCGTAGCTCTGCGCGCTCTCCGCCGCGCTGAGGTCGAACATCTCCGCCGCCCGCAGCGCGTACCGCTGGGACACGAACGGCAGCGCGGCGAGCCGCCACTCCTCGCCGTCCCTCGTCCGCCCCGGAAGCAGCAGCTCCTCGGGCTTCGTGAGGGCGCCGCGGATGGTGATGCCGGCCGCGTCCGCCCACGGCCGGAGCGCGTCGAGGGCCTGGCCGTTGTCGTGGTTGCCGCCGATGACGACGACGTCCGCGCCCGTCTTGCGCAGCGCCGACAGCCCCCGCGTGACGATCTTCGTGGCGTCGGCGGGCGGGCTCGCGGAGTCGTACAGGTCCCCGGCGACGATCACCAGGTCGGGCTGCTCGGCCTCGGCCACGTCGACGAGTGCCTTGAGGGCCGCGATGTGGTCGTTGGCCCGCGACTGTCCTTTGAGGACCTTGCCGACGTGCCAGTCCGAGGTGTGCAGGATCCGCACCGGTGCAGTCCTTTCGCAGTGGCTAGAAGGGGATCTCGTCGTCGGTGATGCCGCCGCCGACCCTGGCGACGACCGCGAACGAGTCGTTGGCCTGCGCGATCGACCGCAGCGTCGCGCTCGGCGCGGCGCCCGCCTCCGCGGGCCGGGTCGCCCAGGACGGGAACGGGAACTCGATGCACAGCGGCACCGGGATCTCCGGCTGCGACACGAACATGGTGCCGGGCTTGGCGAGCAGGGCCCGCTGGCGCTGGGCCGGGGGCAGGAACCCGTACTCCGGCCGGGACGCCTCCGCGGGGTCGAGCCGGCCCACGACCCGGATCGCGGAGTTGGCCACGATGCGCCGCTCGACCTCGCTCGCCGTCTGCTGCGCGCCGATCAGCACGACACCCAGGGACCGCCCGCGCTCGGCGATGTCGAGCAGCACCTCCTTGATCGGGCTGGTGCCCTCCCGCGGCGCGTACTTGTTGAGCTCGTCGAGCACCACGAACAGCAGCGGCTTCGCCGTGCCCGCCTTCTCCTTGCGCTCGAACTCGCTGCGCAGCGTCACGCCGACCACGAAGCGCTGCGCCCGGTCCGGCAGGTTGTGCAGGTCGACCACGGTCACCTGGGCGCTCTCGGCGGTGTTGACCGCGTGCGGCCGGCGGGTGGCGAGGTCGCCGCGGATCAGCCGGGACAGGTCCTTCTTGCTGCCGATCAGCCGGCGGGCGAACGCGTTGACCGTGCCGAGCCCGACCGCGCTGCCCGCCCACTGGCCGCGGGTCGCGTCGTCGTTGAGCTGCTCCACCAGGTAGTCGACGAGGTCGGCGTACGAGTTGAGCCGGGTGCCGTCGACCGCGACGCCGCCCTCGGCGGGCTGCGCGACGCGCGCCAGGTGGGCCGTGACCGAGTGGACGACCATCGTGTACTGCTGGCGCTCGTCGTCAGCGTCGGCGAACACGTACGGCAGCAGGCGGTCCGTGCAGAACTCCTGCAGCGTCCAGTAGAAGCTGTCGACCCCCGTCAGCCGGCTGCTGACGTCCGGCGTGCCGGACGAGTCGCCGGCCCGCGGCGGCGCGTAGACCCGCACGTCGGGGAACGGGCCGGCGACCAGCCCGAGCCGCGCGTAGCCGGCCTCCGTCGCCTCGTCGAGCCGGCTGTTGGGGTGGTCGAGGAACAGCAGGTCCTCGCCCTTGACGTTGAAGATGAGCGCGCGGGTGTTGGCGGTCTCGCCGGCGCCGCCCAGGACACCGGACCGGAAGACCGAGTAGAGCAGGAACGTGGCGAAGCTCGTCTTCGTCGCCACCCCGGAGATGCCGGAGATCGACACGTGGGCGCCGCGGCTGCCGTCGAGGAAGTCCGCGTTGAGGAACATCGCGGCGCCGTCCCGGCCGAAGCCCATCGGGATCGTGCGGTCCATCCGGTCGAAGTAGAGCGCGCCGGCCCGCGCGTCGCCCTGCGCGCGGTGCACGACGGCGCCGGGGGTCGGCGGGACGTACACCTCGGGATCGACGCGGGTCGTGGTGATCTCGGCCGCCTCCTGCACCGTCGCCGGCAGCGTGCCGTCGGCGACGAGGAACACGTCGGAGTCGAACACGACGCCCTCGTGCCGGGCCCGGACCGCGGTCACCACGCCGGCGATCTTCACCGGCGGCTGGCCGGGGAGCTCACGCTCGGTGACGACGACGTCGTCGAGCTGGAGGTAGGCGTCGTCGTTCACGGCGACCCAGAACGTGAGCGGGGTCGCGTCGGCGGTGCCGAGGACCCGGCCGACGACCGGCCCGTCCTTCGTCTCGTCCGTAACGTCCATCCGGTCGACCCCCAGTACATGTGTTCGCCTGTGCATCGTGCCCCAAGACCACCGGCGGATCGAAGCCACCACGCCCACCTGTGGATGCGTTCACGTTCGTTCACACGGCCAAACTGCCGCGAAACAGGCGCAAACCAGTCACGTGTCCACAGGTTGGGGACACTTGTCCACAGGCCTGTGGACGGCGGTGTGGAATTCGCTTCAGCGCCCGTACCGCAGCAGTAGCTGACCATCGGCCAGCAGTGCGTGACGCAGCGTGAGGTGTTCCGGGGTCGGTGCCAGGGGTCCGGCGGTGATCCTGCCCGCTCCGGGGCCGGTGAGCAACGGCGACACCGTCAGGCACAGCTCGTCGACGAGGCCCGCCGCGGTGAGCGACCCGAACAGCCGCGGCCCGCCCTCGCTGAGGATCTGGGCGTAGCCGTCCGCCCGGAGGCGTCCGAGCGCCGCGACCAGGTCGACGTGGTCGTCACCGGCCCGGAGGACGTTCGCCACCGGTTCGAGATGCTCCGTGTCCGTCCGGTTCCTCGTGACGACGACCGGCTTGACCGGCGCGTCGGCGAGGGCGGGCTGCGCGGGGTCGAGGTCCCCCCGGCCGGAGACGATGACCAGGGTCGGATACTCGCTCAGCCCGTGCTCCAGGCGCCACCGCCGCCGCTCCTCGTCCAGGCGCAACGCACGGTAACCCTCGTCGCGGACCGTGCCGGCGCCGACGAGCAGCGCGTCGCAGCGCATCCGCAGGATCCCGAAGACCCGCTTGTCCTCCACCCCCGACAGGCCCGCGGACCTGCCGTCGAGCGTCCCCGCGCCGTCCAGGCTCGCGACGAAGTTCACCCTGACGGAGGGCTCCGGCGGCGGCGCGTACAGGTCGATGAGCGTTGCCTGGTCGACGTCTCCCGGATGCGGGTACAGCTGCTGCACCAGCCAACCTTAGGGCCCCGGCGCGCCCGTGACGGGAGGGGTCGGCGCCGGCTCGCGGTGCTGGCAGTCGCACCGGTTGCCGCCCGGGCAGTCGGCGTGCCGTTTCTCCCGACACGCAGGACAGATCATCACTTCAGCGTGCGCCGCCATACCGCCTCGGTCAACAATGACTGCACCATGGCGCGCGCGATCATCCAACTCCGCATCACGCTCGACGGCGTCGAGCCCACCGTGTGGCGACGGGTCCTCATCCCGGGCGGCTTCACCCTCGACCGCGTCCACCGCGTCGTGCAGTTCGCGATGGGCTGGGGCGACCGTCACCTGCACGTCTTCGACGTCGAGGGCGTCCAGTACGGCGTGCCCGACCCCGACGGCCTGCTCGACGTCCGCGACGAGCTCGACACCCGCCTGGACGCGGTCGCGCGGAAGGACGCCCGGCTGCGGTACACCTACGACTTCGGCGACTGGTGGGAGCACGAGCTGACGGTCGAGGACGTGTTCCCCGCCGACCCGGACACGGCCTACCCGGTGTGCACCGCCGGCGAGCGCGCCTGCCCGCCCGACGACGTGGGCGGGCCCGACGGCTACCGCGACCTCCTCGCCGTCCTCGCCGACCCGGCCCACCCGGACCACGCCACGATGCGCGAGTGGCTCGGCCGCTCCTTCGATCCGACGGCCTTCGATCCCGCTCGGGTGAGCACCCTCCTGCGCCGCATGACATAGCCCGACGACCATCGATCGATAGCATCGATCCGTGGCTCTTTCATGGAACTGCCATGCGGCGACTCCCGTCAATGAATGGCGTCGGCGCGCCCGGATTGATCCCCGTCGCTGAAATTGCCGCTTCGGAAGCCGCCATGTCGCGGTAAAGGCGGACAAAACCACCGCCTGAAATCTTGCGGTAACGAAATGGGAACGCTCCCACTGCCCCATTGACACCTGGCGGACGAGGCGCCAGTCTCATGGGAGCGCTCCCGTGGCTGTGGCCGGTGACACACCCCACGGCCACGGGGCCACTCAAATGCTCGGCCCGCCATACCCGCGACACCCGAACGACGGACTTCACACCCGGGTCCGCCGTCGATGCATCACACCCCCACCACACACCCATCACGACCTGAGAGAGGGGTCAGGATGAGCGTCACCTCACGCCGTCTGCGTTCGATCGCCGCGGCCGCGCTCACCGTGGGTCTTACCCTCGGTATGACCACCGCATGCAGCGCCAAGAAGGACGACGAGCCCAGCGCCGACGGCACGGGCCCGGTCACCATCTCGCTGTCCTACTTCGGCACGCCCGGCTTCAACCAGGCGGTCAAGGACTTCGAGGCCGCCAACCCGAACATCAAGGTCGACGTGAAGAACGAAGGCCAGACCAAGGACTTCGCTCCGAAGCTCGCCCAGTGGATCTCCGCCGGCAGTGGCGCGAGTGACGTGGTCATGCTCGAAGAGGGCATGCTGCTGCAGTACCTGAAGGACAACAAGGGCTTCGCCAACCTGCTGGACCTGGGTGCGGCGTCGCTGGAGAAGGACTACCTGTCCTTCAAGTGGAAGAACGCCTTCACCGCGGACGGCAAGAAGCTCGTCGGTCTCGGCACCGACGTCGGCCCGCTCGCCATGTGCTACCGCACCGACCTCTTCCAGAAGGCCGGCCTGCCGGTTGACCGCGACGCGGTCAGCAAGCTGTGGCCGACCTGGCAGGAGTACGTCAAGCAGGGCGAGATCTTCAAGTCGAAGAACACCGGCGCCGCCTGGACCGACTCGGCGACGAGCGTCATGCAGCCGTACATCATGCAGAACGCCGACAGCTGGTTCTACGACAAGAGCGACAAGTACATCGGTGACACCAACAAGGCCGTCAAGGACGCCTACGACCTGGGCATGGACATGGCCGCCAAGGGCCTGACCGCCAAGCTCGCCCGCTGGCAGGCGGACTGGGACGCCGCGTTCAAGAACGCCGCGTTCGCGACCGTTCCGTGCCCGCCGTGGTACACGGGTGTCATCAAAGAGCGCGCCGGCGACGCCGGCAAGAACAAGTGGGACATCGCGACCATCCCCGGTAAGGGTGGCAACTGGGGCGGCTCCTACCTCGCGGTCCCGGAGCAGAGCAAGCACAAGAAGCAGGCCTTCGAGCTGATCAAGTTCATCACCGGCAAGCAGGGTGGCCTGGACGCGTTCGCCGAGGCGGGCCCGCTGCCCTCGTCGATCGCCGCGCTGGACGACCCGAAGATCACCGAGGCGAAGAACGACTACTTCAACAACGCGCCCGTCGGCAAGATCTACGCCGCCGCCGCGAAGGAGCTCAAGCCGATCTACCTCGGCCCGAAGCACCAGGCGCTGTGGGAGAACGGGTTCGAGCCGGCCATGCAGGCCGCCGAGCAGGGCAAGCTGAGCGCCCAGGCGGGCTGGGACAAGGCCATCAAGGACAGCAAGGCACTCGCCGAAGGCTGATCCGCAACGTTGACGGCGGAGGCGGCGTCGAACCTGACGCCGCCTCCGTCCTCCACATAGCCCGTTGATCGGAAGGGATCCACCCCCCATGGCTACCAACGTCGGCGAGGTCACCGGGCCTCGCCACGGGCGCGCCCCCGCCGGGCCACCGAAACCAGCGTCGCGGCGCTCCGTGCGGGTCGGGCGGCTCGACCTGCGACTCTCGCCGTATCTGTTCGTCGCGCCGTTCTTCGTGCTGTTCGCGGTGTTCGGCGCGTACCCGCTGGTCTACACGGCCATCCTGTCGACCCGGAAGAACACCCTGACGGGTGGCGACGCGGGCTTCGTCGGGCTCGAGAACTACCGCAAGGTCCTCTGGGACGAGCACTTCTGGATCGTCATCTTCAACACGTTCGGCCTGTTCATCGTCGCGACCGTGCCGCAGCTCATCTTCGCGCTGCTCATCGCGAGCTGGCTCAACAAGAAGATGCGGGCCCGCACCGCGATCCGCATGGGTGTCCTCATCCCCAACATCACCTCGGTCGCCGCCGTCGGCATCGTCTTCGGCCTGATCTTCGCCGACCGGTACGGCCTGGCGAACTGGCTGCTGCAGAGCCTGCACCTGGACCCCGTCGAGTGGCGCAACCACCGCTGGTCGTCGTGGACCGCGATCGCGTTCATGGTCGACTGGCGCTGGACCGGCTACAACGCCCTCATCTACCTGGCGGCGATGCAGGCGATCCCGAAGGAGCTGTACGAGTCGGCGTCGCTGGACGGCGCGTCCGCGGCCCGCCGGTTCTGGCGGATCACCGTGCCGCTCATCCAGCCGACGATCCTCTTCACCGTGATCATCTCGACGATCGGCGGCATGCAGCTGTTCACCGAGCCGCTGCTGTTCAACTACGGCCGCATCCAGGGTGGCTCGCTCAACGAGTTCCAGACCGTCGCGATGTACATCTACGAGACCACGTTCACGAACAACTACAACGTGGGCCGCGGCGCCGCGATCTCCTGGCTGCTGTTCGTGATCATCCTGATCTTCGCACTGATCAACTTCGCTCTGGTGCGCCGATCCGTCAAGGGGCAGACCTCATGAGCACGACCATGACAAGGCCTCGGAGCGTGCCGGGCACGCCACCACCGGGGAAGAAGGGCAAGATCCGCAGCGCCTCGTCCGCGCTGTGGGACGCGAGCCCGCTGACGTACCTCGCGCTGATCATCACGATCGTGCTGTCGGTCTTCCCGATCCTGTGGTCCTTCATCGTGGCCTCGCGGGACAACAGCGCGGTCACCGACATCCCGCCGCCGCTCACGCCCGGCCCGAACTTCTTCGACAACGCATCGCGCGTGCTGGAGAACACCGACGCCAACTTCGTCTACGGCCTGATCAACTCGGCGATCGTGTCGTCGTGCGTGACCATCTCGGTGGTGTTCTTCTCCACGCTCGCCGGCTTCGCCTTCGCGAAGCTCAAGTTCCGCGGGAAGAACGCCCTGCTGCTGATCATCATCCTCACGATGATGATCCCGACCCAGGTCAACATCATCCCGCTGTACCTGCTGATGGTGAAGTTCGACTGGACGAACACCCTGCAGGCGGTCATCGTGCCGTTCCTCGTCAAGGGCTTCGGCGTGTTCATGATCCGGCAGTACGCGGAGTCCGCGATCAGCGACGAGCTCATCGAGGCCGCCCGCGTCGACGGCGCCTCGACGTGGCGGACCTACTGGAGCGTCGTGCTGCCCGCGCTGCGCCCGGCGGCGGCGGTGCTGGGTCTGCTCACGTTCATGGAGACCTGGAACGACTTCCTCTGGCCCTATGTCGTGCTCAACGGCGACACCCCGACCGTGCAAGTTTCACTGAACATCCTCGCGACCGGTTACTACAAGACCGACTACGTGCAAGTCTTTACCGGGACAGCTCTTGCGATCGTGCCGCTGCTCCTGGTGTTCATCGCATTCGGCCGTCAGATCATCGGCGGCATCATGGAAGGTTCGGTCAAGGCGTGACCAGCATCGACCCGCTGACGTTCCCACCCGGTTTCGTGTGGGGTGCGGCGACCGCGTCGTACCAGATCGAGGGGGCCGTCCAGGAGGACGGCCGCACCCCCTCGATCTGGGACACGTTCAGCCACACCCCGGGCAAGACGCTGGGCGGGGACACCGGCGACGTGGCCTGCGATCATTACCACCGCTTCCGCGAGGACGTGGGGCTGATGAAGGACCTGGGCATCAACGCCTACCGGTTCTCCATCGCGTGGCCGCGCGTCCAGCCGGGCGGGTCGGGGCCGGCCAACGCCAAGGGCCTGGACTTCTACCGGCGGCTCGTCGACGAGCTGCTGGCGCACGACATCACCCCCTGGGTGACGCTGTACCACTGGGATCTGCCCCAGGAGCTGGAAGACGCGGGCGGCTGGCCCGCCCGCGACACCGCGGCCCGGTTCGCCGACTACGCCACGCTCGTGCACGGCGCGCTCGGCGACCGGGTCCGCCACTGGACGACCTTCAACGAGCCCTGGTGCTCGGCGTTCCTCGGCTACGCGTCCGGCGTCCACGCGCCGGGCCGCCAGCACGCGCCCGACGCCCTGGCCGCCATGCACCACCTGCTCCTCGGCCACGGCCGGGCGATCGAGTCGATCCGCGCCGTGGACCCCACCGCTCAGCTCGGCATCACGCTCAACCTGTACGCGATCTCCGCGGCCGACGAGACGAAGGCCGGGGACCTCGACGCCGCCCGGCGCATCGACGGGCTCGCCAACCGGATCTTCCTCGACCCGGTGCTGCTCGGCTCGTACCCCGCCGACGTCGTCGCGGATCTCGCGCAGATCAGCGACTTCGGCTTCGTCCGCGACGGCGACCTCAAGCAGATCGCGCAGCCGCTGGACCTGCTGGGCATCAACTACTACAGCCGGCACGTGGTGGCCGGCGAGGACCCCGACGTCCCCGCCGAGCCCTACTGGCGGGCACCGACGTCGTGGCCCGGCAGCGAGACCGTCCGGTTCCTCAAGCGGCCCGGCGTCCCCGTCACCGACATGGGCTGGGAGGTCGACGCCCCGGGCCTCACCGAGACGCTGACCCGCGTCGCCCGTGACTACCCGGCGGTCCCGCTGTACATCACGGAGAACGGTGCCGCGTACATCGACACCGTCACCGACGAGGGTACGGTGGAGGATAGCGACCGGGTCGCCTACTTCGACGCGCACTTCCGGGCCTGCCACGACGCGATCACGGCCGGCGCACCGCTGAGCGGCTACTTCGCCTGGTCGCTGCTGGACAACTTCGAGTGGGCGTGGGGTTACACCAAGCGGTTCGGCATGATCCGGGTCGACTATGACACACAGCAGCGCACGGTCAAGGCCAGCGGCCACCGGTTCCGCGAGGTCATCAAGCACAACGGCCTCGGCGAGTAACGTGCGCCGCCCGACGCTGGACGAGGTGGCCGCGCGCGCCGGCGTCGGGCGCGGCACGGTCTCCCGGGTGATCAACGGCTCGCCGCAGGTCAGCCCGGAGGCCCGCGCCGCCGTCGCCCGCGCCGTCGAAGAGCTCGGATACGTGCCCAACCGGGCCGCCCGGGCCCTCGTCACCCGCCGCACCGACTCGGTCGCCCTCGTGGTGTCCGAGTCGGAGGAGCGGGTCTTCGGCGAGCCGTTCTTCGCCGGCATCGTCCGCGGCGTCAGCAACGTCCTGGCCGACACGTCCCTGCAGCTGTGGCTCGCGATGGCGCAGTCGCCGTCGCAGCGGCTCATGGTCGAGCGGCACCTGTCCGACCAGCACGTGGACGGCGTGCTGCTGCTCTCGCTGCACGACGACGACCCGCTCCCGGCCCTGCTCGGCAAGCGGGGGCTGCCGACCGTCCTCGGTGGGCGGCCGGCGCACATGCTCGAGATCGAGCAGGCGGGCGGGGGCGACAACGAGGTCGCCTACGTCGACAACGACAACGAGGGCGGCGCTCGCACCGCCGTCGAGCACCTCATCGGCCTCGGTCGCCACTGCATCGCGGTGATCGCCGGCCCGCAGGACATGGCGGTGGGCATCGCCCGCCTCCGTGGCTACCGGGAGGCGCTGCGCCTGGCGTCCCTCCCGCACGATCAGCGACTCATCGCGTACGGCGACTTCAGCGAGGCGAGCGGGGCCGACGCGATGCACCGCCTCATCCATCTCAACCCCGGTCTCGACGCCGTCTTCGCCGCCTCCGACCTGATGGCCGCCGGCGCCATCCGCGCCCTGCGTGAGCTGGGCCGCCGGGTGCCCGCCGACGTGGCCGTGGTCGGGTTCGAGGACTCCGCCGTGGCCCGGCAGACCCAGCCGCCGCTCACCACGGTGCACCAGTCGGTGGAGGGCATGGGGCGCGAGATGGCCAGGCTCCTGCTGGCCCGCATCGCCGGCGGGCCGGCCCACTCGACTGTGCTCGACACGCACCTCGTGGTCCGCGAGTCCGCCTGAAGCAGCGCAGTCTCTATCCCCCCAGCAGGAGGCACACCGTGCGCTTCGGCCACTTCGACGACGAACGCCGCGAGTACGTCATCGACCGACCAGACACCCCGCTGCCCTGGATCAACTACCTCGGCACCGAGGCGTACTTCGGCATCATCTCCAACACCGCCGGCGGCTACTCGTTCTACCGCGACGCCCGGCTGCGCCGGCTGACCCGCTACCGGTACAACAACGCGCCGATGGACCTCGGCGGCCGGTACATCTACCTGCGCGACGAGGACTCCTTCTGGTCGCCCACGTGGCAGCCGACGCAGACCGAGCTCGACGACTACGAGTGCCGGCACGGGCTGTCCTACACGCGCGTCGCCTCCCGGTACCGCGGGATCAAGGCCGAAACGCTCTACTTCGTGCCGCTGGGGGAGACCCTCGAGGTGTGGCGGCTCAAGGTCACCAATGAGCGCGACACGGCCGTGTCGCTGTCGGCGTTCTCGTCGATCGAGTTCTGCCTGTGGGACGCGCAGGACGACGCCACCAACTACCAGCGCAACTTCAACACCGGCCAGGTCGAGGTCGTCGACGGCGTCATCTACCACAAGACGGAGTACCGGGAGCGCCGCGACCACTTCGCCTACTTCGCGTGCAGCGAGCCGCTCGCCGGCTTCGACACCGCGCGGGAGGCGTTCCTCGGCCCCTACCGCTCCTGGGACCGGCCCCTCGTCGTCGAGCGCGGCGAGTCCGGCGACTCGATCGCCCACGGCTGGCAGCCGCACGGGTCGCACCACGTGAAGCTCACCCTCGAGCCGGGGGAGACCCGCGAGATCGGGTTCGTCCTCGGGTACTGGGAGAACCCCCGCGACGCGAAGTTCGACCCGCCCGGCTCGCAGACCATCAACAAGGCCGGCGCGCAGGCCAAGATCTCCGAATGGCTCAGCCAGGAGACCGTCGACGCGGGCTTCGCCGCGCTCGCCGCGCGCTGGGAGGAGCTGCTCGGCGGGCTGCAGGTGCAGACCCCGGACGCCGACACCGACCGCATGGTGAACATCTGGAACGCGTACCAGAACATGGTCACGTTCAACATGAGCCGGTCGACCTCGCTGTACGAGTCGGGGATCGGCCGCGGGATGGGCTTCCGCGACTCGAACCAGGACCTGCTCGGCTTCGTCCACATGATCCCGGAGCGGGCCCGCGAGCGGATCCTCGACATCGCCGCGACCCAGCTGCCGACCGGTGGCGCGTACCACCAGTACCAGCCGCTGACGAAGCGCGGGAACAACGACATCGGGTCCGGCTTCAACGACGACCCGCTGTGGCTCATCCTCGGCGTCTCGGCGTACATCAAGGAGAGCGGCGACTGGGGCATCCTGTCCGAGCCGGTGCCCTTCGACAACGCGCCCGGCAGCGAGCAGACCCTGTACCAGCACCTTCAGTTGTCGTTGCGGTACACCACCGAACGCCTCGGGCCGCACGGCCTCCCGCTGATCGGCCGGGCCGACTGGAACGACTGCCTCAACCTCAACTGCTTCTCCGACACGCCTGGCGAGCCGTTCCAGACCACGGAGAACGCCACCGGCGGCGTGGCGGAGTCGGTGTTCATCGCCGGCCAGTTTGTCCTCGCCGCCCGGGAGCTCGCCGGGCTGGCCCCGTCGCAGGGCGACGACCCGGCGGCGTACCTGACCGTCGCGGAGAAGATGACCGGCTCGATCGCCGAGCACGGCTGGGACGGTGCGTGGTTCCGCCGCGCGTACGACTTCCACGGCAACGTCATCGGCTCCGCCTCCAACGACGAGGGGCAGATCTTCATCGAGCCGCAGGGCATGTGCATCATGGGCGGCGTCGGCCTGGACGACGGCACCGCCGTGCGCGCCCTGGCCAGCGTCCGTGAGCGGCTCGCCACCCCGCACGGCATCGTGCTGCAGCAGCCGGCGTACTCGTCGTACCGCATCGAGCTCGGCGAGATCTCCTCGTACCCGCCGGGCTACAAGGAGAACGGCGGGATCTTCTGCCACACGAACCCGTGGCTCATGGTCGCCGAGACGATGGTCGGCAACGGCGACGGCGCGTTCGACTACTACAAGCGGATCAACCCGTCGGCCCGCGAGGAGCTCGGCGACCTGCACCGCTGCGAGCCGTACGTCTACGCGCAGATGATCGCCGGTCGTGACGCGCCCACCCACGGCGAGGCGAAGAACTCCTGGCTGACCGGGACCGCCGCGTGGAACTACGCGGCCGTGACGCAGTGGATCCTGGGCATCCGGCCGGAGCTGTCCGGCCTCCGGATCGCGCCGGTCATCCCCTCCTCCTGGTCGGGTTTCTCGGCGGTACGAAGGTTCCGTGGTGCCACGTATCACATCACCGTCCACAAGGAGCCCGGCGTCTCGGCGACCTCGTGCTCGCTCGTCGTCGACGGCACGCCCGTCGAGGGCGGCGTCCTGCCGGTCGCCCCGGCAGGCAGCTCGGTGCAGGTCGAGGCGCATTTGTCGTAGATCGTTTGGGTTTGCCGCCGCGGTGTCGTGATTCTGGGGCACCGCGGCTGCAAGATCGCGAACGTATGCGCACAATGGGGCGTGTCCTCCACCAACAGCCGACCCCGCTCGGCGGGCCGCCCCACCCTCGACGAGGTCGCCTCGCGCGCCGGCGTGGGGCGGGGCACGGTCTCACGGGTCGTCAACGGCTCGCCGCAGGTGAGCCCGGAAGCGCGGGCGGCCGTGCAGAAGGCGATCGACGAGCTCGGTTACGTCCCCAACCGCGCCGCCCGCGCCCTCGTCACGCAGCGCACCGACTCCGTGGCGCTCGTCGTGTCGGAGTCGGAGGAGCGGGTCTTCGGCGAGCCGTTCTTCGCCGGCATCGTCCGCGGCGTCAGCTCCGCCCTCGCCGACACCTCGCTCCAGCTGTGGCTCGCCATGGCGCAGTCCCCGGCCGAGCGCCAGCGCGTCGAGCACCACCTCACCAACCAGCACGTCGACGGCGTCATGCTCCTCTCCCTGCACGACGCCGATCCGCTGCCGCAGCTGCTGGAGCAGCGTGGCCTGCCCGTCGTCCTCGGCGGCCGCCCCGCCCGGATGCTGTCCCACGGATCCTCCTCGGACACGGACGTCGCCTTCGTGGACGCCGACAACGAGGGCGGCGCGCGCCTGGCCGTCGGCCACCTCCTGGACCGCGGCCGGCGCCGGATCGCCGCGATCGCCGGCCCGCAGGACATGGCCGCCGGCGTGTCCCGCCTCGCCGGCTACCGCGAGGCCCTGGACCGCGCCGGCCTGCCCGCCGACGAGTCCCTCATCGCCTACGGCGACTTCAGCGAGGCCTCCGGCGAGGTGGCCGTCCGTGAGCTACTCGCCCGCGACCCCTCGGTCGACGCCGTCTTCGCCGCCTCCGACCTGATGGCCGTCGGCGCGCTGCGCGCCCTGCGCGAGCTCGGCAAGCGCGTCCCGTCGGACGTCTCGCTGGTCGGCTTCGACGACGTCGCCATCGCCCGCCAGACAGACCCGCCCCTGACCACGGTCCACCAGCCCGTCGAGGCCATGGGCCGCGAGATGGTCCGCCTGCTGCTCGCCCGCATCGCCGGCGCCGCCCCCACCGCCGTCATGGTCAAAACCCACCTGGTGGAGCGCGCCAGCACGCTGTAATTCCCCCCACCGCTGCCGCGGCGGGGCCCGGCGGGGATTCTCACCCGACCGCTGTGCTGCCGCCCCACCGCTGCGCGGCGGGTCCCGGCGGGGATTCTCACCCGCACCCCAATGCGCCGCTCCGCGGCGCACTGCCCGCGCCGAGGCGCGTGGCAGGGCCAGCGGCGCGTGCGCGCCGCATCCGGTGGTCGCCCTCCGCGCCATCTCCATGATCCGGAAGAGTTTGTGTCGTCAAAGCAGCGCAAAGTCTTCCGGATCATAAAGTCTTCCGGATCATGAGGAACACCGCCGGCGGAAGGTGAGTGGCACGAGGTCAACCCTGCGGCCGGGGCGGTATCCGCCATGATGAACGGGCCTTCGGTGAGCATGCGCATCCGCTGACCGCCCACAGCTGACCGCCCACAGCTGACCGTCCACAGCTGACCGCCCACAGGATGAGGGGATCACCCGGAGGTGTCACGGACCGCCGGAGACGCATGGCCCGACTCGGGCGGTGCGGCGCACCTCCCGGACCGCGTCACGATCTCTGTGGTGAGGCATACCGCCACTCAACCACAGAGGTACGACAGAAAACCGAGCGCTGTCGCCGGGCTCGACCCGGCGTAGATCGCCATGATCCGGAAAGTTCTGGTCGCTGGAGCAGTAACGAAGGTCATCCGGATCGTGGCCCGGTAGGGCCATGGCGACCGTGGAAGGGCGGTGTCTGTGGATCACGGGAAGTGCGGCCACGGGATGCGGCGCGCATGCGCCGCTGGCCCTGCCTTGCGTCTCGGCGCGGGCAGTGCGCCGCGGAGCGGCGCATTGGGGTACGGGTGAGAATCCCCGCCGGGCCCCGCCGCGCGAGCGGTGGGGGGGAATTACGGCCGTTTGCGGGGTGGAGGGATCGGGAAAGCGGTCAATGGAGGAGAGGTGGCTGAGATGACCGCAGAGTGGAAGAAGGGTAAGCGGCGCGCGGAGAGCGTGGCTGAGGACGCCTGGGACTACCTGGTGTCCGCGGTCGAGTCGGCGCGTTCGGTCGGTGGGTCGGTGAAGGACCGGGCGTATGACCTCGCCGATGAGGCGTCGAGCCGGTACAGCTCGGCCTCGGACCGGGTCGGGTCGGCGGCGGACGAGGCGTGGCACCGGGCGAGCCTGGCGTTCGACGCGTTGTCGGGGCGCAAGCAGCGCAAGCCGTGGGGCTGGATCGCGATCGCCGTGCTCGGTGGGATCGCGGTCGGCTGGGCGGCCGCCGCTTCGGCACCGAAGGCGATCCAGGCGGCGCAGGAGCGCTTCGAGGAAGAGGAGGACCTGCCGTCCCCCACGTACGAGGCGCCGGCGCCCTACCGCGTCGCGGAATGAGCGGACGGGCCGTCGCCGTGGAATGAGCGGACGGCCCGTCGTCTCGCGGAATGAGCGAACGGGCCGCCGTCACGAGACGAGCGAACGGGCCGCCCCTGGAGGCAGGGGGCGGCCCGTCACCGAGCGGGGCTCAGCTGTACTTGCGCAGCTCGCGCTTGGCGAGCGACGCGCGGTGCACCTCGTCGGGGCCGTCGGCCAGGCGCAGCGTCCGGGCCTGTGACCAGAGGGCGGCGAGCGGGGTGTCCTGGCTGACGCCGGCGGCGCCGTGGGCCTGGATGGCCTTGTCGACGACCCACTCGGTCATCTGCGGCACCGCGATCTTGATCGACTGGATCTCGGTGTGGGCGCCCTTGTTGCCGACGGTGTCCATCAGCCAGGCGGTCTTCAGGACCAGGAGCCGGGCCTGTTCGATGCGGACCCGGGACTCGGCGATCCAGTCACGCACCACGCCCTGCTCGGCGAGGGGGCGGCCGAACGCGATCCGCTCGCTGACCCGCTCGCACATCAGCTGCAGGGCGCGCTCCGCCATGCCGATGAGCCGCATGCAGTGGTGGATGCGGCCCGGACCGAGGCGGGCCTGCGCGATCGCGAACCCGGAGCCCTCCTCGGCGATGAGGTGGTCGGCGGGGACCCGTACATCGGCGAACTCCACCTCCGCGTGACCGCCGTGGGAGCCGTCGGTGTAGCCGAAGACGTGCATGCCGCGCTTGATGGTGACGCCCGGCGTGTCCCGCGGGACGAGGATCATGCTCTGCTGCCGGTGCCGCTCGGCGGAGGGGTCCGTCTTGCCCATCACGATGAAGACGGCGCAGTTGGGGTTCATGGCGCCGGAGGACCACCATTTGCGGCCGTTGATGACGTACGAGTCGCCGTCGCGCTCGATCCGGGTGGCGATGTTGGTCGCGTCGGACGAGGCGACGTCGGGCTCGGTCATGCAGAACGCGGACCGGATCTGGCCCTCCAGCAGGGGCTTGAGCCAGCGGTCCTGCTGCTGCGGCGAGCCGAACCCGGCGAGGACCTCCATGTTGCCGGTGTCGGGTGCGGCGCAGTTGAGCGCCTCGGGCGCCAGGTGCGGGCTGTGGCCGGTGATCTCGGCGAGCGGCGCGTACTGCAGGTTGGTGAGGCCGGCGCCGAAGCGGTCGTCGGGCAGGAACAGGTTCCACAGGCCGCGGTCGCGGGCCGACGCCTTCAGCTCCTCGATGACCGGCGGGCGGGCCCATGGGTCGTCGAGTGCGGCCAGCTCCGCCTCGAAGCGGGGCTCGGCCGGGTACACCTCCTCCTGCATGAAGTCGGTGAGCTTCTCGTGCAGCTCGGCGGTGCGCGCGTCGAAGCGGAAGTCCATCAGCTCTCTCCGTTGATCGCTGCGAGTCCCTGCGCGAGCAGGGGTGGCACCAGCGCGCCGATCTGGTCGAACCCGGCGCCGACCGTCTGGCCGCTGATGTAGCGGTAGTGGATGCCTTCGAGGACGACGGCCAGCTTGTAGCAGGCCATCGCGACGTACCAGTGCAGGTCGTCCAGCACCGCGCCGCTGGCGACGGCGTAGCGCTGGAGCAGCTCGTCGCCGGACGGGAAGCCGGCGTCGGCCCCGAGCCCTTCGGCGATCGGGTTGAAGCCGATCTTCAGGCGGTCCAGCACCGTCCAGTACGCCAGCAGCAGCCCCAGGTCGGTGAGCGGGTCGCCGACGGTGGCCATCTCCCAGTCGAGGACGGCCGCGACCTTCAGGCGGTCGGGGTCGACGATGAGGTTGTCGAGCCGGTAGTCGCCGTGCACGATCGCGGTGGTGGCGGAGACGGGGATCGTGGCGGCGAGCCGGTCCCGCAGCAGCGAGGCGTCGGGCAGGTCGCGGCTCGTCGACTGGGCCAGCTGCTTCGACCAGCGGCGGACCTGCCGCTCCAGGAAGCCCTCGGGCCGGCCGAAGTCGCCCAGGCCGACCCCGGCGGGGTCGACGCGGTGCAGCTCGGCGAGGGTGTCCATCATCGCGAACGCGACCTCGCGCCGCGCCTCCTCGCCCAGCGCGTCGGTCTGCTTGCGGCTGCGCAGGACCACCCCGGGCACCCGCGACATCAGGTAGAACGGCGCGCCGAGGACGCTGTCGTCCTCGCACAGCAGCAGCGCCTCCGGGACCGGCACGGCCGTGGGGCCGAGCGCGGAGATGATCCGGTGCTCCCGGGACATGTCGTGCGCGGTGGCGAGGACGTGCCCGAGCGGCGGGCGGCGCAGCACGAACACCTCGTTGACGACGTAGGTCAGGTTGGACCGGCCGCCGGCGATGAGCTCGGCCTGAATGGGTCCGGTGACGAGCCCAGGAGCCTTGTCCTGGAGGTACGCTGCGAGGCGGGGAAGGTCGAGACCGGGCGGGGTGCTCATCCGGCCAGTCCAGGGGTGAGACGCGTTCTCTGTCAAGGGCCGAGCCAGGTATTTCACCGCCAAATGTCCGTTTCCCGGGCCTTTCTCGGAACCCGGAGACGTTCCGGCATCGATACGGCCGCGAAACGGTGTGGAAATCCGCCATCGGCAAGCTGTTGGCAGCACCAAAGAACGGCAGTACCGGAGAACAACAGGTGACGTACACCAACGGCGGCGTACATGTCAGCCAAGGACGAACAGGGAGGTCGACATCGATGCTGTTGCGGCTGAGAGTGGCGCTGCCTGACCGTCCCGGCTCACTCGGGCAGGTCGCCCGGACGCTGGGTGTGGTCGGCGCCGACATCGTTTCCGTCGTTGTGCTGGAACGGGTCGGTGGCCGCGCGGTGGACGACCTCACCGTGGTGTGGCCGGCTTCGGCTCACGTCGATCGTGTCCTCACCGGTCTCGCGGCGATCCCAGGCGTTCGCGTGGACGGTGTATGGCGCGGCACGGAGCTGTCGGAGCCGAGCAGTGGCCGCGAGGTCGCGCTCATCGGACAGGTGGCGGCGAACCCGCAGCACGGCCTGGCAACGGTCGTGGACGCGGCGCCGGCACTGTTCGGGGCGGACTGGGCGGTCGCGATCCTTGTCGGATCGGACTGGGCGGGCGGCGGCGCGCGAGCCCAGGCATGGTCCGACTCCTCGGTGATCTGCGCCAGCTGGCGCACTCCGGATGTCCCCCCACAGGTGGACATCGCACCACTCCGGCCTCGCGCGATCAGCGCAGCTGACGGCGTGCATCTCGCTGTCGCGCCTTTTCAGCGTGGAGGTCTGGTCCTTGTTGTCGCCCGCGGCGGGGCGGACGGCGACGCTGGAGCACCACCGTTCCACGGTTCCGAGGTGGAGCGGCTGGCGCAGTTGGTCGGTGCAACCGCGGCTGTGCTGGGGGATCGGCTGGCGGGGCCCGGCTTGGCGGAGCTGGGTAAGGCGGGAGGCGCCGGGCTCGGCGCCCCCGCGCCCGCCGGCGCAACCATCCCCAAGGTGGCGTGAGATGACCCTCTGGCGCATCCGCGCGACGGTCGACGACCGTCCCGGTTTCCTGTCCGTACTGACCGCGAGTCTCGCCCTGCGCAAGGTCAACATCCTGTCGGTCCAGGTGCACACCACCGAGTCCGGCGCCGTCGACGACTTCCTCGTGGAGGCGCCCGACGAGCTGACCGTCGCCGACCTCGCCGAGGCGGTGCGGCGTGGCCGTGGCCGCGACGCGTGGATCGCCCAGGCCGACGTGCGGGGCCTCATCGACGAGCCAACCCGGGTCCTCGCCCTGGCGGGGAAGGTCCTGGACGGCTCGGCGACCCTGGAGGAGGCGCTCGCGTCGCTGCTCGGCGACTGCGACATCTCCTGGCGGGCGGACACGTCCACGGGCGCCGAGGGCTACACGGCGACCGGTATGCAACTGCAGGACCCGGCCGGCGGCACCCTGTACGTCCGCCGTCTCGCGCCGGCGTTCACCCCTGCCGAGTACGCCCGGGCGCACGCGCTCGTCGCCCTGGCCCACGTCGCGGGGAAGCGCAACACGGCAGCCTGAGACGTTCCTCAGCAGCGCTCGTCCTTGGCGGAGGACGGGCGCTGCTTTTTTGTGTACCTACATGTAGTCTGCCGATATGTTGGTCGGGTACATGTCGGGGGGCAACCTATGAATGCGCTGGACGCCGCGCGGTGGCAGTTCGCCGTGACGGCCTCGCTGCACTTCCTGTTCGTCGCGCTCACGCTCGGTCTGGTGTTCTTCGTGGCGTCGGTGCAGACCCGCTACGTGCGCACCGGCGAGGAGGTGTACGGGCGGATGGCCCGCTTCTGGGGCTCGCTGTACGCGATCAACTACGCGGTCGGCATCGCCACGGGGCTCGTCATGGAGTTCGAGATCGGGCTGAACTGGAGCGGCCTCGACCGGATCACCGGCGACGTGTTCGGCGCGCCCCTGGCGCTGGAGACCCTGATCGCGTTCGTGCTCGAGTCGACGCTGCTCGGCATGTGGCTCTTCGGCTGGGGCAAGCTGAACAAGAAGCTGCACCTCGCGCTGATCTGGGGCGTCGCCGCGACCGCGCTGCTGTCCGCGTTCTGGGTCATGGTCGCCAACTCGTTCCTGCAGCACCCCGTCGGCTACGCGCTCGACGCGGACGGCACCGTCCGGCTCGCCGACTTCGGCGCGCTGCTCACCAACAGCGCCCTGTGGTTCGCGCTCGGCCACACGGTCTCGGCCGCCATGCTGACCGGCGGCATCTTCGTCGCCAGCGTCAGCGCCTGGCACGTGCGCCGCCGCCGCGCCGACGGCGACGGCTTCTTCCGCACGTCGCTGCGCAACGGCCTGCGCTCCGCACTGGTCGGCACGTTCTTCACCATCGGCTTCGGCTACGCCCAGTTCGGCCCGCTCGATGAGAACCAGCCGACGAAGCTCGCCGGCGGTGACGACGCCGCCGCCCAGCAGGCCGCGATGGTCGCGAAGCACGGGCCCGGCGACTACCTCCCCGGCAGCATCGTCGGCACGTCCCTCGGCGTCATGATCATGGTGGCCAACCTGCTGTTCCTGATCCTCCTCGTGGCGCAGCTGCTCACCTTCCGCGACATCCTCATCACCCGCCGCTGGGCCCGCCCGATGCTGTGGGTGCTCACCGCCCTCATCCCGGTGCCGTTCCTGACCGTGATCGCCGGCTGGATCGTGCGCGAGGAGGGCCGTCAGCCGTGGGCCGTCTACGGGCTGCTCAAGACCGCCGACGCCGTGTCGCCGATGAGCGACCGGACGCTGACGCTGTCGACGATCGGCTTCACGGTGCTCGTCGCCGGCCTCGCCCTCACCGACTGGTGGCTGCTCGCCCGCAAGGCCAGACGCGGCCCCGGCGACGAGTTCCTGCCCGAGACCCTGCCCGCACGCGAGGAGGTGCTGGTGTGAGCACGCTGTGGTTCGCGATCCTGGGGCTGCTGTTCGCGACGTACTTCGCCCTCGGCGGGCTCGACCAGGGGGTCGCGCTGCTGCTCCCGCTGTACAAGGGCGACGACGCCAAACGGGGTGCGCTCAACGCGGTCGGGCCGATGTTCCTCGGCAACGAGGTGTGGATCGTCGGTGCCGTCGGCGTCCTCATCGCCGCGTTCCCCCGGCTGGAGGGGGAGCTGTTCGGCGCCGCGTACCCGGTGATCGTCGCCGTGGTGCTCGGCCTCATCGCCCTGAACGCCGGCGTGCAGCTGCGCGGCCGGGCGGCGCGCCGCGGCGGGTTCGACGCGCTCATCACCGGTGGCGCCCTGGTCCTCGCCGCCGGATGGGGGCTGCTGCTCGGTGTCGTGTTGCACGGTGTACCGGTGGACGCCGGCGGCCACGTGCACGGCTTCGCGCCGTTGGCGAGCCCGGCCGTGTGGCTCACCGCGCTCGTCAACGTCGCCCTGGTGATGGCCAACGGCGCCGCGTACCTCACCTGGCGCGGCCTCCGGGCGCCCTCGAGGATCGGGCCGGCCGCCGCCGTCCTCGTGGCCCTCGCCGCCGGCGCCTGGTGGCTGCAGGACCCGCCGGACATCCGCAACCCGCTCCTCGCCACCGTGCTGGTCGCTGTCGTCGTGGCCGCGCTGGTCCTCGCGGGCTCCACGAAACGCGCGGGGCGGGCGTTCGTGGCCACGCTTGTGGCGTGCGCCCTACCCGTGATCGCGGTCGCCCTGGCCAGGTACCCGGGCGTGCTAGCGTCCACGATGGACCCGGGCGCGACGGTGACCGTCGACAGCGCGGCCGCCGGTGGGGACACCCTCCGGCTGCTCGCCATCGGCGCGGCGCCGCTGCTGCCCGTGCTGGTCGCCGTGCAGATCTGCTGCTGGTGGCTGTTCAGGCGGCGGGAGAGTCAGCCCACCCCTCTCTACTGGTAGGGCGCGCAAACGTTTCATGGACAGAAGACTGCTGCGGCTCGGGCCGGTCAGGCACTATGCGACGGTGCTGGCCGGCTCGGCCGTCCTCGCCGCGATCCTGATCGTCGGCCAGGCGGTCAGTCTCGCCACGCTGCTGACGGACTTCACCACGAACGCCGCCCTGACCTGCCTCGCGTTCGTCGTGCTGCGCGGCGTGCACGGCGCCGTCGCCGGCGCGGTCGCCGGGCGTGCGACCGCCCGCGTCAAGGCACACCTGCGGGCGGAGCTGCTCGGCGCCGCCACCGCCCGCGGCCCCGGCTGGCTCGGCGGGCAGCGCGCCGGCGAGCTCGCCACCCTCGCCGGCCGCGGCGTCGACGGGCTCGACGGGTACCTCTCCTCCTACCTGCCGCAGGTGTTCCTCGCCGTCACCGTCCCGCTCGGCACGCTCGGCTGGCTCGCGGTCACCGACCTCACCTCCGCGATCGTGGTCGGCGTGACGCTGCCGCTCTTCCCGGTCTTCGGCGTGCTCGTCGGCAAGCAGACGGGCGCCCGCACCAAGCACCAGTGGCACCTGCTGCAGCGCCTCGGCGGCCACTTCCTCGACACCGTCAACGGCCTGCCGACGCTGCGCACGTTCGGCGCCGAACGCTCCCAGGTCCGCCGGGTCCGGGCCATGGCCGACGCCTACCGGGCCGCGACGATGCGGACGCTCCGGCTGGCGTTCCTGTCCGCGCTCGTGCTGGAGCTGGTCGCGACCGTCTCGGTGGCGCTCGTCGCGGTGCCCGTCGGCCTGCGGCTCCTCGACGGGAAGCTCACCCTCGCCGCGGCGCTGGTCGTGCTGCTGCTCGCCCCGGAGGCGTACCTGCCGCTGCGGGCGCTGGGCACCAAGTTCCACGCCAGCCAGGAAGGGCTCGCGGCCTCCGCCGAGATCTTCAAGGTCCTCGACGCCGCGCCGGTTCCGCCCGTACGAACGGCGCCCCGCCTTCCGGACGCGCGCTTCACGGGTCTCGCGTTCGACCGCGTGGAGGTGCGCTACGGCGACGTCGTGGCGCTGCGCGACCTCAACCTCGAGGTGGCGCCCGGCGACAGGGTCGCCCTCGTCGGCCCGAGCGGCGGCGGCAAGTCCACGCTCCTGTCGCTGGTGCTCGGCTTCGTCACGCCGGCGTCGGGCCGGGTGCTCGTCGACGGAGCCGACCTCGCGGACCTGGACCTCACCGCGTGGCGGGCCCGGCTCGCGTGGATGCCGCAGCGCCCGCACCTCTTCGCCGGCACCGTCACCGACAACATCCGCCTCGGCGCGTCTTCGGGCTTGCCGGGCACTCCGCGCCCGCCGGCCGCTGCTTCTGGTCTGTCGGACGCTTCGGATCCGCTGGCCGCCGCTGCGGGTTTGCCGGGCGTTTCGCGCCCGCTGGACGCCGCTTCCGGTTCGTCGGGCGTTTCGCGCCCGCTGGACGCTGCTTCGGGTTTGTCGGGCGTTTCGCGCGCGCTGGGCGCCGCTTCCGGTTTATCAGGCGCTTCGCGCCCGCTAAACCGGAAATATCAGCATTCGTCGGTGCTCCCTCCGGAGGTCGTCGACGCCGCCGTCGCCGCGGACGCCGACGCCTTCATCAGGGCACTTCCCCACGGGTACGACACCGACCTCGGCCGGCACGGGCTCTCCAGCGGCCAGCGGCAGCGGCTCGCCATGGCCCGGGCGTTCCTGCGGCGCGACACGGCGGACCTGCTGCTGCTCGACGAGCCGACCGCCCGCCTCGACGCGGCGAGCGAGGCGGCGGTGATCGACGCCGCTTCCCGGCTGGCGGCGGACCGCACCGCCCTGCTCGTCGCGCACCGGCCGGCGCTGCTGTCGATCGCCACCCGCGTCGTCGAGATCAAGGACGGCGTCGCGTCGGCGGTGGTGGCCGCGTGAGGCTCATCCCCGCGTCCGCGCTCGTCCGGCTGGTCTTCGCCGGGCTCCTCGGCGTGCTGACCGAGGTCGCCGGGGTCGGGCTCGTCGGCACCGCCACCTGGATGATCGTCCGGGCGGCCGAGCAGCCACCCCTGGCGGCGCTGTCGGTGGCGATCGCGGCGGTGCGTGGTTTCGCTCTGGTCAAGGGCGGTCTGCGGTACGCCGAGCGGCTCGCCGGCCATGACGCCGTCCTCCGTGTCCTGGCCGATCTGCGGGCCAGGGCCTTCGCCGCGCTCACCGCGTCCCGCGGACCGGTGTCGTCCGGCGACGTGCTGAGCCGGGTGGTGTCCGACGTCGACGGGGTGCAGGACGCCGTCCTCCGCGGGGCGCTGCCCGCCGGGGTCGCCGCCGTCGTCGGCCTCGGCGGGGTCGCGGGGCTCGCCGTCGCCGACCCCTCCGCCGGGCTGGCGCTGCTGGCCGGGCTGGTCGTCGCCGGAGTTGTACTGCCGTGGGCCGGGCACCGCCTCGCCGCCAGCCGGAGCGGGGCGATCGCCGCGGCCCGCGGCGAGCTGACGACCGCGACCGTCGACGTGATGCACGGGGTGGCGGAGCTGGCCGCGTTCGGGGCCCTTCCCGCGGCGCTCGCCGACGCCGAGGCGCGGGGCCGCCGGCTCGCCGCGCTGGAGGCCCGGTCCGCGACCGTGGCCGCGGTCGTCGGCGGGGTCGCCGCGGTCGTCCCGGCCGCGGTGGCGGTCTGGATCGGCGTGGTCGCCGGCGGTCCGTCGGCGGCGGTCCTGGCGCTCGTCGCGCTCGCCGTCGGCGAGGTCGTGGTGCCCCTGGCCGCGGCCGCCGTCCGGCAGACCGAGCTGCGCGGCGGCCTGCGCCGGGTCCGGTCCCTGCTCGCCACCGCCGTCGACGGCTCCCCTTCGGACGAGCACGGCGGGCCGCTGGCCGGCCCGGTGGACCTGGCGCTGCGGGGCGTGACCGTCCGGCACGGCGACGGCCTGCCGCCCGCTCTCGCCGACGTCGACCTCGCACTGCCGGCGGGGAGCCGGGTCGCGGTCGTCGGGGCCAGCGGGTCCGGTAAGTCGACGCTCCTCGCCGCGATCGCCGGCCGGGTGCCCCTCGCCGCCGGCACCGTCGACGGCAGGCCCGACGGGGTCGCGGCGTGGCGGGTCGCCGGCGGTGTGTTCGCAGACGCGCACGTCTTCCACGCGACGGTCCGCGACAACCTGCTGCTCGGCCGCGACGGCTTCGACGACGCGGCGCTCCGGCAGGCGCTCGTGGACGCCGGGCTGCCCGACTACGCCGACCGGCTCGACGACATCGTGGGGGAGGACGGCGGGAAGCTCTCCGGCGGCCAGCGGCAGCGCCTGCTCCTGGCGCGGGCGCTGGTGTCGGCGCCGCCCGTGCTGCTGCTGGACGAACCGACCGAGGGCCTCGACGCCGACGCGGCCGACGCCGTCCTCGACAGCGCGCTGCGGGCGGCGGGGGAGCGGACCGTGGTCGTCGTGACCCACCGCGCGGCGGAGCTCGACCGGTTCGACCGGGTCGTGCGCGTGGAGGAAGGCCGGACGAGCGCCGGCTGACGCCACTGGGCCGTGCCCGCCGGGGAGCGCGGGACGGACGCCGGCTGCCGCCGCTGGGTCGTGTACGCCGGGGCTGGCCGGGACGAGCGGTGGTTGACGCCGCTGGGCCGTGCCCGCCGGGGAGCGCGGGACGGACGCCGGTTGGCGTCGCTGGGTCGTGTACGCCGGGGCTGGCCGGGACGAGCGGTGGTTGACGCCGCTGGGCCGTGCCCGCCGGGGAGCGCGGGACGGACGCCGGTTGGC
>NZ_JBIAYW010000002.1:884090-971294 GCF_042898305.1 Dactylosporangium sp. NPDC000521
GTCGCTGGGTCGTGTACGCCGGGGCTGGCCGGGACGAGCGGTGGTTGGCGCCGCTGGGCGTGCCCGTCGGGGGAGGGCCGGACGAACGGCAGCCGACGCCGCAGAACCGTGCCCATCGGGGAAAGCGGACGAGCGGTGGCTGACGCCGTTGGGGTCGTGCGCGTCGGGGAAGGCGGACGAACGGTGGTTGACGCCGGACAACCACCATGTGGGAACCTTGACCGGTGGACGGGGTGACGCAGGGAGCCGGCCCGATCGACGTCTATGTCGACGGCCTCGCCGCCGCGCTGCGGGGGCCACGCCGGCACCGGCAGGAGATGATCACCGAGGCGCGGGACAGCCTGCTCGACGCCGCCGAGGCGTACGCGGAAGCGGGCCAGGACCCGCTCGACGCGCAGCGCCGGGCCGTCGCCGACTTCGGCACCCACCGGCAGGTCGTGCCCGGCTACCAGACCGAGCTCGCCGCGCTGCAGGGCCGCCGGACCGCGACCTGGATCGCGCTCGTGCTGCCCGTCATGACGCTGCTCGAGCCGCTCATGTGGTGGAACACGAAATGGAGCACCGACGAGCGCGCCAGCCACGTCTACTGGGTGCTCGTCGACCACTTCCAGTACACGTCGTTCCTCGCCGCGGCGGCCGCCGGGCTGGCGATCGTCGGGTTCGGGTGGGGCAGCCGGTTCCTGCGCGACGGCCTGCGGTACGCCCGCCTCGTCGGCCAGGCGACGGTCGTGTTCCTCGGCATGCACGCGCTGCTGGGCCTGACCGTCTTCGGGTTGAGCCTGCACCAGTGGCCGGCCGCCGCGACCTGGCCGCCGGTGCTCATCGGCATGGCCGTCAACACCGCCGCGTTCGGCTATGCGGGGTGCCTCGCGATCCGGTGCGTGTCGGCCACCAGTACACCGGCGGCAATGGCCTGAAGGTCAAGCCGTCGCGGGCGGGGGGAGCAGCACCGCGCCGATCGTGGCGGTGAACTCCTGCCACGCCGACCGCTCCTCGGCCAGGACCTTCTGGCCGGCGCTGGTCAGCCTGTACGTGCGGCGCTCGCGCCCGCCGACCGTGGACCAGGCGCTCTCCACATACCCCGCGCGCTCCAGCCGCCGCAGCGCGGGATAGACCGTGCCCGTCGGGAGCGCCAGCGAGCCACCGCTGCGCTCCTGGAGGGCCTCGATGATCGCATAGCCGTGGCGGGGCTCGCCGTCCAGCACCGCGAGCAGGAGTGCGTCGAGATGCCCGCGCAGCGCGTCCGCCTTCATGTGTAGCGAGTCTACGGGTTTGGCGCCCCCGACGCCATTTCCTGGCACCCCGGCCTGGCCGTTCCCGGCCCCGGGCCTGGCGCTCCCGGCTTCCCGGCTTGCCTGGACGTGGTTTACAGGGAGCGCGTCTGGGAAGACCGCCGTTGGGTGATCGGGTGATCGGGTGACCGATGGTCGGGCCGGAGGTCGAGGAGCGGTATGAGGCGGCGGGTCGAAGCCACGCAGGATGTCGAGGCGTTGTGGCCGAACGGACTGGGCACCACGCTCGCCATCGCGTCGGGCCGGGCCCTCGCGTACCGCAGCGGCGTCGCCCGCCCCGTCATCGCGGCTCCACAATGGACAATGGACCGGTCGGGCCGGATCGGCGCCCCGCCGGGCAGCCGGTCCGACGGTGCAGGCCGGCACGCCCGCCGCGAGCTCGACGCCGAGGACGTCGCCGCGTGGCTCGTCGGCCAGCTCCCCGAAGGCACCTACAACGGTCTCGTCGTCGGCTCCCCGCACGGCGCCGCCGTCCACCTCGCGATGGCCCTGGGCGTGCCGTGGCTGCCGGTCGCGTTCGAGGTGCCGACCCCGGAGGTCGCCGAGGGCGAACGCCCCATGCAGGACGGTGAGCGCCTCGCCCGGGACATCCTCGCGGACAACCCCGACGTCGGCATCCGGCAGGTGTACGACCCGGTGTGGCGGGGCTGGTCCGGTGCCGCCACCGCCTACGCGGTGGTCCGCTGGCGCCGGCTGCCCCTCGCGTACCGCCGGCTCATCGCCGAACGCCTGAACCCCGACGCCCCCATCGTCGTGGTCAGGGACGTCAGCCGCTGGCAGACCTCCGCCGGCGACGACGGCTACAGCTTCCAGCTCGGCAGCCGCGCCAGCGGCCTCGGCCCCGCCGACTACCGCGACGAACGTTCACTGCGCGGCAGGTCTCCCCGCACCGACAGCGACGGCGAGCGTGCCGTCGACCGCGGCCTGGTCGAGGACCTGCGCCGGTACGGCTCAGCGCACGGCCACCCCGTCCGCCAGGTCCTCTACCGCCACCCCGACGTCCTCAGCGGTGCCGTCGCGGACCTGTACCGGGGCTGGCTGCGCGACTGTGACCGCACCGGCGCCCGTCTCGTCGTCGAATGCGGCCGCCTCCTCGACCCCTGGCACGTCCTGCGCGCCGGCCTCGTCCCGTACTGGTGCGAACACCCCCTGCGCTCCGCGGTCCGCGCCCTGTCGTGGTGGCTCGCCGGCAGCGAACCCTTCACCTCCGTCGACGTCTTCGCCGAACCCCCGGGCATGCCCCTGCCGACCGTCGCACGCCTGGAGGAGTGGCAGGCCGTCGCGGCCTTCGCCACCCGCAACGGCCTCGTCGACCGCCGCTGCGCCCGCGCCTACCCCTCGGGCGTCGTGCCGGGCCACCACGCCACCCAGGTCCTGCGGATGCACCCCTACGACCTGCCCTACCTCCCGTTCCTGAACGTCCCGACCGCCCTGGCCGTCATGACCCACAGCGCCCAGACCGACGGCCTCCTGGTCCTCTGACGCCGACCAGCGCGACGAGGGGCGCCTCGCACTGCTCGTGATATTGGATGTGTGGGGCCGGGAGTCGTCGTAGCTTGTGCTGATGAGCAGTGCGGGCCGTGGCCGGTACCGGTGGCGGACGTGGCTTCGGCGACGGCTGCCGTGGTTCCTGGTCGATCAAGGTGTTGCGGACAAAGGGGCGACGGACTGCGGCCGTCATGAGTGGTACAACGCCGACGGTGTCGTTGAGCACTGTTACCACTGCACGGTTGGCCGCCGGCCGTACGACTCGGCGCACTTCGACACGACGGGCTGAGCTCAGGCGGCTTGTGCCAGCGCGGGGCGGCCCCAGCGTTGTCGGCGTTCGCTGCGGATACGGGCGCGTTCGCGGCGTTGGGCTGCCAGGACGTCGGGGTGGCGAGCGTTGGCGTTGCGCCAGCGCAGGTACTGCTGCAGGTCGCCACAACCGTTCCCGTCCCGGATACACCCGCCGGACCCGGTTGGTGGCCAGGTAACCGGCGAGCTTGCGAATGCTCCAGTGCGTGAACGGTGGGCCCAGCGTCTTCGGCCGGGCCTTGGCCGTCTCGACGAGGTAGGTCTCATCGTCGGGACTGATACGACGGGGACGGCCACCCGCCCAGTCAGGGTCCAGCGCCCGCAGCCCGATCTCGTTGAACCGGTGGATCACGTCCCGCACGGTGTCCTCATGCGCGGCGACGAGGCGGGCGATCGCCGGCGCCGGCGTCCCGGACGCGGACGCCATGATGATCAACGCCCGGTGAACCCGGATCGATCCGTGCTTGCCCCGCCGCACGATCTACTGCAGCCGGCGGCCCTCCTCATCGCTCAGCCGCCGCGCTCGGACCGGCTCAGCCATCCACCCACCTCACCCTTCGACAACGAACCTGATCGCTGTCGAGGGTGAGGCCGAACTGTCCCATCCCGGCACACCGCAACCGGCGTGCCACCAACCCGGCGAACGTCCTTGGCCGGCGCACCAGTGGGAGCCGCGGTCCGGTTCGAGGCGAGGGCAGGGCGGGGTCAGGGGGAGTCTTCGGACTTCTCCTTGTTCTTCTGGACCTTGCTGATGACGTCGTGGAGGGGCTTGGTGCCGCTGCCGACGACGATGCCGGTGACGATGGCGTCGATCCAGACGGGGATGCCGTTCCAGTCTTCGCCGGCGATGGAGTGCAGCAGGTACAAGCCGCCTGCCGAGGACGCGACGGTGGCCACGGCGGTGGCGATGCCCCATGAGACGAGGCCGCGGCTGGCTCGGCCCTTCTCCAGCATGGACTTCGCGTGAGCGACCTGGATCAGGTCGTCGAGGGTCGCGTCGTGGTACTTGTTGGCGAGGTTGGCCACGGCGGCCTCCAGCTCGCCGCGGGCGTGCTTGCCGGGCAGGAACCTGGCGAACGGCTCCAGGATCCGCTCGACGGCCGTGGCGAACGCGAACAGCACCGCGAAGAACGTCGTCGCGTCGGGCAGGTGGATCGCCTGAGCGTTGATCTTGTAGTGCCAGAGGGCCCAGGAGCCGAGGCCGCCGGCGGCGACCAGGAGGAACGCCGACACCAGGGACAGCACCGACGCGGGCTGCGGCGGGACCGCGGCGGCCTCGCCGCCCGGCGTGGGCTCGGGCGGGCCGGCCGCGGCGATCGCGATCCCCACCTCGTCGCCCTGCACAGCGCCCTCGGCGCCCGGCGCCGCGCCGGCCTCGGCGCTCGCGGACTGGGTGGAGGCGCCCTGTGAGAACGGGCCGGGCTGGGCGGGCACGTGGGCCCTGCCGACCGCGGGAGCGTCGGCGGCGGGCGTCACCGAAGCGGCCGCGACGACGCGGCTGGAATGGGGACCGAGCACGTTCGTGCGACGGACGAGAGCCATGGCCGAGACGCTAGCGCCGCATCGATCCGCATGCGATACCCGACCGCCGATATCGACCCACTGCTCACTCCGGCATCGCGCTGCGTAACTTCAACGCCCCCGAATCAACCACCTGCGAGGCGGCCGGAGAGGCAACCGGGGAGGCAGCAGGCGAGGCAACCGGGGAGGCGGCAGCAGAGGCGGGCGGGGAAGGCCGGCGTTCGACCCACTGCGCCACCAGCGGCCCGGCGACGAGGGCGGCCGCGTCGAACACGGCATGCACGACGATCGGCGCGAAGAGGCCCCCGGTGAGGTCGTACAGCAGCGTGAAGAGCACCCCGAGCACCGTGGCACCCAGCGCGCCCCGCCACCCCTGGTACAGGTGGGCGGCGCCGAACAGCAGCAGCGACAGTCCCGCGGCCACCCACGCGTCCAGCCCGAGGACCCCGACGCCGGCGGCGATGAACAGCCCCCGGTACACCACCTCCTCGCCGACGCCCACGCTCACGGAGAGCAGGCCCGCCAGCCGGCGTTCGGCCGCCGTGCCCGGCCGCAGGAACCGGACGCGCGCCAGGGTCTCCTCGGCGTTGCGCCGGCCGATCATGCGGGTGCCGTCGCGGCGGGCGCGCGCGAAGCGGGCGTGGTTGACGACCACGATCAGCGCGAACCACGCCGAGACGACGGCCGCGACCACCACATCGCCGGCCCCGATCGGGCGCAGGCCCAGGTCGGTGAGGTCGACGCCGTCCGTCGCCACGACGGCGAACGCGGCCAGCGTCAGCGCGATCGTGGTGATGATGCCGCCGCGGTACAGGCGGATCCTGCCGCCCGGGGTGGTGACGAGACGTTCGCGGGCGGCGCGGACCTTCGCCGTCGCGGCGCGGATGCCGCCGGCGGTGGTCACGAGTGCGACGAGCAGCACCAGGGCGGTGTCGGCGATACCGAACCGGGGGGTGACCCATTCGAACATGTCGTTCATGATGCGGCCGCCCGCCGGGCGAGCAGCGCCGGGACCAGCAGCAGCGACACCAGGTCCACCGTGATGTGCAGGGTGATCGGCACGAGCAGGTTGCCGGTCAGCGCGTACAGGGCGGTGAACACGACCGCCGCTCCGGTGGTGGCGACCACGCCCCGCAGGCCCTGGTAGCGGTGGCCGAGCCCGAACAGCACCGCGGAGAGGGCCGCCGCCGCCCACGCGGGGAGGCCGAGCACGCCGGTGCCGGCGGCGATGAACAGGCCGCGGAACACGATCTCCTCGCCGGTCCCGGCGGCGACGGCCCCGGCGGCCGCCCAGCGGCGCTCCGAAGGCGTCGTGGGCCGCAGGAACGCGAGCGGGTCGTCGTCCGGGCCGAGCGGGCCGGCGCGGACGGTCAGCACCGCGGCGGTGCCGGCGGCCGCGGCGGACAGGGTCAGCGCGGTCGCGGCGTCGCCGAGGGTCACGGGGCGCAGGCCGAGGTCGGCGAGGGCCAGGCCGGGGCCGACGAGGACCGCCTCGAGGGCGATGAGGGCGGTCAGGGTGTTCGTCGCCGCCGACCGGCGGAACGCCGCGACGAGGCCACCGGCGGCGATCCGCGCCCGCATCCGGTCCGGTGCCGCCCGCAGGACCGTGACGGTCAGGACGGCGAGCACCAGCACCGTGAGGATCACCTCGGCGGCGTGGAACGTCGGGTCGATCCAGTCGAGCACGGCAGCCATGATGAGACAGCGAAGGGGCCGCTGTCAGCCCACCGTTTCGGTGGGCTGACAGCGGCCCCTTCAACGCGTCACGCGGAGGGCGACACGGTCACCGAAGGACTGGCGCTCGGGTCCGCGGCCGGCGCGGCGGCCGGCGGCGGGAGGGCGCTGCCCTTGACGTACTCGTCCCAGGTCTTGTCCCAGTCGGTCCAGCCGTTGCCCCAGGCGAGCTTGCGCGGGGTGTTCTTGACGATGTGGACGTCGCCGATCTTCGTCAGGTCGAACAGGAACTTCGCGTTCTTCTGCGAGACGTTCGTGCAGCCGTGCGAGACGTTGCGCTTGCCCTGGTCGCCCTCGGACCACGGGGCCGCGTGGATGTACTCGCCGCCGCTGGTCATGCGCTGCGTCAGGTACACGGTCTCGCGGTAGGGGTCGGACGGGTCGGTCGACACGAACAGCTCGGACTGCTGCTTGTCCATGATCACCATGGCGCCGCTGGAGCTCGGCGTCTTGGCCTTGCCGAGGCTCACCGGGATGGTCTTGATGACCTCGCCGTTCTTCTCCACCGTCATCTGGTGGGTCTTGTCGTCGGTGACCATGACGATCTTGTCACCGATGGTGAAGTTGGTCGTGACGTCCTTGGTGCCCCAGCCGGTCTTCGTCAGCTGAAGGCCACCCGTCGCCAGGCGGACGCTGACCTTCGTGCCGGTCTGCCAGTACTCCTTCGGGCGGAAGTGCACCTCGCCGCCGTTGAACCAGTACCAGGTGCCGACCTGCGGAGGCGTGCTGGTGACGAGCAGCCGCTTCTCGACGCTCGCCCGCAGCTCCTGCGGGACGCTGGAGCCGAAGCGGACGACGATCGGGATGGCCACTCCGTAGACCTTGTTGTCGGACAGGGCGGTCGACACGTTGACCGTCTTGCCGGGCTTCGCCATGGTCGTGAACGTGACCTTCTTCCCGGCGCTGTCGCCGGCGGAGGTCACGGTCGCCGTGTACTGCGTGCCGTATTTGAGCTGCTTCGCCGGGATCCAGGTCGAGCCGTCGGAGCGCAGGCCGCCGTCGACCGTCGCACCGGAGGCGTCCGTCAGCGTGACCGACGCGTTCGCGCCGGGCGCCGCCTGCAGGGCCAGCTCGGTGGCGGTGGAGACGCCGGTCGCGCCGTCGGCGGGCGCGGTGAGGGTCGCGGTTGGCTGCGCGGCGGACGCGGAAGCCGAGGGGCCGCCGGCACTGGTGCTGTCACTCCATTTGGGCTTGTCGTCGGCGTTGCAAGCAGAAAGGGCGATCAGGCCGGCAAGAGCGGTGATCGTGGCCAGTGCGCGTGCGGAGACTCCCATGTCCACACCTCCTTCGTTGGGCTAGCGTTGTTGGGGTTGAGCATGCGCCGATTGCTACGCCGGTGTATCCCACGTTTGTGCCACCCGGTTCAATCCCCGGTGCAGCTGGCGGTCGTACTGGTGGCGGGCGATCTTGCCGTGCATCATCGTAGGAAGTAACGGACAGCCTGAGCCATCCGCTCCTTGGACGTGTTCCAGACTGTTGGAGGTTGCGTCCCGATTCGGTAACGGACCCGCGCAGCGCCCCCACCTGCGGCTCGTGGGATTTGTCACGATCCCGCGTGTAGGTCGTCCGGCGCGCAGACGGTACGTTGGTCGGCATCGCGCGTGGCGGCCGGTCGGGACAACACATGAGGATCGCGCCGCAATCTTCGCGTACACTGGCAAGACTGCTTTGTAAGCTGTTTTTAGGGCCGACGTTGTCCCGACTCGCAATCGATGACGTCAGGAGGCCCGATGGGTTACCCGGGACCGCAGCCGCAGGGCCTGTACGACCCTGCTTTCGAGCACGACGCCTGCGGGGTCGCGTTCGTGGCCGATATTCACGGCCGCCGGTCTCATGACGTCGTGCACAAGGGGCTGTCCGCGCTGCTGCGCATGGACCACCGAGGTGCCCGCGGCGCCGAGCAGAACACCGGCGACGGCGCCGGCATCATGATCCAGATCCCGGACGCGTTCCTCCGGGACGTCACCGCGGACGCCGGGATCGACCTGCCGCCCGCCGGCTTCTACGCGACCGGCCTGGCGTTCCTGCCCGTCGACGACGAGGCCGCCCAGCGCGCGATGCGCGTCCTGGAGAAGTACGCCCTGGTCGAGGGTGCCCACGTGCTCGGCTGGCGCGACGTCCCGACCGACGCCTCCGACCTCGGCGCGACCGCGCTCGCCGCGATGCCGCGCATCAAGCAGGTCTTCATCAGCGCGGAGAAGCTCGGCGCGCCCGGCGCCGTGCTGTCCGGCCTGGACCTGGACCGGGTCGTCTACTGCGTGCGCAAGCAGACCGAGCGGGAGACCCGCGAGCGCGGCATCCAGCTCTACCTGCCGTCGCTGTCCTCGCGCACCATCACCTACAAGGGCATGCTCACCCCCGACCAGGTCGTGTCGTTCTTCCCCGACCTGTCCGACGAGCGCGTCACGTCGGCGATCGCACTGGTCCACTCCCGCTTCTCGACCAACACGTTCCCGTCGTGGGAGCTGTCCCACCCGTACCGGCTGATCGCCCACAACGGGGAGATCAACACCATCCGGGGCAACCGCAACTGGATGGCGGCCCGCGAGGCCCTCCTGGCGACCGAGAACCTGCCCGGCAACATCCGCCGGCTCTTCCCGATCTGCACGCCCGAGGCATCCGACTCCGCCAACTTCGACGAGGTGCTGGAGCTGCTGCACCTGGCGGGCCGGAGCCTGCCGCACGCGGTGCTGATGATGATCCCCGAGGCGTGGGAGAACGACCCTCGGATGGACCCGCTGCGCAAGGCGTTCTACCGCTTCCACGCCTGCCTGATGGAGCCGTGGGACGGCCCGGCGAGCGTCGCCTTCACCGACGGCACGGTCGTCGGCGCGGTCCTGGACCGCAACGGGCTGCGCCCCGGCCGCTGGTGGCAGACCGCCGACGGCCTCATCGTGCTCGCCAGCGAGGCGGGCGTGCTCGACCTCGACCCGGCGACGATCGTGGCCAAGGGCCGCTCGGCGCCCGGCAAGATGCTGCTCGTCGACACCGCCGCCGGCCGCATCAAGACCGACGACGAGATCAAGTCCGAGCTGGCGCAGGCCGAGCCCTACGAGGACTGGCTGCACGCCGGGCTCATGGACCTCGACTCGCTGCCCGAGCGGGAGCACGTCGTCTACACGCACGACTCCGTGCAGCGCCGCCAGCAGACCTTCGGCTACACCGAGGAGGAGCTGAAGATCCTCATCGGCCCGATGGCGCGGACCGGCGCCGAGCCGCTGGGCTCGATGGGCACCGACACGCCCGTCGCCGTGCTCTCGACCCGGCCGCGGCTGATGTACGACTACTTCACCCAGCTCTTCGCCCAGGTGACGAACCCGCCGCTGGACGCGATCCGCGAGGAGATCGTCACCAGCGTCGCCGCGACCATCGGCCCCGAGGGCAACCTGCTCAAGCCCGGCCCGGCGTCCTGCCGGCAGATCGCCCTGCCGTACCCGGTCATCGACAACGACGACCTCGCGAAGCTGCTGCACATCGACGACGACGGCGACCTGCCCGGCTTCAAGGCGGTCCGGGTCTCCGGCCTGTACCCGATCCGCGACGGCGCGACCGGTCTCAAGCGGCGCCTCGTGGAGATCATGCGCGGCGTGTCCGAGGCGATCGAGGACGGCGTGCGGGTCCTGGTTCTGTCCGACCGCGACTCGACCGTCGACCTGGCGCCGATCCCGTCGCTGTTGCTCACCGCCGCCGTGCACCAGCACCTCGTGCGCGAGCAGACCCGCACCCAGGTGTCGCTGGTCGTCGAGTCCGGCGACTGCCGCGAGGTGCACCACGTCGCGCTGCTGTCCGGGTTCGGCGCTTCGGCGGTCAACCCGTACCTCGCCTTCGAGAGCGCCGAGGACCTCATCGCCACCGGCGCGCTGCCCGGCGTCGACCCGGAGAAGGCGATCTACAACTACGTCAAGGCGCTCGGCAAGGGCGTCCTGAAGATCATGTCGAAGATGGGCATCTCGACCGTCAGCTCGTACTGCGGCGCCCAGGTCTTCGAGGCCGTCGGGCTCGACCCGCGCCTCGTCGAGCGGTACTTCACCGGCACCCCGAGCAAGATCGGCGGCATCGGCCTCGCCGAGATCCACGCCGAGATCGCCGCGCGGCACGCCCGCGCCTACCCGGCCAACGACGCCGAGCGGGCGCACCGCCGGCTCGAGGTCGGCGGCGAGTACCAGTGGCGCCGCGAGGGCGAGCTGCACCTGTTCAACCCGGAGACGGTGTTCCTCCTCCAGCACGCGACCCGGTCCAAGCAGTTCGACGTCTTCCGGCGGTACACCGCGAAGGTCGACGAGCTGGCGGGGCAGGCCGGCTCGCTGCGCGGCCTCTTCGAGCTGCGCACCGGGGTCCGCCCCGCCGTGCCGATCGAGGAGGTCGAGCCGGCCACCGAGATCGTCAAGCGCTTCGCGACCGGCGCCATGTCCTACGGCTCCATCTCCATGGAGGCGCACGAGACCCTCGCCATCGCGATGAACAACATCGGCGGCAAGTCCAACACCGGCGAGGGCGGCGAGGACCCCGAGCGGCTGCACGACCCGCGCCGCCGCTCCGCCATCAAGCAGATCGCCAGCGGCCGCTTCGGCGTGACCACCGAGTACCTGGTCAACGCCGACGACCTGCAGATCAAGATGGCCCAGGGCGCCAAGCCCGGCGAGGGCGGCCAGCTGCCTGGCAACAAGGTGTGGCCCTGGATCGCCAAGACCCGCCACGCCACCCCCGGCGTCGGGCTGATCTCCCCGCCGCCGCACCACGACATCTACTCCATCGAGGACCTCGCCCAGCTGGTCTTCGACCTGAAGAACGTCAACCCGGCGGCCCGCGTCCACGTGAAGCTGGTCTCCGAGGTCGGCGTCGGCACCGTCGCCGCCGGCGTGGCGAAGACCAAGGCCGACGTCATCCTCATCTCGGGCCACGACGGCGGCACGGGTGCCTCGCCGCTCAACTCGCTCAAGCACGCCGGCACGCCGTGGGAGCTCGGCCTCGCCGAGACCCAGCAGACGCTGCTGCTGTCGGGGCTGCGCGACCGGGTCAGCGTCCAGGTCGACGGCCAGCTCAAGACCGGCCGTGACGTCGTCATCGCGGCGCTGCTCGGCGCCGAGGAGTTCGGTTTCGCGACCTCGCCGCTCATCGTGTCGGGCTGCATCATGATGCGCGTCTGCCACCTCGACACGTGCCCGGTCGGCATCGCCACCCAGAACCCGGCGCTGCGCAAGAAGTTCACGGGCTCGCCCGAGTTCGTCGAGAACTTCTTCTGGTTCATGGCCGAGGAGGTCCGCGGCTACCTGGCCGAGCTGGGCTTCCGCACGCTCGACGAGATGATCGGCCACACCGAGCTGCTCGACGTCCGCTCGGCCGTCGACCACTGGAAGGCCGGCGGGCTCGACCTGACCCCGCTGCTGCACGTGCCTCCCCTCGCCGACGACGCGGCCCGGCGCCAGACCACCAAGCAGGACCACCGCCTGGAGCGGGCCCTGGACAACCAGCTCATCGCCGCGGTCACGCCCGCCCTCGACGAGGGCACGCCGATCAAGCTGGAGATCGCCGTCCGCAACGAGCACCGCTCCGTCGGCGCGATGCTCGGCGGCGAGATCGTCCGCCGGGTCGGTGGCGCGGGCCTGCCCGACGACACCGTGGACGTTACGTTGCGCGGCACCGCCGGGCAGTCCTTCGGTGCCTGGGTCCCCCAGGGCGTCACCCTCCGGCTCCTCGGCGACGCCAACGACTACGTCGGCAAGGGCCTGTCCGGCGGCAAGCTCGTCGTGACCCCCGACCCGACCGCCACGTTCGTCGCCGAGGAGCAGATCATCGGCGGCAACACGGCCCTGTACGGCGCCACCGGCGGCACCCTCTTCATGCGCGGCAAGGCGGGGGAGCGGTTCGCGGTGCGCAACTCCGGCGCGACCGCCGTCGTCGAGGGTGTCGGTGACCACGGCTGCGAGTACATGACCGGCGGCACCGTGGTCGTGCTCGGCCCCACCGGGCGGAACTTCGCCGCTGGTATGTCGGGTGGCGTCGCGTACATCTGGAACCTCGACCCCACGCTGGTCAACGCCGAACTGGTGGACCTGGAGCCGGTCACCTCCCCGGCGGTGCTGCGCTCGCTGATCGAGTCGCACCTCGCCGAGACCGGATCGGCCGTGGCGCGGCGCGTGCTGGACAACTGGGACGAGTCGGTGCTGTCCTTCACCGAGGTCGTGCCGCGCGACTACAAGCGCGTCATGGAGGCCAAGCGGGCCGCCGAGGCGGCCGGCCGCGATGTCGACGCGGCGGTCATGGAGGTGGCGCGTGCCTGACCCGAACGGCTTCATGCGGTACGAGCGGCGCCTGCCCGCCCGTCGCCCCGTCCCGGTCCGGCTGCGCGACTGGCGCGAGGTGTATCCGCCTGCGTCCGACGCGCTGATCGCCGAGCAGGCGACCCGCTGCATGGACTGCGGCATCCCGTTCTGTCACAACGGCTGCCCGCTCGGCAACCGCATCCCCGACTGGAACGACCTCGTCCGCACCGGCAACTGGGACTTCGCCATCGAGGCCCTGCACGCGACGAACAACTTCCCGGAGTTCACCGGGCGGCTGTGCCCCGCGCCGTGCGAGGCCGCGTGCGTCCTGTCGATCGCCGGCGGCCAGCCCGTCACGATCAAGCAGGTCGAGGTCGAGATCATCAACCGCGCGGTCGCCGCGGGCCGGGTCACCGCCCGTCCCGCGCCCGAGCGGTCCGGCAAGAGCGTCGGCGTCGTCGGCTCGGGCCCGGCGGGGCTCGCCGCCGCGCAGCAGCTGGCCCGTGCGGGTCATGACGTCGTGGTGTACGAGCGGGACGACGCCCTCGGCGGGCTCCTGCGGTACGGCATCCCCGACTTCAAGCTGGAGAAGGGGCACATCGACATGCGGCTGGACCAGCTGCGTGGCGAGGGGGTCCGCTTCGAGACGGGCGTCAACGTGGGCGTCACCGTCTCCGTCGCCGACCTGCGGGCCCGCCACGACGCGCTGCTGCTCGCCTGCGGTGCCCTGGCCGCTCGCGACGTCGAGATCGAGGGTCGCGCGCTCTCCGGGGTACACCTGGCGATGGAGCACCTCGTCGAGGCCAACCGGGTCGTCGCCGGGCGGGTGCCGTCCGCGTCGATCTCCGCCTTCGACAAGAACGTGATCATCATCGGCGGCGGCGACACGGCGGCCGACTGCCTCGGCGTCGCGCACCGGCAGGGCGCGAAGTCCGTGCTGCAGCTCGACCAGTACCCGGTGCCGCCGGCCGTCCGGGACGAGTCGCGCGACCCGTGGCCGACATGGCCGTGGATCCTGCGCGACTACCCCGCGCACGAGGAGGGCGGCTCGCGCGCCTTCGCGGTCGCCGTCACCGCCTTCGAGGGCAACGACGACGGCGACCTCACCGGCGTGCGCATCGCCGAGGTGCAGGTGTCCAGAGTGGACGGCCAGCGGGTCGTCACCGAGATCCCCGGCACCGAGCGGCTCTACCCCGCCGACATGGTCCTGCTCGCGATCGGCTTCGAGGGCACCGAGCCCGGCCCGCTGCTGACCAACCTCGGCCTGACCCGCAACCGCCGCGGCGGCATCGACACCGGCGCCGACTGGCAGACGTCCACGCCGGGCGTCTTCGTCGCCGGCGACATGCACCGGGGCGCGTCGCTCATCGTCTGGGCCATCGCCGAGGGCCGTTCCGCGGCGGCGTCGATCCACGCGTACCTCGGCGGCGACGGCACCCTGCCGGCTCCGGTCGAGCCGAGCGCGGTGGCCCTGACCGCCTGACGGGTTGCTAATCGGGAGCGGTCCTGTTCGCGGGGCCGCTCCCGGGTACCCCTCGGCCATGAAACGCCCGCTCATCCTCTCGCTGCTCTTCGTGGGCCTCGCGCTGTGCTCCTCCTCGGCCGCGCTGCTTCCTTCCTCAGCGGTACTGGCCGACACCACGCCTTTCTGGGCGCCGACCATCCCTGCCGCGCCGCCGTTGCCTTCTTCACGCCCTACGTATTCGCCTCCTTCGTATTCGCCTGGTTATACGCCTGGTTATACGGCGCCTACGTACTCCACCTCGCCGCCGCCGCGGGCCTCGGCGCCCGACTCCACGTTCGCCACCGACGTCCGGATCGCGGTGAAGGTCGTCGAACGCTACTGGAGCTCCAGGATCGTCGGCTTCAGGCCGGTCTCGCGCATCGTGCCCTACCGCGTCGACGGCGAGGTCATGTGCGGCCACCAGCCGATCCCGACCCAGAACGCCGCCTACTGCCCCATCGGCGACTTCATCGCGTACGACGTGAACTGGTCGCAGGAGGTCTACAAGGACCTCGGCGACGCCTTCGTCTTCTACCTCCTCGGCCACGAATACGGCCACGCCATCCAGCAACGCCTCGGCATCGACTACGCCTTCACCATCTACCAGGAGCTCCAGGCCGACTGCTTCGCCGGCGCCTACATCGGCGACTCCATCAAGGTCGGCGACTTCACCCTCGAAGACGGCGACCTGGACGAACTGCGCAACGGCCTCCTCTCCGTCGCCGACCCCGACGACGAGCCCTGGTTCCAGGAAGGCGCCCACGGCTCAGCCGCCCAACGCACCGGCGCCTTCTTCGACGGCTACAACCAGAGCCTCGACGCCTGCGACATGCCCGCCTCCTACCACGGCTGATCCTGCGGTACCGTCACGTCTGTCAATTGCACATCGTGGCGGGGAGGACGCGGTGAGTGATCATGTGGCGGGGTTCAACGTCGATCTGGAGGCGGTCCGGTCGTTCGGAGCCGGCCTGCGGGCCGACCTGAGCGGGCATCTGTCGCCGGAGCACGACCAGATCCTGCGCACGTTCGTCGACACCCCGACGTTCGGGACCCGCACGGCCAGCCCGGACGTGCAGGCCGCGGCGACGGTGTACCACCGGAAGCTCATCGAACTGCTCGACCTGATGGACGCGTTCGTCCACAACGGGTCCGTGTTCGTGCAAGCAGCCGAGGAGGTCGTGGCAGCATACTCCCACGCGGACACACTCACCGGCGACGAGTTCAAGGCCGCGCTCGCCGTCGCCTCGACCAAGGTCGACGACGCGCTGTGGGCCGCCCAGCGCGACTCGAGGACTGGCAGGTCACTCTGATGGCCGAGTCGTACCAGCGATGGCGCCTGCCCCAACTCTGGGAGATGCTTGCCGCCGACGACGCCGAGCACGCCCACCTGCACCTGGCCACCCTGCGCCGCCAGCAGACCGCCCTGGAAACCCAGCGCGACCGCCTGCGCCTCCTGCGAGACCACCTCGCCGAAGGCTGGCCACCAGAGAAGAGCGAAGCGGCAACAATGTTCCTCCAGCGGCTCAACGACATGCTTGACGCGTTGGCCGCAACAGCACGGGGCGCCGCCGATGTCCGGGTCGCGGTAGCGCTGATTGTCAATGCGATCGAGGACGCACGGCATCAGTTGGCGCCGTTGGTCGAGCGGTATGCGAAGGCCGAGGCGGTTGTCGACCCGCGGGTTTCCCAGAAGGCGAAGAAGGTGCTGGACCAGGAGGCACGCCAGATTCTCATCTCGGCGGACGGCACGGTGCGTGACGCGAACATGGCGTTGCAGGTGGCGCTTCCCACGTATGCGCGGATCAGCATGCTGACGGACGTCCCGCCCGCGAACGGTGGCACCGATGATGTGGCTGGCGGACGTGGTGGCAACGGAGTTGGTGGTGAGAATCGAGCCTGGGAGCGCTTGGGCGAGTTGCGTCCGCCGCGGTTTGACCCACCCGCTCCTGTCACCGCCGACGTCGCCGGCGACGACGTCGTCCTTGCCGAAGAGCCAGGCGAAGTGCAGGCGAACGGCTTGCGCCCGGGTGGCACGGGAATGGGTTCTTCAAACGGTGTGCCACCACTCGGTTCGCTTGAGATGAATCCGGTCGTTGGTCGAGTCCTTGGTGTCGGACCAGTGAGTGGAATGCCTGTGTCCGTGAACGATGGGATGGTCCGAGGCGTCGGTGGGGGAGCGATGCGGGGACTCCCGGGTGGGGTGATCGGCGCTGCACCGCCGACGTCAGCGCGCGGTGGCGTCATGCGCCCAACTGCGGCATCGGCGCGGTCCGCGCCTGCTGGGGTTCGTCCGTCCGGAGCGGGTCGACATCAGGACCGATCATTCGAGGAGTACGTCGCGCGGCGGCGGGCGCAGGACACGGGGCATGACGAGCAGTGGGCGGTGAATCAAGGGGTGACGCCGCTGCTTGAGGCGCTGCCGCCAGTTCAGACGCATGACCCGGGACCGGGTGTGATTGGGCTCGATCGTTGAACCGGGTGTTCCGGTCGATTGCCGTCATCGCGGTGACGACGGCGACGCTCGCCTCGCCGGTTCCCGCCTTCGCGGACGCCATTCGCGACAGGCAGTGGCACTTGGCCTCACTTGGCGTCCTTGATGCTCATCGGTGGAGCCTCGGCGAAGGAGTGCTTGTCGCAGTGACGGACACCGGTGTCGACGATCGTCGTGGCGAGTTGGCCGGTGCCGTGATCGAAGGTAAAGAGTTCGGCGAAGGCGCGTCAGGCAACGGGAAGGCTGACACCGACGGGCATGGTACGGCGATGGCCGGCCTGATCGCGGGACGCGGCCTTGCGAATGGCAATGGCATCCTCGGCATCGCTCCGAAGGCGATCATCCTGCCGGTGCAGACGATTCACAGCGAATTCGGGGGCTCTCCGACGAACCTCGCAGCGGGTATCGAATGGGCGGTCTCGCAGGGCGCGAAGGTCATCTGCGTGGCTGCCGTCACCGGTGAATATCCGGAAGTGCGTGTGGCGATTGAGCGCGCGATCAGGGCGGATGTCGTGGTGGTGGCGGGGGTTGGGAACACGCCGAAGAACAAGCAGGTGGGGTTTCCGGCGAAGTTGCCCGGGGTGGTGGCGGTTGCCGGGACCGACAAGGACGGGAACCATGCGGCGGTCTCCGCTACCGGGCCGGAGGTGGTGTTGGCGGCTCCGGCGGTGGACATCGTTTCGATCGGGGCGTTCGGGAAGTACGTGGCCGGGGACGGAACCAGCAATTCGACGGCGATTGTGGCGGGGGTGGTGGCGTTGGTACGGGCGAAGTTTCCGCAGCTGTCGGCCGTGGAGGTGGTGCGGCGGTTGACGGCTACCGCGACGGATCGGGGGAAGCCGGGACGGGATGAGGAGTTCGGGTTCGGAATTGTCGATCCGGTTGCGGCGTTGACGGCGGCGGTTCCGAGTGCGTTGCCGTCGGTGTCTGCGTCTGAGGTGGGGGTGCCGGAGGAGCGGGCGGGGTGGTCGGGGGTTGTGTGGGGGGTTGTCGGTGGTGGGCTGCTGCTTGTGTGTATAGGACTGCTGGTCAGGCGGCGGCGGTAGGGGGCGCCACGCTGTGCGGGTGGTGCGAATCAAGTGGCGTTGTGAGCGATTGAATGTGCGGTACCGTCACGGTTGTCTATTGCGCATCGTGGCGGGGAGGACGCGGTGAGTGATCATGTGCGGGTTGCGCGGTGTGTGATGGGGCCGGGCTGATGGTTGAGACGTACAAGCGGTGGCGGGTGCCGCAGTTGTGGGAGATGGTGGCGGCGGACGACGAGGCCGATGCTCACCTGCACCTGGCGACGCTGCGTCGTCAGCAGACCGCGCTGGAAACCCAGCGCGACCGCCTGCGAATCCTGCGGGACCAGCTCGCCGAAGGCTGGCCGCCAGAGAAGAGCGAAGCGGCAACGACGTTCATTCAGCGCATCAACAACATGATCGAGGCCATGTCGTTGGTTGCGAGTGGGGCGGCGGAGGTTCGCGTCAACTTGAACTTGATCGTCGAGGCGATCGGGAAAGCGCGCGGTGAACTGGAGCCGCTTGTCGAGGAGTACCGGCTGACGGCCAAGGTGCCGGATCAGCGGATCGGGCAGCAGGCTCGCGGCCTGCTCGACGAGCACGCTCGTCGCATTCTCATGAACACGGACGCTGCCGTTGCGGAGCCTGCGGCTGGGCTCGATGTGGTTCTTCCCGAATACCAGCGGATCAGGTTGGCGACCCAGATCGTCGACGTGCCGATCGCTTCCGGCCAGCCGAAATCGGGCGGCCGGGCGGGCGGGGGAGGGGGCCGGTTGATCAGCGCCGGGTTTCCACCTCCGCGATTCGATCCGCCTGGGCCGACGGTCGGCTCGGAGACGGTCGGCTCCGAGACGGTCGGCTCGGAGCGGGACGACGCTGTTGGGTTGGCCGGAGGAAGCGTCGGTCAGCCGGCGCCGGGTGGTGTGGTGGTCGACGCGGCCGGGCCGGTCAGCCGGGCGGAACGTGCTGCCGTGCTCGGTCCTGGCCGCGTGCTGGGCGCGAATCCGTTCACCGGACTCGCCGCGCCCAGTGGTAGCGGTGGAGGGTCCGTCACGAGCGGAGCGGCCGGTGGGTCGACCGGAGCTCGTGGACCGGTCGCGCCGCCGATCGGCCGGGCCGGGAGCTACCGAGACCCCGAGACGGTCAGCCGTCGACGTGGCGAACAGGGCGAGTCGTGGTCGGTGCCCGATGGCGTGAGTCCGGTCATTCAGCCGCCCGCGACCTGGCCTCACGAGCCGGGACCGGGTGTCATCGGGATCGATCGTTGAGCGCGATCCGTTCGGTGGTCGCCGGTTGCCTCGCCGTCGTGGTCGTCGGCATGTCGGCGCCGGCTCCCGCGATGGCTGACAGCATCCGTGACCGGCAGTGGCATCTGGCCGCGCTGCGGATTGCGCAGGCGCAGCAGCTCAGCACGGGCGCAGGGGTCTTGGTCGCCGTTCCGGACACAGGTGTCGACGACCGTCATGGCGAGCTGGCGGGTGCCGTGGTGCCGGGAAGGGTGTTCGGTGAGCAGGCGAAGGGGGACGGCAAGGCGGACACGGACGGGCACGGAACGGCGATGGCTGGTCTCATCGCCGGGCGTGGGCTGCCCGACGGTGCCGGCGTGCTTGGTATCGCACCGAAGGCGATGATCCTGCCGGTGCAGACGGTCTACGGGGGTTTCGGTGGATCTCCCGTCAACCTCGCGGACGGCATCGCCTGGGCAACCTCGCAGGGTGCGAAGGTCATTTGTGTCGCGGCCGTGACGAGCGAATATCCCCAGTTGCGGGAGGCGATCGCCGCCGCCGTCAAAGCCGACGTCGTCGTGGTGGCGGGGGTCGGCAACACGCCGAAGAACAAGCAGGTTGGCTTCCCGGCGAAGTTGCAGGGTGTCGTGGCGGTGGCGGGGACCGACAAGGACGGCAACCATGCCTCGATTTCGGCGACTGGGCCCGAGGTGGTGCTGGCGGCGCCGGCGGTGGACATCGTTTCCACCGGGGCATTCGGCAAGTACGAGACGGGGGATGGGACGAGCAACTCGACAGCCATTGTCGCTGGGGTGGTGGCGTTGGTGCGGGCGAAGTTTCCGGGGCTGTCTGCGGCTGAAGTCATCCGTCGGTTGACGGCGACTGCTACCGATCGGGGGAAGCCGGGGCGGGATGAGGAGTTCGGGTTTGGGATTGTCGATCCTGTGGCGGCGCTCACGGCTGAGGTGGCGTCGGGTGGGCCGCAGGTGTCGAGTGCGCCGGAGGGTGGTCGGGGGCGGGAGCCGGGCGGCGGTGGGGTCGGGTGGGTTGTGGTGGCGGTGGCGGTGGTTGGTGGGGTGGTTGGCTGGTTGGTGCGACGCAGGACACGTTAGGCGGCCAGGGGGCCCGGGTACCTAGCGCCGAATGCGAGACACGCTCATCGACACGCTCAAGCCGCTGGGGATCGCGCTCGGGGTGGCGCTCGTTGCGTTGGTGCTGGTGCAAGGGGTGCACCTGATTCTGCTGTGGGTGGGGCGGCGGTCGGGGTTGCTGACCGAGCTGGCGACCAGGGCGCACCGGCCGGCGCAGTGGGTGGTGGTGCTGTCGGCGATCTACTTCGCGGTTCGCGGGACAGCGCACGAGGCGGACTGGCGGCAAACGTTCCTGCACGTGGAGCAGCTGCTCATCATCGGTACGGTGGCATGGCTGGTGGCCGGGTTGCTGGTGGTGGCCGAGGACGCGGCGCTGGCGCGGTTCAGGACGGACGTGCCGGACAACCGGCAGGCGCGGCGGGTGCACACGCAGATCGTGATGATCCGGCGGGTGACGGTGGCGACGATCGCCGTGATCGCCGGTGGGGTGATGCTGATGACGTTCCCGCAGGCGCGGATCCTCGGCACCAGTTTGCTGGCGAGTGCCGGGTTCGCCGGCATCATCGCGGGTCTGGCGGCGCAGAGCGTGCTGCGGAACCTGTTCGCCGGGCTCCAGTTGGCGTTCAGCGACGCGGTGCGGCTCGGGGACGTCGTGATCGTCGAGTCGGAGTGGGGGCGGATTCAGGAGATCACGCTCTCGTACGTCGTGGTCCACGTGTGGGACGACCGGCGGCTGATCCTGCCGACGTCGTACTTCACGGAGAAGCCGTTCCAGAACTGGACACGGACGGAGGCGGCGCTGCTCGGGGAGGTCATGCTCGACGTCGACTGGTGGCTGCCGGTGCCGGAGGCGCGGGAGGAGCTCCGCCGGGCGCTGGAGTCGACCGACCTGTGGGACGGGCGGGTGTCGGTGCTGCAGGTGGTGGAGGCAACCGGCACCGCGATGCGGCTGCGGGCGCTGGTCAGCGCGACCGACGCGCCGAAGCTGTGGGACCTGCGGTGCTTCATCAGGGAGCACATGGTGACGTGGCTGCGTGACGCGCACCCGTCGTCGCTGCCGCGGATGCGGGCGGAGTTCACGTCGGCGCTGCCGTTGCACGCGACGCTGACGGGGCAGACGCACACCGCGGACGGCGACGCGCGGCTCTTCAGCCACAGCGTCGACGGCCGGGCCCGCGCGGAAGCCTTCACCGGCGGCGAGCGCGAGCACTGACGGAGAGGCGCCGGCCGGTGCGTGGGCGCAGCAGGATCAGCCGGGCCGCTACCAGTACAGACGCCACCAACGCCGTCACGATCAGCGACGGTCCGACGAAGGTGGCGGCCAGGACCAGCACCGCGGCCGTGGGCTCCAGCCAGGTGCGCGGGCGGATGTGCAGGAACCACAGCGCCATCAGCAGCGTGGCGACCGGGATGGTGACGGACGCGCCGGAGAGTTCCGGCCGGTCGACGATGACCGCGATGCCCGCCCCGATCGCCGCCGCCGACGCGAACACGACGTAGTGCCCGTATCCCCACACGAACGCGTGCCGGTTGTCGACGAGGAGCCGGTGGGCGGGCTGGTCGAAGTACAGCCACCAGAACGCGAACACGATGACCAGCCCGCTCGCGGCCACCCACCACAGCCGGTCCTGCACGAAGCCCGCCTGCACGGCCACGGTCGTGGACAGCACGATCTCGCCGAGCACGATGATGAACAGCAGCCCGTAGCGCTCGGCGATGTGGTGCGGGTGCCACGGGGTGGGGTGGTAGCGCTCGGCCCACATGGGCACGGCCAGCTCCGCGGCGACCATGACGGCGAACAGCACCAGGTGCAGGGTGCCGTGGGCGAGCAGAATCAGCGACCAGCCGACCATGCAGGCCGTCACGCCGAACGCCATCCGGCGGGCCGTGCGGCGGGTCTCGTCCCGGTAGGACGCCCTGAGCCACTGTGTGACCAGGGCGGCGCGCATGATGACGTACCCGACGGTGACGGTGCCGAAGTCCCCGTGGAACGCGTCGGTGACGCCGGCGGCCAGGACGAGCACCCCGGCGATCTGCACGAGGGTCGTCAGCCGGTACGCGACGTCGTCGGTGTCGTACGCGGACGCGAACCAGGTGAAGTTCATCCAGGCCCACCAGATGGAGAAGAACACCGCCAGGTAGGCGACGACCCCGTGCGCCCCGTCACCCTCAGTGATCGCGTGATGCAGCAACTGCCCCGCCAGCGCGATGGCGACCACGAAGCACAGGTCGAACAGCAGCTCGAGCGGCGTCGCGACCCGGTGCGGCTCGTGGGTGTCACGGATGTCCATCGGCCGGCGCCACTGGGAGCTGGATGACATCGTCCGGATATCCCCGGGAACGGCGGGTTTACAGCATCTCAACTGATGGCGCCACCGTGGGTCGGACGAATCGTCACGGGGCGGAGGGGCTAGCCTCAACGTGTGACTCGACGCGCAAAAATCGTCTGTACGCTCGGACCCGCCACATCGTCGCCCGAGCGGATTCGCGGCCTCGTCGACGCCGGGATGGACGTCGCGCGGCTCAACTTCAGCCACGGCAGCCACGAGGACCACGCCGCGGTGTTCACCCTCGTCCGTGAGGCCGCCGCTGCCGCCGGCCGTTCCGTGGGCATTCTCGCCGACCTCCAGGGTCCCAAGATCCGGCTCGGTCGCTTCGCCAACGGACCGCACGAGTGGCGCACCGGAGACACGGCCGTCATCACCAGCGACGACATCGTCGGCACCGCCGACCGGGTCTCGTGCACCTACACCAAGCTGCCGCAGGAAGTGAAGGCCGGCGACCGGCTGCTGATCGACGACGGCAAGGTCGCCGTCGAGGTCACCAGCGTCGAAGGCAACGACATCACCGTCCTCGTCACCGAGGGCGGCATGGTCTCCAACAACAAGGGCGTCTCACTGCCCAACGTCGCGGTGAGCGTCCCCGCCCTGTCCGAGAAGGACGCCGAGGACCTCCGGTTCGCGCTGCAGCTCGGCGCCGACTGGATCGCGCTGTCGTTCGTGCGTTCGCCCGACGACATCAAGCTCGTCCACGAGATCATGGACGAGGAGCGGGTGCACCGCCCGGTCATCGCCAAGGTCGAGAAGCCGGAGGCGGTCACCGCCCTCGAGCAGATCGTCGCGGCCTTCGACGGCGTCATGGTCGCCCGCGGCGACCTCGGCGTCGAGATGCCGCTCGACCAGGTGCCGCTCGTGCAGAAGCGGGCCGTCCAGCTGTGCCGCGAGTCGGCGAAGCCGGTCATCGTCGCCACGCAGATGCTCGACTCCATGATCGAGAATGCCCGCCCGACCCGCGCCGAGGCGTCCGACGTCGCCAACGCCGTGCTCGACGGCGCCGACGCCGTCATGCTCTCCGGCGAGACCAGCGTCGGGCGCTACCCGATCCTGACCGTCACCACGATGGCCCGGATCATCGCGACCACCGAGGGCGGCTCGCTGTCGGTGCCGCGGCTGCAGCACGACCCCCGCACCCGCGGTGGCGCGCTCACCTCGGCCGCGTCCAACATCGCCCGCAACATCGGCGCGAAGGCGCTCGTCGCCTTCTCGCAGACCGGTGACACGGTGCGCCGCCTCGCCCGGCTGCACTGCGAGCTGCCGCTGCTCGCGTTCACGCCCGAGCCGACGGTGCGCAACCAGCTGGCCCTGTCGTGGGGCGTGCAGACGTTCGACGTGCCGTTCGTCCAGCACACCGACGAGATGTTCCAGCAGGTCGACATGGCCATGGTCGGCCTGCCCTGGCTCAGCGCCGGTGACGACGTCGTCATCGTCGCGGGCTCCCCGCCCGGCACCCCCGGCTCGACCAACACGCTGCGGGTCCACACGCTGGGAGCACTGTCACACGACCAGAGCGAGTAGGAACCTCTAGATTGCAGGAGTGGACGAGCATGCTACTGGACAAGCGGCGGTAGACGCCCTCGTCCGACTCCTTGACCTGGAAGCACTGGGGGACGACCGGTTCCTGGGCATGAGCCCGCCGGTCGGCCCCCAGCGTGTCTTCGGCGGGCAGGTCGCCGGCCAGGCGCTCGTGGCCGCCGGCCGCACCGTCGACCCGGAGCGCCAGGTGCACTCGCTGCACGGCTACTTCGTCCGCCCCGGCGACTCTGCCGAGCCCATCACGTACGCGGTGGAGAACATCCGCGACGGCCGCTCCTTCTCCGTGCGCCGCTCCGTCGCCCAGCAGCACGGCAAGGTCATCTTCTTCATGTCGGCGTCGTTCCACGTCTCCGAGGACGGCCTGGACCACCACGAGGCCGCGCCCGCGCCCGCCGACGTGCCCCCGCCGGAAGAGGTGCCGACCGTGGCGGAGCGCCTCGCCAAGTACCCGGAGCGCGCGGGCATCTGGTCGATGATCCAGCGCCCGATCGACGTGCGCTACGTCGGCGAGCCCGGTTGGGTCCGCCCCGGCGACCGCCCCGCCTCCCCGACCCAGCGCGTCTGGATGCGCCTGGACGGCAAGCTCCCCGACGACCCGCTGCTGCACGCGTGCGCGCTCACGTTCGCCTCCGATCTCACCCTGCTGGACACGGTGCTCGCCGTGCACGGCGCGGTCTGGGGCCCCGGCGGCTTCGTCGGCGCCAGCCTCGACCACGCCCTGTGGTTCCACCGCAGGTTCCGCGCCGACGAGTGGTTCCTCTACGACTCGGTCAGCCCGTCGGCCTCCGGCGCCCGCGGCCTCGCCACCGGCCGCATGTTCACCCGCGACGGCCGCCACATCGCGACCGCCGTGCAGGAAGGACTGTTGCGACGCGTGGGAGGATGAGTCATGCGCCTTTCAGCCCGGGTCGACTATGCCCTCCGCGCGGTGGCGGAGCTGGCGTCCTCGGCCGGTGACGGCAAGCTGGTGACCGCCGACCGTCTCGCGTCGGCCCAGCAGATCCCGCCCAAGTTCCTCGAGAGCATCCTCCTGCAGCTGCGCCGTGGCGGCGTCGTCGTCGCCCAGCGCGGCCCCGAGGGCGGCTACCGGCTGGCCCGCCCCGCCGGCGAGATCAGCCTCGCCGAGATCATCCGCGTGATCGACGGCCCCCTCGCCAACGTCCGTGGCCAGCGCCCCGAGGAGCTCGGCTACCACGGCGCCGCCTCCGCACTGCAGGACGTGTGGATCGCCCTGCGCGCCAACGAGCGCCTCATCCTCGAAACCGTGACCATCGAGGACGTCGTCACGGGCGAGCTCCCCGAGCGCGTCCGCGACCTCGTGGCGGACCCGCGCGCCTGGGTCTGACCCTCCCCGATTGCTGCTCCATGATCCGGAAGACTTCTTGTCGTCACAGCAGCGAAAAGTCTTCCGGATCACAGGGAACGAGTCGCGGAGAGTAATCGCTATTTCCGATCTCCTCAGTAGGAGATAGGATCGGCGGCATGATCGTTGTGGTTTCCGGGAATCCGCGTCCGCACTCTCGTACGTTGCACCTGGCGGAGGAGGTCGGGGCGGCGCTGGCGGAGCGGCTCGGGCAGCCGGTGCCGCACACCATCGACGTGGCCGCCCTGGGCACTCGGCTGCTGCAGAGCGGGGACGGTGCGGTCGCCGACGCGCTCGGCCGGCTCCGGCGGGCGAGCGTGCTGGTGGTGGCGACCCCGACGTACAAGGGCACCTACACGGGCGTCCTGAAGGTCCTATTCGACCAGCTGCCCGCCGAGGGTCTCAAGGACGTCGCCGCGGTGACCGTCGTGACCGCCGGCGTCCGCCCGCAGGCCGACGCGACCGAGCGGCACCTGCGCGAGCTGCTCGGCGAGCTCGCCGCGGTCCCGGTGACCCCCGGCCTGGCCGTCGTCGAGTCGGAGCTGGCCAACGCGGGCACCGCCGCCGCCGAGTACGTCACCCGGATCGCCGACGCGTTCACCGCCGACGCGACCGCCTGAGCGCCGTCAACGTCAGCGGCTGATGAGGTTGCCCGCCATGGCGAGCGGGGAGTCGTCGGCGGTCTCGACCTGCTCGCTGAGGACGTTCAGCGAGCGGGCGATGCTCACCAGCGCGTAGGTCTGCGTGACCTGCAGCGTCCGGTCCATCTTCAGGTCGTCGGCCATGTCCAGCTCGTCGCGGATGGCGTGCAGGAAGCCCTCGGCCGCCTGCAGGTAGGGGTCGTGCGCCTTAGACATGACCTGAGCGTAGGGCGGTAACCCGCCGCTCACCCCCCGTTCCAGGAGTTTCAGCGCGGCTGCCAGGCCTGCGGCGGGGTGGTGAGCCGCCTGACGTGGGCGGGCATCCGGCCGCGGACGACGTCGGCGAGGCTGACCTCGTCGAGGACGTTGCGGACGGCGGCGCGGACGGCGACCCACAGCTGCTGCAGGTGCTCGGCGGTGCCCGAGTACATGGCCTCCTCGGGGCGCACGCCGCGGACCTCCGCGAGCGGGCCGTCGACGGCGCGGAGCACGTCGCCGACCATGATCTCCGATGGCTGGCGGGTCAGCACGTACCCGCCGTCGACGCCGCGCTGGCCCCGGACGAGGCCGGCCCGGCGCAGGTCCCCGAGGACGGCCTCGAGAAACTTTCGTGGCATCTCCTGTTCGTCGGCGAGGCCGGCGGCCGAGACGACCGTGGGGTAAGCGGCCGCCAGGCCGAGCGAGGCGCGCACCGCGTAGTCGCCGCGTGCCGAGATGTGCATGGCTGAGACTGCCTTCCCGCAGAGAGTGTCGCCGTGCCCGCGACGGGCCGTCGGGGCCTGCCGCGGCCGGCTTTTGTGAAGCTAGCCGGTGGGGAATGTCCGATACCAATGTAGGGTGCGCGCTTTCGGGTGATCGCCGGGGTAGCGTTGTCGGATTATGCGACCAGACGAACGTATGGGTGAGCGCTCACCCGAGCCCCGCCGCGGTGCCGATCACAACGTGATGCGCGAGGTCAACCGTTCGCTGGTGCTGGCACTGGTCAAGGAGGGCGGGCCGGTCTCCCGCGCGAGCATCGCCAGGTCGACGACCCTCGCGAAGCCGACCGTGTCGGCGATCGTCGACGAGCTCATCGCCGACGGTCTGGTCCGCGAGATCGGACCGGGGTCGACCGCGGTGAGCGGCGGGCGCCCGCCGATCCTGCTGGAGTTCAACGCCCGCTCCCAGCTGGTGGTCGGCGCCCACATCGGCGCCCGGCGCACCACGGTCGCGATCGGCGACGCCGCGGGGGAGGAGATCGCCCGGCGGGAGTTCCCCACGCCGACGGCGCTCCCAGCCGGTACAGACGCCGCAACAGCCACCAGAGGCACAGACGCGCCGACGGAAGTGCTGCGGATGGTGGCGGCCGAGGCCCGCGCCGCGATCGAGAGCACGGCGCTGCCGTCGGCCCGCCTGGCGGCGGTCGGCGCGGTGCTGCCCGGGCTCACCGACTTCCACACCGGCGTCTGCCTCCTCGCGCCCAACCTCGGCTGGCGCGACGTGCCGGTCCGCGACATCCTCGCCGCCGAGCTCGGCGCCCCCGTCTACGTGCACAACGCGGGCCAGGCCGCCGCCGTCGCCGAGAACCTGGAGGGCGCCGGCGGCCGCGTCGGCGATCTGGCGCTGCTGTACGCGGGGACCGGCCTCTCCGCCGGCGTCCTGTCCGACGGCCGGGTGTTCCACGGCGTCGGCGGCACGGCCGGCGAGATCGGCCACAACGCCGTCCCCGGCAACCAGGAGCCCTGCAACTGCGGCAACGTCGGCTGCCTGGAGACGGTCGCGTCCGGCCCGGCGATCGTCCGGGCCGTCCGCCGGGAGCTGAAGGACGGCGCGACGTCGAGCCTGGCGGACCTGGAGACGTTCGACGCGCGCGACGTGGCCGCGGCGGCCCGCGCCGGCGACGCCCTGGCCGCGTCGGTGATCGCCGAGGTCGGCGCGCACCTGGGCCTGGCCGCGTCGTGGCTGATCAACGCGTACAACCCGGCGGTCGTCGTGGTCGGCGGCGGCCTCGCCCCGATCGGCGACCTGCTGCTGGACCCCCTGCGGGCTGCGGTGGCCCGGCACGCCCTGGCGCCGGCGCTGCGCGGCGTCGAGATCCGCGCCTCCGTGCTGGGCCCGGACGCCGAGGTGCGGGGCGCGGTACTGCTCGCCCTGCAGCACTCCGAGACGTACTACAGGGTCGTCTTTCGGGCCTGAAACGCAATAAAACCCGAAAAAAGGGATAGTGGGCGACGTGTGTAAACGGTTAGTTCTGTTATTGAACTAACCCCGTCCGGCGGCGTAGGGTGCTAGGCGTCCGCCAACGAACACCCCCCGCTAAGAGGTAGCGAATGAACGATTACCAGCCCACCCGCGACGACAAGTTCTCGTTCGGGCTGTGGACCGTCGGCTGGCAGGCGCAGGACGTCTTCGGCGGGCCGACCCGGGCGCCGCTCGACTCGGTCGAGGCCGTGCACCGCCTGTCCGACCTCGGCGCCGCGGCCGTCACGTTCCACGACGACGACCTGTTCCCGTTCGGCAGCGACGACGAGACCCGCGACCACCTGATCGCCCGGTTCAAGGACGCGCTCAAGGCGACCGGCATCCGGGTCGAGATGGTCACCACCAACCTCTTCAGCCACCCGATCTTCAAGGACGGCGGGTTCACGTCCAACGACCGCGCGGTCCGCCGGTTCGCGATCAAGAAGGTGCTGCGCAACATCGACCTCGCCGCCGAGCTCGGCGCCGAGACCTACGTGCTGTGGGGCGGCCGCGAGGGTGCCGAGTCCGGCGGGGCCAAGGACGTGTCGGCGGCGCTCGACCGGTACCGCGAAGGGCTCAACCTCCTCTGCGCGTACGTGCGCGACCAGGGCTACGACATCCGCTTCGCCCTCGAGCCGAAGCCCAACGAGCCCCGCGGCGACATCCTGCTGCCGACGATCGGTCACGCCCTCGCACTGATCTCCACGCTCGACGAGCCGGACCGGGTGGGGCTCAACCCCGAGGTCGGGCACGAGGAGATGGCCGGGCTCAACTTCGCCCACGGCATCGCCCAGGCGCTCTGGCACGGCAAGCTCTTCCACATCGACCTCAACGGCCAGCACGGTCCCCGCTTCGACCAGGACCTGCGCTTCGGCGCCGGCAACCTGCGCGGCGCGTTCTGGACCGTCGACGTGCTGGAGACCGGCGGCTACACCGGCTACCGCCACTTCGACTACAAGCCGCCGCGCACCGAGGACTACGACGGCGTGTGGGAGACCGCGCGGGCCTGCATGCGCAACTACCTGATCCTCAAGGAGCGGGTCGCGTCGTTCCGCGCGGACCCGGACGTCGCGGCGGCGCTCGAGGCGGCGCGGGTCAACGAGCTCTACGAGCCGACCCTCGGCGAGGGCGAGACGATCGACTCGCTGCGGGCCGAGGAGTTCGACGTCGACAAGCTCGCCGCCCGCGGCGGCGCCTTCGAGTACCTGGACCAGCTGGCGATGGAGCACCTGCTGGGTGTCAGGTCATGACGGCATGACCCGGCGTCTTGTGGCGGGCGTCGACACGTCCACCCAGTCGACGAAGGTGCTCGTCTGCGACGCCGACACCGGTGAGGTCGTGCGGGAAGGGCGCGCCGGACACCCCGACGCGACCGAGGTCGACCCGGCCCACTGGTGGCGGGCGTTCGGCGAGGCGACCGGCGGCGGGCTCCTCGACGGGGTCAAGGCGATCGGCGTCGGCGGGCAGCAGCACGGCATGGTGCTGCTCGACGAGGCCGGCGCCGTCGTCCGCGACGCCCTGCTGTGGAACGACACCAGGTCCGCGGCGGCCGCCACCGACCTGATCGCCGAGCTGCCCGGCGGGGCCGCCGACTGGGCCGCCGCGACGGGGCTCGTGCCGGTCGCCAGCTTCACCGTCACGAAGCTGCGGTGGGTCGCCGAGCACGAGCCGGACAACGCCGCCCGCGCGGCGAGCGTCCTGCTGCCGCACGACTGGATCACCGACCTGCTGCGCGCCGACCGCGGTGCGGGCAGCCCGACCACCGACCGCGGCGACGCGTCCGGGACCGGGTACTGGTCGCCGGCGGACGGCTCGTACCAGATGCGGCTCCTGCGATTGGCGTTCGGCAGGGAGCTGGCCGTGCCGCGGGTCGCCGGGCCGGCCGAGGTGGTGGGTGAGACGGTCGCCGGTGCCCTTCTTGCGCCGGGCACCGGCGACAACATGGCCGCGGCGCTCGGGCTCGGCCTGCGCCCGGGCGACGTGGTCGTGTCGCTCGGCACCTCGGGCACCGTCTTCGGGGTGTCGGAGCGGCCGGTCACCGACGTCAGCGGGACGGTCGCCGGGTTCGCCGACGCGACCGGCCGGCACCTGCCGCTCGTCGCGACCCTCAACGCGGCCCGGGTCCTGTCGACCGCCGCCGCGCTGCTCGGGGTCGACCTGTCCACACTGGACCGGCTGGCCCTGTCGGCGGCGCCGGGGGCGGACGGGCTGACGCTGCTGCCGTACCTCGACGGCGAACGCACCCCGAACCTGCCCGACGCCCGCGGCCTGCTCAACGGCATCACCCGCGGCAACGCGACCCCGGCGAACCTGGCCCGGGCCGCAGTCGAGGGGATGCTGTGCGGGCTCGCCGACGGCATCGACGCGGTGCGCGCCCTCGGCGTGCCCGTGGAGCGGGTCCTGCTCATCGGAGGTGCGGCGGCGTCGGCCGCGGTACGAGATGTCGCCCCCGCACTGTTCGGGGTGCCGGTCGGCGTGCCGGATCCGGGGGAGTACGTCGCGCTGGGCGCCGCCCGGCAGGCGGCGTGGGTGCTGGACGGGGGCGCGGAGCCGCCCGCCTGGCGCGTCCCCGGAGCCGCCTCGGCCGAGGCGCCGGCGCCGCAGGCGGCGGAGACCCGCAAGGTGTACGCCGACGTCCGGGACCGGGCCCAGGCGCTGCTGCGCTGAGAGGTGCTGCCCGCGGGTGTTTGGTGAGGCGCCCGGCGGGGCGGCGGGCCGGGACGGTGTTGGGGCGTCCCGGCCCGAGCCGCGTGTCTGGGGGTTCCGGTGCCGGACCATCCGCCCGACGGCCCGGCACCGGACTCCCGCGCGCCGGCCCCGCTCCCTCGTGCGGTGCCGGCGCTGGATCACGCTTGCAGGACAGACTCTGGGCCGCTCGTGTTGCGCGGGACGGTTGGAGGACGGGAGTGCGTGCGTTGCCGGCCTCCCCGTGTCCACCGCCCGGCTTCCTCGGGTCCTCCGGGCTGTGGACACGAAGAAGGGCCTCCCCGATCGGGGGAGACCCTTCTCACGTGTGCCTTGTCAGTCAGGCCAGTCGCCGGTGAGACGGCGCACGCCCGCCGCGCCACCGCGGTCGATCGCGGCCTTCACGACGGCGAAGATCGCGCCCTGCAGGGCGGCCGCGGCAAGCACCTCGCCCCAGCCGTAGTCCTGCGAGGTCGCCTGCGGTGCCTCGTCCTCACCGGAGAGCCGCTTCCAGATCTGCTTGAACACGATTCCCGCCGCGACGCCGCCGGCCACGCTGAACGCGATGCTGAACGGCTTGTACAGGATCTTGTTCACTCGTTCCCCTTCCGGTAACCGACCAGAGCGGCAAGGACGAGCAGCCCGGAGGCGACCACCCACGGAGCCGGGCGCTCCCGGACCGACTGGACCATCCGCTGCAGCGTGAGCTCCACCGTCCGGCGCGGGTTGGTCCGCAGCTCGCGAGTGGCGTACGCGGCGTTGACGGCGACCTGCTCCACACCCTCCCGCATCCGCAGCTTCGCCGCGGTCACCGACGTGGAGACGGCATCCTGCGCGCGGGTCTTCACGTCGGCCTTGGCCGCGAGGGCCTCGACGGTCTCACCCAGGTCCGCCCGGGTCCGGGCGATCTCCTGCCGGAGCGCCTCGGGATCGGCCGGGGTGACGTGCCCGTTGTGGCTGCTCGTCGAGTGCGTCGCCGTCATCGGTGCCCCCCGTTCTTCACGGAGTGCGTGATCGTGTCGATGTCCGCCTTGACGCTGGCGACCGCGTCCTGCGGCACCGGCGTCCCGGCCTTGCTCACCTGCGACTTGCCGAGCAGCGCGAGGACCCCGGCGACGGCCAGCAGGACCACGCCCACCACCAGAGCTGACAGCCACGCCGGCATGACCGCCGCGAGGGCGATGATGACGGCAGCGAGGACGGCGCCCACGCCGTAGAGCGCGACGAGGCCGGCTCCGCCGAACATGCCGACGCCCATCCCGGCCCGCTTGCCCTTCTGGGCCAGCTCGACCTGGGCCAGCTTCAGCTCGTCCCGCACCAGGGTGGAGATCTGTTCGGCGGCAAGCTTGACCAGGTCCGCCGTTGAGCGGTGGTCGGTTGCCGAGGTGGCAGTCCCCGCCAGGGTCGGGGGTTGCACGCGCGGCGCGGTGGCCGGCCGGTCGTTCACGGTGTACGTCATGGCTTCTCCTCTCGCCCGCATGTACCTGTTTCCCCGCGAACGCCGGGGTTAACCCACGTCACGCCACTGGCACGCCTCCTCCGGAACGGGTGAGCCGACCCTGCCCGATGCCTTCTCGGGCTGGGCGCGGGCGCCCCGGGTCAGGTGGCGTGGGCGGGTTCCTCGGGCCGGCTGTGGGCGGGCTCCTCGGGCCGGGCGCGGGCGGGCAGGAGGAACGACAGGCCCGCGGCGAGCGTGAGCAGCCCGAGCTCCAGCCACAGCACGTGCCGCAGCCCCGCGCCGAGGCCGCCGCCCGCCCAGGCGAAGAACGCGGTGCCGAGGGCGGCCACGCCGATCGCGCCGCCGACCTGCTGGGCGGCGGTCAGGGTGCCGGACGCCGAACCGACCTCGTGCTCGTCGACGGCCGCCAGGACGATGTCGAAATACGGGGCCATCGAGCAGCCCATGCCGACGCCCAGCACCAGCAGCGACGGCAGCAGTGCCACGGACGACACCGGACCGTCGGCGACCGTCAGGGTGACCAGCAGCGCGACCACGCCCGCGGCGAGCACGGCGGTGCCGCCGACGAGGAGCCGCCGGCCGCCGAGCCTGGCGCTGAGCACGTGCCCCGCCACCGCGCCGACGGCCGTGCCGAAGGCCCACGGCGACTGGGTGAGGCCCGCGCGCAGCGGCGAGAAGCCGAGCCCCAGCTGCAGGTAGATGCTGAGGATGAGGGTGAGGCCCATCAGGCCGGCGAAGAAGATCAGGCCGACGAGCAGGCCGGCCGTGAACCGTTGCTTGGCCAGCAGGCTGGGCTCGATGAGCGGGCTGCGTCCGTCGCGGTGCAGGCGCTGCTGGTGCCGCTGAAACACCCAGAACATGGGGGCGGACAGCGCCATCATCGCCCAGGCCCACCAGGGCCAGCCGAGCTCGCGCCCCTGCACCAGCGGGAAGACGAGCAGCAGTAAGGACGCGCTGAGCAGGACCGTGCCGGTCAGGTCGAGCCGGAGCTTCGCCTCGTCGCCGGGGGTGGGGCGCGGCAGCACCAGCGAGGCGCCGATCAGCGCGGCGACGCCGACGGGCAGGTTGATGAGGAAGATCATCCGCCAGCCGGTGCCGAACAGGTCGGCGTCGACGAGGACGCCGGCGAGGATCGGGCCGCAGACCGCGGACAGGCCCATCACCGGGCCGAACGCGCCGAATGCCGCGCCGATCTGCTCCGGTGGGAACGCGGCCTTGATCAGGCCCAGCCCCTGCGGGATGAGGACGGCGCCGGCGAGGCCCTGCAGGATCCTGCACACGACGAGCGACGCCGGGCCGGGCGCGACGGCACACAGCAGCGACATCAGCGTGAACCCGCCGGCGCCGGCGAGGAACATGCGGCGGCGGCCGAAGATGTCGCCGAGCCTGCCGCCGGTGACCAGGCCGACGGCGAACGCGAGGGTGTAGCCGGCGGCGAGCCACTGCAGGAAGGCGGTGCCGCCGGCGGGGCCCACCAGGTCGGCGCGGATGGACGGGCCGGCGATGGCGATGACCGTGGCGTCCAGGAGGTCCATGACTTCGGCGGCGAGCACCACGGCGAGGACCGCCCAGCGCCAGCGGTACGTCTTCGAACGCTGTTCGTTGTTCACGAACACTGTTCTAGTCACGAACACTGTTCGTGTCAAGTACGATTGGTGTGTGTCACCCGTCCCCGACTCCAGTGCCTTACCGTCGTCCAGCGCCTCGGTGGAGACCGGCGCCCTGCACGGATCGGAGTTGCCGGCGCCGCCCTGGCGGACCCGGCGGAAGGCACCGGCGGCGCGGCAGCCGCTGAGCGCGGAGGCGGTGATCGAGACCGCGCTGCGGCTCGTCGACCGGGACGGGCTCGACGCGCTGAGCATGCGGCGGGTGGCGCAGGACCTCGGGACCGGGCCGGCGTCGCTGTACGCGTACTTCGCCAACAAGGACGAGCTGCTGGAGCAGCTGCTCGACCGTGTCGTCGGCGAGATCCCGCTGCCGGTGCTGGACGCGCCCGGCGACTGGGCGGCGGTCGTGAAGCGCAGCTGCTGGGACAGCCGGGCGGTGTTCCTCACCCACCGCGACCTCGTCAAGGTCGCCCGGGCCAACATCCCGGTGGGGCCCAACTCGCTGCGCTACACCGAGGCGATGCTCGCCGTCCTCCGCGGCGCCGGCATCCCCGACAAGATCGCCGCGTGGGGCATGGACCAGATGTCGCTGGTGATCGTCGCCGACGCCGTCGAGACCTCAATCCACGTCAGCCACGGCCGGCAGTCGGAGGCGGACGCCGCGCCGTACCTCGCGCAGATCCGGGAGTACTACGCGTCGCTGCCGGTGGACCGCTTCCCCAACCTCGTCGCGATGGCGCCGGCGATGACCGAGGGGAGCGGCGACGAGCGGTTCGCGTTCGCGATCGATCTCATGGTGGCCGGCCTCGCGCGGCACGCCGCCGGGCATGTGGTTGAGTCGGGGCAGGGGGTCTTCGTGGGCGGGGGCGGGAAATGACGGCGATCGTGGGGCTGGTGCACTCGGGCACCGTGTACATCGGCGGCGACAGCGCGGGCGCTTCGGGGTGGAGCCTCACCGTCCGCGCCGACAGCAAGGTGTTCCACAACAACGGCTACCTCTTCGGGTTCACCACCTCGTTCCGGATGGGGCAGCTCATCCGGTACGCGCTGAAGCCACCGAAACCCGTCGGCGACATCGAACGGTTCATGGCGACACGGTTCATCGACTCCGTCCGCGAGGCGCTGAAGGCCGGCGGCTGGGCCCGCCGGGACAGCGAACGCGAGGAGGGCGGCACCTTCCTCGTCGGCGTGAAGGGGCGGCTGTTCACCGTCCACGACGACTACCAGGTCGCCGAGGCCGCCGACGGGTACGCGGCGGTGGGCGTCGGCGACGAGATCGCCCTCGGGGCGCTCTTCGCGACCGCCAACTCCCGGATGGCGCCGCAGCGGCGGGTCGAGGTGGCGCTGCGGGCGGCGGAGCGCTTCAGCGCCGGGGTGCGGGGACCGTTCGTCTGCCTCTCCCAGCCGCCGGGGGCGCTGCCTTCCTGAGCGCGTTCAGGCCGTTCCGCTCGCGGTTTTCCACCTGTACGGCCGGCGAGCGGGTCTTCTGATCGGGACGTTCGCCGGCGGGCCGTTCGTGGCGCGGCCGGGCCGGTGTCCCGCCGGTTCCGTTACGGTGTCCGCCATGACGTTCTCGATCGTCGGGCGGTCCGCTGACGGGCAGGCCCTCGGTGTCGCCGTGGCCAGCAAGTTCCTCGCCGTCGGCGCGGCCGTCCCCGCCGCCCGGGCCGACGTCGGCGCGCTGGCCACGCAGTCGTTCGCGAACCTGGCGTACCGCGTCCAGGGCCTGGCCCTGCTCGGCACCGGCACCACGGCCGCCGGCACCGTCGCGGGGCTCACCGCCGCCGACCCGGGCCGCGCGTCCCGGCAGCTCGGGGTGGTCGGCCGGTCCGGGCACGGCGCCACGTTCACCGGCGACGAGTGCTTCCCGTGGGCCGGTGGCGTGGCCGGCGACGGGTACGCGATCCAGGGCAACATCCTCACCGGCGCGGACGTCGTCCGCGACATGGAGGCCGCGTGGCTCGCCGACCCTGCCGCCCCGCTCGCCCGGCGGCTGCACGCGGCGCTCACCGCCGGGGACCGGGCCGGTGGCGACAGCCGCGGCCGGCAGAGTGCGGCGCTGTTCGTCGTCCGGCGCGGTGCCGGGTACGGCGGCCTCAGCGACGTCGAGGTCGACCTGCGCGTCGACGACGACCCCGACCCGGTCACGCGGCTGGGCACCCTGATCGACCTGTGGGACCTGTACTTCCAGAAGCCGGACCCGGCGACGCTGCTGCCGCTGACGGGTGCGCTGGCCGCCGAGGTGGCGCAGCGGCTGCAGGCGCTGGGCTTCGCCGACCTGGCCGGCTGGGCCGGCGTGGAGAACCTGGAGGAGCGCCTCGTCGACGACGCCATCGACCCGCTCGTCCTGGCCCACCTGCGCGCCGCGTCCCCGGACGGGCCGTAGCCCGGGTCCTGCCGCCGGTCCGGCGGGCCGGCCTTGTCAGGCGGCGGCGCGGCGGAGGCTCTCGACCACCGTCGCGACCGAGGGCCGCTCCGCGGAGCTGCGCCGGACGGCGGCGGTGATCCGGCGCCGCATCGGGTCGCGGACCGGCCGCGCGGCCACCCGGAACCGCGGGTCGACGGCGAGCTCAGGCAGCAGCGTCACCGACAGGCCGGCCTCGACGTGCGCCAGCAGCGGACCGTAGGAGGCGAAGCAGCCCGCGATCCCGGGCTCGAACCCCGCCCGCCGGCACGCCGTCGTCACGAGGTCGAACGTCCACGTGCCCGGCAGCTCGACGCTCCACGGGTGCCGCGCGAATTCGGCCAGGTCCACCGGGTCGCGGCTCGGCCCGGCCGTGACCAGCATGATCTCGTCGGTGGCGAGGAGGGTGTGGACGACGTCCTGGGCGATCGCGGCGTCGCCCGCACCGAGGTCGGCGGTGACCACGACGTCGCACTCGCCGCGCTGCAGGGCCGCCAGGCTCGCGGCCGGGTCGAGCTCCCACACCGTGACCCGCAGCCGGGGATGGTCCCGTCCGAGGTCCCGCACCGCGGTGAGGACGAACGTGTTGAGCGCACTCGTGAACGCGCCCAGCCGGACCCGTCCGGCCAGCCCACCCTCCACGGCGCCGAACGCGGCCAGCTCCTCGTGTGCGGCGTCCATCTGGTCGAGGATCACCCGCGCGTGCCGGACCAGCGCCGCCCCCGCCGGCGTGAGCCGTAACCGGCGCCCCGCGCGCTCGAACAGCTCGGCGCCGGCTTCCCGCTCGAGCACGGCCAGCTGCTCGGACACGTTCGACGGACTCAACCGCGCCGACCCGGCCACCGCCCGCACCGTGCCCAGGCTCTCCAGCAACGTGAGCAGCCGCAACCGCCACGGATCCAGCACGCCGGCCTCCTGCTGCCCGATGGTCCCGAACGCTTGCCCGGTGGTCCCGGACGGTTGCCCGGTGGTCGCGAACAGTTGTCCGGTGGTCGCGAACAGTTGTCCGGTGGTCCCGAACAGTATGTGCGGAATGATGCGCTGGAGCCTGACAACGCGCGCGCCTACCGTCGAGCCATGAGCGACGACTTCTGGCAGGACGTGCGGCGGCACGTCATCCGGTACGGCGGGACCTTCACCCCGGAGGTCATCGACCGGGCCGAAGGCAGCTACGTCTACACCGAGCACGGCCGCGCGATCCTCGACTTCACCTCGGGCCAGATGAGCGCCATCCTGGGCCACGCCCACCCGGACATCGTCGCCACCGTGCGCCGCCAGGTCGGCACGCTCGACCACCTCTTCAGCGGCATGCTGTCCCGCCCGGTCGTCGAGCTCAGCCGCCGGCTCGCCGCCTCCGTCGAGAAAGCCGCCGCAGCGCTGCCGGGCGCGCCGGCCGGCGGCGGACCCCTGGACAAGGTGCTCCTCCTGACCACCGGCGCCGAGGCCAACGAGGCCGCCGTCCGGATGGCGAAGCTCGTCACCGGCGGCCACGAGATCGTCTCCTTCGCCAAGTCCTGGCACGGCATGACGCAGGCCGCCGCGGCCGCGACCTACAGCGCCGGCCGCAAGGGGTACGGACCGAACGCCCCCGGCAACATCGCCATCCCGACGCCGAACGCGTACCGGCCGGACTTCACCGCGCCGGACGGCTCCCACGACTGGCGCCGGCAGCTGGACCTCGCCTTCGACCTCGTCGACGCCCAGTCCGTCGGCAGCCTCGCCGCCTGCCTCGTCGAGCCGATCCTCAGCTCCGGCGGCGTCATCGAACCACCGCCCGGCTACTTCGCCGCACTGCACCGCAAGTGCCGCGAGCGGGGGATGCTGCTGATCCTCGACGAGGCACAGACCGGCCTGTGCCGCACCGGCACCTGGTACGCCTTCGAACGCGACGGCGTCGTCCCCGACATCCTCACCCTGTCCAAGACGCTCGGCGCGGGGCTGCCCCTCGCGGCGGTGCTCACCAGCGCCGAGATCGAGGAGCGCGCCCACGACCGCGGCTACCTCTTCTACACCACCCACGTCTCCGACCCGCTCGTCGCCGCCGTCGGCAACACCGTCCTCGACGTCCTCGAACGCGACCAGCTCGACCTCCGTGCCGCGACGCTCGGCACCCGCCTGCGCGACGGGCTCCTGGACATCCAGCGCCGCCACCCGGTCGTCGCCGACGTCCGCGGGCGAGGACTCCTGCAGGGCATCGAGCTGAAGGACGAGGGCGCCGGCGCAAACCAGATCGGCGCCGCCGTGACCCGCCGCTGCCTGGAGCTCGGCCTGCACGTCAACGTGGTGCAGCTGCCCGGGATGGGTGGCACGTTCCGGATCGCGCCGCCACTGACCAGCACCGACGAGGAGATCGACCAGGGTCTGCAGATCCTGGGCCAGGCGATCGGCGACACCGCGCGGCATTGAACACCGCCGCCGGCGGCCGGCGACCTGGTCCCGTCGGGCCGGAGGGGCGGGTTAGGGTCGCTGCATGACGGTGCGGTGGCCGGGCGCGACGGCTGGTGAGGTCGCGGCCGCGGTGGAGGGGTTCGCTCGCAGGATCGCGGTGTTCGACCCGCCGCCCGGCGACGGCGGGGGCGGTGTCGAGGTGACGGCCGGCGACGCCGTCGTGCGGCTCTCGCCGGGGGTGGCGCGGGCGTTCGTGGAGGCGCTGGTCTCGTATCAGGACCCGCGGGACCGGGGGTCCTGCGACCACTGTGGCGGGGCGCGGCTCGACGACAACTTCGTCTGCGCGGACTGCGGGCAGCCGAGCGGGCTGTTCGGCCAGCTGCTGCGGGAGCGGGCGGCCAGGTTCGAGGGGCCGGCCGGGGAAGTGGGGCCCGCGTAACAGGGCGGGCGTCAGGCCGGGCCGGCGGTGACGGACCGGTGCAGGGCGGCGAACTCGGCGGCGAGTCCGTCGAGGGTGAAGTGGGCGTTCAGGCCGCTGGGGTTGGGCAGGATCCACAGGCGGGCGCCGGCGAGGTGCTGGTCCTGGGGGCCGACCTTGACCCGTGCGGCGCCGAAGGCGGTGCGGAAGGCGGTCACGCCGAGGACGGCGAGCCACCTCGGGGCGAAGCGTTCGACCTTGTCCTGGAGGATCGCGCCGCCGGCGGTGAGCTCTTCGCGGGTCAGCTCGTCGGCGCGGGCGGTGGCGCGGGCGGCCAGGTTGGTGATGCCCAGGCCGTAGCCGGGGAGCAGGTCCTGCTCGTCGGGGCGCAGCCGGCGGGGAGTGAAGCCGCCGAGGTGCAGAGCGGGCCAGAAGCGGTTGCCGGGGCGGGCGAAGTGGTGGCCGGTGGCGGCGGACCAGAGGCCGGGGTTGATGCCGCAGAGCAGGACGTCGAGGCCGGGCGCGATGACGTCCGGGAGGATCTTGTCCGCCGCGGCGGCCAGGTCTGCACGGCTCGGCCGGCCGGGCCGGTTCAATGTCGACGCCATGCCGACAAGGATGCCAGCGGCGGCGATCGGGCCGGGCAGAGTGGAGGGGTGGAGAAATCATTGAAGACCATCGACCTCGATGCGGTGCTGGCGCTGTGGGATCAGCCTGTCGATGGCCGTACCGACGCCGCTGCCGACTTCAGGCAGTGGTATGCCGATCCGGTGCCGGTGAACGGCACCCCGGCGACCGCTGGCGCCCTGGTGGAACGGGCACGGGCGATGCAGGTGGCGTTCGCGGACCGGCGGACCGAGCTGGTGCACCGGGTGGAGACCGCCGACCGGCTCGTGATCGGCTTCTTCATCCATGCGCGGCATGTGGGGCCGTACGACACGCCGCTCGGGCGGGTGGAGGCGACCGGCCGGCGGCTGAAGATCCGGGTGACCGACATCCTGACCGTGGAGGACGGGAAGATCACTGAGATCTGGGTCATGTCGGACGAGGTGGACGTGATGCGGCAGCTGGGTGTGCTCTGACGCTACGGTGTCGGCATGAGTGAGCGGCGGTTGATCTCCAGCGGGTCGACGTTCGAGCGGGAGATCGGATACTCCCGGGCGGTCGTGGACGGTGACTGGGTGCACGTGTCGGGGACGACGGGGTTCGACTACTCGTCGATGACGATCTCCGACGACGTGGTGGCGCAGGCGCGGCAGTGCTGGGTGAACATCGACGCGGCGCTGCGGGAGGCCGGGGCGGGGGTCGCGGACGTGGTGCGGGTGCGGTACCTGCTGCCGGACGCCGGAGACTTCGAGCCCTGCTGGCCGGTGCTGCGCGAGTGGCTCGGCGACGTCCGCCCGGCGGCGACGATGCAGGTGTGCGGGCTGTCCGACCCCCGGATGCGGATCGAGATCGAAGTGACCGCCCGCCGCCGGAAGAGCAGCGACCTGGGGTGGCCCAGCTAGGCGTCCGCGATGGTGATGTTCAGCGCCGCGGCCAGGGTGTGCGACAGGGTGACCAGGTCGCCGGTGCTGATCGTGGCGCCCGCGAAGCTGGTCACGCCGCCCACGCCGGACAGGACGCAGCCGGTCAGCCGGGTGCCGTCCATGCTCGCGCCGGAGAACTGGGCGCCGGTCAGGTCGCAGCGGGTGAAGGTCGCGCCGGTCAGGTCGGCACCGGTGAAGTCCGCGCCGGTCAGGTTGCAGTCCTCGAACAGGACGGTGTCGAACCTGGAGGCGCGGAACACCGACAGGTCGGTCCGGCAGTCGCTGAGCGTGACGTCGCGCAGCACCCCGTCGAGCCAGTGCAGGCCGGTCAGCCGCGAGTCCTTGACCGCCACCCGCAGCAGGGCCGACTGGTCGCCGTGCACGTTGGCGAAGTTGCTGCTCTCCACCAGGCAGTCGGTCAGCGATACCTTGACCAGGGAGGACTCGCTCAGGTCGGCCCGGTTGAAGCGACACTGGTCGAACTCGGCGCCCTTGGCCGAGCGCCCGGTCAGGTCCAGGTCGTAGAAGCCGATCCCGCGGTAGGAGCCCTCGTCGCGGAGGTCGTCCTCATCGACGGTCGCCAGCTCCAGCGCCTTCGGGGGCCGGGGCTTCACGGGCTGGGAGGAGGCCATGGGTGTGACGGTAGTGGCAGAAGTGGCGATCCGCCGAGAATCGCAGAACCCGCGGAGCGGAAAATCACCGGGCAATCGCGGCGACGCGTGCCTATCCTTGCGAGCGTTATGTCTGACGTGCCCCAGCCCACCGGCGTGACCGAGCCCAGCAACGAGGGCGGCGGCGAAACAAGCGGCGACAAGAACAGCGGCAGGAAACACCGGAGACGGCCCGGAAGTCGTACACACGCGGAAAAGGCTCCCGAGAGCACTGCCGGCCAGGAGCTGCTCCGTGAGCTCCGCGCGCGCCTGTCGGGGCTGATGCCGCAGGACCAGCACCGGCTCCGGCGCCGCATCGAAGGGGCGAAGAAGTCCCCGCACGCCCAGGCGATCGCCGAGGCCATCCGCGCCGACGTGGAGCGCGCCGAGCAGCGGGTCGAGGTCCGCCGGGCCGGGGTACCGAAGATCACCTATCCGGAGCAGCTGCCGGTCAGCCAGCGCAAGGACGACATCCTCGCCGCGATCCGGGACCACCAGGTCGTGATCGTCGCCGGCGAGACCGGCTCGGGCAAGACGACCCAGCTGCCGAAGATCTGTCTCGAGCTCGGCCGGGGCGTGGCGGGGCAGATCGGGCACACGCAGCCGCGGCGGATCGCGGCGCGGACCGTCGCGGAGCGCGTCGCGGAGGAGCTGGGCAGCGAGCTCGGCGCCACGGTCGGGTTCAAGGTCAGGTTCTCCGACCACTCCGGCGACCAGACGATGGTCAAGGTGATGACCGACGGCATCCTGCTCGCCGAGATGCAGCAGGACCGGCTCCTCCGCCAGTACGACACGCTGATCATCGACGAGGCGCACGAGCGCAGCCTCAACATCGACTTCATCCTCGGGTACCTCAGGCAACTGCTGCCGAAGCGCCCCGACCTGAAGGTGATCATCACCTCGGCGACGATCGACCCGGAGCGGTTCTCCCGGCACTTCGGTGACGCCCCGATCATCGAGGTGTCCGGTCGCACGTACCCCGTCGAGGTCCGGTACCGCCCGATCGAGGCCCCCGACGAGGGCGAGGACGAGCGCGACCAGATCGACGCGATCTGCGACGCCGTCGAGGAGCTGCAGGCCGAGGGCCCCGGCGACGTGCTGGTGTTCCTCAGCGGCGAGCGGGAGATCCGCGACACCGCCGACGCCCTCGCCAAGCTCGACCTGCGCAACACCGAGATCCTGCCGCTGTTCGCCCGGCTGTCGTTCGCCGAGCAGCACCGGGTGTTCCAGTCGCACACCGGCCGCCGGGTGGTCCTCGCCACGAACGTCGCCGAGACGTCGCTGACGGTCCCCGGCATCAAGTACGTGATCGACCCCGGCACGGCCCGCATCTCCCGCTACAGTCACCGGTTGAAGGTGCAGCGGCTGCCGATCGAGCCGGTGTCGCAGGCGTCGGCGAACCAGCGGAAGGGCCGCTGCGGCCGCACCTCCGACGGCATCTGCATCCGCCTGTACAGCGAGGAGGACTTCGAGGGAAGGCCGGAGTTCACCGACCCGGAGATCCTGCGGACCAACCTCGCGTCCGTCATCCTGCAGATGATCTCGCTCGGCCTGGGCGACCTGGCCGCGTTCCCGTTCATCGACCCGCCGGACCGCCGCAACGTCACCGCCGGCGTGCAGTTGCTGGAGGAGCTCGGCGCGCTGGAGAGCGGCCAGCGGCTCACCCCGCTCGGCCGCCGGCTGTCGCAGCTGCCGGTCGACCCGCGCCTGGCCCGGATGGTCCTCGAGGCCGAGCGCAACGGCTGCGTCCGCGAGGTCATGGTCATCACCGCCGCGCTGTCGATCCAGGACCCGCGCGAGCGGCCCGTGGAGAAGCAGGCGCAGGCGCAGCAGCAGCACGCCAGGTTCGCCGACAAGGACTCCGACTTCATCGGCTACGTCAACCTGTGGAACTACCTGCAGGAGAAGCAGAAGGAGCTGTCCAGCAACCAGTTCCGCAAGCTGTGCAAGGCGGAGTTCCTCAACTACCTGCGGGTCCGGGAGTGGCAGGACATCTTCAGCCAGCTGCGGTCCGTGCTGCGCAACATGGACGTGGTGCCGAACGAGGAGCCGGCCGCCCCGTACAACATCCACGTGTCGCTGCTCGCCGGGCTGCTGTCGCACATAGGGTTGAAGGACGCGGAGAAGAACGAGTACCTCGGCGCGCGGGGCGCGAAGTTCGCGGTCTTCCCCGGCTCGGCGCTCTTCCGCAAGACGCCCCGCTGGGTGATGGCGGCGGAGCTGGTCGAGACGACCCGGCTGTGGGCGCGGGTCGCGGCCCGCATCGAGCCGGAGTGGATCGAGCCGCTCGCCCAGCACCTCGTCAAACGCAACTACAGCGAGCCGCACTGGGAGAAGAAGCCCGCCGCGGTGATGGCGATGGAGAAGGTGACGCTGTACGGCGTGCCGATCGTCAGCTCCCGCAAGGTGAACTACGGCCGGATCGACCCGGCGCTGTCGCGCGAGCTGTTCATCCGGCACGCGCTCGTCGAGGGCGACTGGGAGACCCATCACGCGTTCTTCGCCGAGAACCGGCGGCTGCTCGAAGAGGTCGAGGAGCTCGAGCACAAGGTCCGCCGCCGCGACATCCTCGTCGACGACGAGACCCTGTTCGAGTTCTACGACCAGCGGATCGGCCCGGACGTCGTCTCCGGCCGGCACTTCGACAGCTGGTGGAAGCAGACCCGCCGGGACCAGCCCGACCTGCTCACGTTCGACCCGGCGATGCTCGTCAACGACACCGCCGGCGGCGTGGCGAAGGACCAGTACCCCGACGCGTGGGAGCAGGACGGCCAGCGGTTCGCGCTGACGTACCAGTTCGAGCCCGGCGCCGACGCCGACGGTGTCACCGTCCACATCGGACTGCCGCTGCTCGGCCGGGTCCGGGACGCGGACTTCAGCTGGCTGGTGCCCGGCCTGCGCGAGGACCTCGTGACGGCGCTCATCAAGTCGCTGCCGAAGGCGCTGCGGCGCAACTTCGTCCCGGCGCCCGACACGGCCCGCGACGCGCTCGCCGGGATGCCGGTCCGCGACGGGCACCTCCTGGACGCCCTCGAGCGTGAGCTGCGCCGGCTGACCGGGGTGACGGTGCCGCGCGACGCGTGGGACCTGACCAAGGTGCCGGAGCACCTGAAGATGTCGTTCCGGGTCGTCGACGACGGCGGCCAGGTGCTCGCCGAGAGCAAGAGCCTCCCGCAGCTGCGGGACCGGCTGGCGCCGAAGGTGCAGGAGACGGTCGCCGAGGCGGCGACGGAGGTCACCCGCACCGGCAGCACCACCTGGGACTTCGGCACGCTGCCGCGCAGCCTGTCGCGGACCGTCGCCGGGCACACCATCACCGTCTACCCGGCGATCGTCGACGAGGGCACGTCGGTGGCGGTCAAGGCGTTCGACCTGCCGGCCCGGCAGCGGCACGAGATGTGGGCGGGCACCCGCCGCCTGCTGCTGCTCACGCTGCCGCCGGCGGCGAAGTTCGTGCAGGGCCGGCTGTCCAACGAGGCGAAGCTCGCGCTGAGCCGCAATCCGCACCGCAACGCCGTCGACCTGCTCGACGACTGCGCGTCCTGCGCCGTCGACCAGCTCATGACCGACGCCGGCGGCCCCGTGTGGGACGGCGAGGCGTTCGCGAAGCTGCGCGACAAGGTCCGCGCCGACCTGGTCGACCTCACCCTCGACGTCGTCGGCAACGTGCAGCGGATCCTGGCCGCCTCCTACGACGTCGAGCAGCGCCTCGCCCGCACCAAGAATCCGCTGCTGCTGCCGGCGCTCACCGACATGCGCGGCCAGCTGGGGCGGCTGGTGTACCGGGGGTTCGTCACCGACACGGGGTGGCAGCGGCTGCCGGACCTCGAACGGTACCTGCGCGGCATCGAGCGGCGCCTGGAGAAGGTGCCGACGGACACCGCCCGCGACCGCGACCGGATGCTGACCGTGCAGGAGGTCCAGCGGGAGTACGACCAGCTGGTGGCCGGCATGACGATGAGCCCCGAGCTGCGGGAGATCCGCTGGATGATCGAGGAGCTGCGGGTGGGCCTGTTCGCCCAGGCGCTCGGCACCGCCTACCCGGTCTCCGACGTGCGCATCTACCGCGCGATGGACGCCCTGCCGGACTGACCGCGGCCCCGACCAGCGGTGGTGCCGGCCTGCCGCTCCTAACCGACATAACCGAAATTTCGGATATGTTCGCGCAGCGGACATATCCGCGCTGTCCTGTGCCGTCCCGTCTCGCGCCGTCCCGTTTCGCGCTGCGTCGTCTCGTGCCGCGTCGTTCGTGCTGCGTCGTCCCGTTTCGCGCCGTCCCGTTTCGCGCCGTCCCGTTTCGCGCTGCGTCGTCTCGTGCCGCGTCGTTCGTGCTGCGTCGTCTCGTGCTGTGTCGTCTCGTGCCGCGCGGGTCGGCTCGTGGCTGTCGTGGGGGAGAGGGCTATCGGGCGACCGGCGTGCGGTCGGTCGACTCCCGGACGGCGGGGGCGAGGACGGCGACGCCGGCGGCCAGCACGGCCAGGGTCAGCAGCGCCCGGTCCATGCCGACCACGTCGGCGAGCGCGCCGATGAGTGGGGGGCCGATCAGGATCGACCCGTAGCCGATGCTGGTGACGAGCGCGATCGACTCGGCCGGCCGGTCGGTCTCGCCGGCGGCGCTCACCGCGGCCGGGAACACCAGGCACACGCCGGCGCCCCACAGCAGTGCGCCGGCGTAGGTCAGCGGCACCCACGGGGACAGGACGGTGATGAGCACGCCGGCGATGCCGAGGAGGCCGCCCGCCCGCACCGCGCCGGCCCGGCCGAGTCTCGCCGCGGCAGGTGTACCGGCGAACCGCACGACCGTCATCGCGGCGGCGAAGGCCGAGAAGCCGAGCGCCGCCGACGCCTCCGACAATCCTCGCCCGGTGTGCAGGTACAGCGCCAGCCAGTCACCGGCGGCGCCCTCGATGACGGTCGCGCACAGGGTGAGCGCGCCGATGAGCAGCAGGGCCCGGTTCCTGACCGGGGCTCCCGGCCGCCGGGCACCGGTCGCATCCAGCGGCGTCGCGCCGGAGCGCTCGTCCACGTACCGCAGCAGCCCCACGAACGTGGCGGCGGTCGCGCCGCATGCGGCCACCGTGAAGTGCAGGGCGATCCCGGTGCCGGCGCGCGCGGCGAGGGAGCCGGCCGCCGCGCCGAGGATCGAGCCGAGGCTCCAGCACGCGTGGTACCGCGGCATCCACTCGCGCCCGGCCAGCTGGTCGACGGCGCTGCCCTGCACGTTCATGGCGACGTCCCACGACCCGTACACCATGCCGAGCGCGAACAGGGCCACCGACAGCCACACCAGGTCGGGCGCCAGCCCCACGCAGCTCAGGACCACCGCAGCCGCCACCGACATGCTCGCGACCCAGGTGCGGCTGCCGAGCCGCCGGCAGATGTGCCCGGTCAGCGGCATCGACAGCAGCGAGCCGATGCCGAGCGCGAGCAGCGCCCGCCCGAGCTCGCCGGCGGTGACGTCGAGCTTGGCGACGACCGCCGGGATCCGCGACACCCACGTGCCGAGCAGCGTGCCGCTGGCGGTGAAGACGAGGGCCGTGCCGAGCGCGGCCGGTCGCATCGATGAGGTCCGCTCGCTGCGCATCGCACCATCCTGCCCGATCGGAGCGGGCACGGCGCGGTCAGAGATCGTCGGGCCTGCGCATGAGGATCGTCTGGTCGTTGCTCCCGGGCCCCGGAACGGGCGGCGGACCCGGGGGAACCGGCGGACCGGGCGGCGGTGGGGGAGCGGCGGGCGAGCCGTAGACGGTCGACCCGCCCGTGTACGGCGGGATCACCGAGGTCGGGTTGTCGCCGCCGGCGTTCGGCAGCTGGAACACGCCGGTGTCCGGCTCGAGGCGGTCCTTGCGGCGGAAGTAGAAGAGGCTGCCGACCAGGCCGAGGGCCGCGACGATGGCCACCACGCCGATCCAGAAGCCGAAGGACAGGCCGCCCCCGTTCTTGACCGGGGTGGTCTTCGGGTCTTCGCGCGGGATCGCGCCGTTGCCGGCCTCCGGCGGGGCGATCTCCTCGGTGGAGGTGGCGGCCGGGTCGGCGGAGGCGCTCTGCGACGCGCGCGTCGACTTCGACGGGGTCGGGCTGCCACCGGTCACCCGGATCTTGAAGGCGTCGGTGTTGTTGCCGGGCTTCGGGTCGCTGACCCTCTGGTTCGGCGCGAGGCCGATGGCGACCGTGCCCTCGGCCTCGCCGGCGGCCCGCAGGACGAGCTGGACCGAGCCCTTGGCGGACGCCTCGCCCCGCAGCGTCGTCCGGCAGGTGGCCGTGTTGCGCTCGACGGCACAGGAGCCGGGGGAGTCGATCCGGGCGCTCTCGATCTGGGCGCTGTTGCCCCGCAGCGTGATCCTGACGATGACCGCGACGTCGCCGTCGACCTTGTCGTGGTTCGCGACCCGGAAGCCGAGGGAGGCCTTGTCGCCGGCCTTGCCCTGGACGCTGCCGTCCGCCTTCGCCTCGACGTCGGCCTCGGCGGGTGCGGCGTGTGCGGGCTGGGCGACGGCGAGCGTGCCGAGCGCGCCGCCGGCGAAGGCAGCGGCCATCGCCACCGCCGCGATCCGGCGATGTGCGGCGCCGTGCCGCGCCGAGCGTCCCGCGACGCGTGTCGTCGTGCTCATGTCACCCCCAACCGGCCCTCGGCGGACAGTAGCAGGATGCGTCAACGCCGCTGAGGGCGCCGCCCGACGCATGGTCAGGCGGCCGTGACGCCGGACACACCCGGCGCGCCGTCGCGCAGCTCAACTCCCGTGCGTCACGCCGGGGGCGGTGAGCTGACGCTCGCCAGGGCCAGCAGGAGCACGATCGCCACGAATCCGAGGTACGCGAGGCGCCGCCGCCGGATCGTCTCGTAGGCGTGCCACCACGCGATCGCCGCCTCGCACGCCGGCCCGGCGACGAACACGGTGCTTCTGCGCCGCGGCACGAGCATCGGGGCGAGCCGGACGGCGTTGCTCACGTACACGCGGCGCGCCGGCGGGCGCTGGTCCGGGTGCTCGTCCGGATACCAGGCGGTCACCTGGATCTCGTGGTCGTCGTCGCCGGCCGCGTCCTCGCCGGTGAACCAGCGCTCGGACCGGCGGGCGAAGACCCGGCCGAGGAAGTCGTCGGCGGCGCCCTCGTGCCCGAGCCGGGTGCGCTGCAGCTCCAGCCAGCTCCACCGGGTCGCGACGTCGGTGAGGACGTCGCCGTACAGATGATCCGCGTCCGTCTCGGCGCCGACGACGCGCACGGCGTCGCGTCGCAGCGGCTCCAGGTGCCGCGACACGAACGCGACGTATTCGGCCGGCGGCTCCGACGTCATCCGCATCACACCATCGTCGCCCGCCCACACCGTGCAGCGCCACCCTCACCACCAGCGACGTTTCCGGCGCACCGGGCGGCACCCGGGCTTCGGGCAAGGTCAACTGTTGCGCGCGGATGCGATGATCGGCCCCGTGGGCTCTGCGTTACCCGTCGGCCGGGAGGTCCTCATCCCCCGGCAGCTGTCGGTCGCCATCGACGAGGGTGGCATCCGCACGGCCTCCGGCATGCTGCCCGCACTGCTCTACACGACCGAGGGCCTGGAGCGGCACGGGCAGCGGGAGATGGTGTTCGCCGTGGTCCGCACCGGGGCGCCCGCCCCCGGCTATCCGCTGTCGATGGCGCGCACCGTCCACCGGCTCGCCGCCGAGGGCAGGCTCGTGGAGGCCGGCGACGTCAGCGTCTTCAACCAGCCCGGCATCGACAGCGACGGCCGGGTCACCGGGTTCGTGTACGCCGCCGCCCCCGAGGACATCCCGTCGACGGTGCGCTTCGAGCGCCCGCCGCTGGTCGCGCTGCCGCTGCTGGCCGGCGAGACCGCGGTGGTGCAGCGCTTCGGCCACGCGCGGGTCCTGTCGCTGCTGGGCGCGCAGGAGCGGTACTACCCGTACCCCTGGTGGTTCCGCCCCGGCCGCGCCCCGGTCGTCGACGACGCCGAGTTCCGGGCCGCGACGATGCTGTCGAAGGCGCCCGCCTACAACCTGCCGTTCCTGCGGGTCGTGCACATCGGCGACCGGCTGGAGCTGACGATCACCGCGGGCGACCCGACCTCCTACATCGGCGGCGCCGACGAGGAGCTGGAGGCGTTCGAGGAGGCGCTGCGTGAGGCCGACGACGTGTGCGCGTTCCTGCCCGGCCTCGCCGACGTCCCGCAGACCTACGTGTGGGCCCCCGGCCAGCGTGGCCCGGCCGCGATCGTGGCGCCCGGCGGCGAGCGCTCGTCCCGCATCGGCTGCAACTTCCTGCTCCTGGTCCGCGGCACCGCCGAGCCGACCGCCCGGCAGGTCGAGGACGGCTTCGCGGTGCTGCTGACCGGCGCGATGTACGCCCGGCTGCGGCAGGCGGTCGAGGCGGGCCGCTCGATCGAGATCGGCCTGCCCGCCGGCGCGGTCAGCACCCTCGCGCTGCGGCTGGCGCCCCGCCCGGGCCCCGCGACGCGCCAGCTGACGGCGGTGCGGCCCGGCCCGGGCGGCCAGTGGCCCTCGGACGACGCCGGTGGCGACCACAACGCCGGGGAGCGGTACCGCACCGGCGAGCTCACCATCTACCACCCGCCGCGCGCCGAGGAGGCGGGCCCGGACGTCGCGGACGGCCGGACGCTCCGGCACGTGGACCGCGGCCGGATCGTGCTCCTCACGCCGGAGGAGCAGCTGCGGCGGGCGACGACGGCGGCGGAGCTCGGCGACTTCATCGACCGGGCGCGGGGGATCGTCGACCGGGCGTTCACCGGGGTCCGGCACGGCACCGAGGAGCTCATGGTCGAGTTCCGCCTGGGCCCGTCGCGGCCCGTCGGCGTGCGGATCATGGCGCGTCCGGAGGCGCCGCCGCGCGAGCTGCAGGTCGTCCTCGAGCGGCAGCTGCTGGCGCTGCGCCCGCCGACGATCCGCTTCACCGAGGTCGCCTTCCAGCTGCACCTGCGCCTGTACCGGTAGCCGGTACCGCTAGATCCGCCGCAGCCGGTGCAGCACGTGCGGGGCCAGGGGGTGGTCCGGCGCCAGGCTGGGGTGCAGGAAGTCGTCCGCGGGGTCGCGGGTCATCCCGATCCGCCGCATCACCGCCTGCGAGGGCGCGTTGGTCCGCGTGGTCATGGACACGATCTCGTCCATGCCGGCGCCGCCGGCCGGGTCGGCGACGGGGCGGAACGCGAAGTCCCGCGCCGCCACCGCCGCCTCCGTCGCGTAGCCGCGCCCCCAGGCGTGCCGGGCCAGCCGCCACCCGATCTCCAGGGCCGGCGTGAAGTGCGCCGGAAACCGCTGCCACAACAGCCCGACGAACCCGACGAAGCCACCGGCCTCGGCCGCGTCGACGGCCCACAGCCCGTAGCCGTGCTCGTCGAACGCGGCCTCGATCCGGTCGGCGAACTGGTCGCTCTCGGCCTGGGTCAGCGGCCGCGGGAAGAACCGCATGACCTCGGGGTCGGCGTTGAGCGCCGCGAACGGCACCCGGTCCTCGTCGCGCCAGCGGCGCAGCACCAGCCGTGCGGTAACCATCACCCTGCTACTGAATACGCGCTTTCCGCGCCACCTTCAACCCCACAGGACCAGCGGCAGCCGGCCGTAGGCGATCGCGCGGCGGGCCGGCGGCGCCTTTCGCCGGTCGACCGCCATCTTCACGTCGGCCGGGAACACCGCCGCGAAGAAGCCTGCGGCGGCGAGCCCGGCCGCGCGGCGGGCGCGCGGGTGGGCGAGCCCGGCGGCGAGCGCGAGCTCCGCGAACCCGCTCACGTGAGCCGGACGATCATCTTGCCGACGTTCTCGCCGCGGAGCATGCCGAGGAACCCGTCGACGGCGTGGTCGATCCCGTCGACGAACGTCTCCGCGACCTTCACCTTGCCCTCGCGCAGCCAGCCGGACATCTCGTCGACGAACTCCTGCCGCCGCCCCCAGTGGTCCAGCACCAGGAACCCCTGCATGGTGATCCGCTTGCTGATCAGCAGCGTCAGGTTGCGGATGCCGGTCGCGTCGGGGTTGTTGTACTGCGAGATCGCACCGCAGATCGCGACCCGGCCGTGCAGATTCATCCGGAAGAGCGCCGCTTCCAGCTGCTCGCCGCCGACGTTGTCGAAGAAGACGTCGATGCCGTCGGGCGTCAGCTGCTTGAGCCGGGTGCGGATCGAGCCGTCCTTGTAGTTGAACGCGGCGTCGAAGCCGAGCTCGTCGACGAGGTAGCGGACCTTCTCCGCCGACCCCGCGGACCCGATCACCAGCCGCGCGCCCCGCAGCCGAGCGATCTGCCCGACCAGGGTGCCGACGGCCCCGGCGGCGCCGGAGACGAAGACCGTCTCGTCGGGCCGCATCCTCGCGACGTCGAGGAGTCCGGCGTACGCCGTGAGCCCCGGCATGCCGAGGACGCCCAGGTACGCCGAGGCGGGCGCGATCGTGGTGTCCACGACCCGGGTGTGCTTCGCGTCGAGCAGCGCGTACTCGCGCCAGCCGAGCCCGTGCAGCACGCTGTCGCCGACGGCGACGTCGGGGCTCTCCGAGGCGACAACGGTGCCGACGGCGCCGCCGTCGAGGGCCGCGTCGAGCTGGAACGGCGCCACGTAGGACGGCACGTCGTTCATCCGGCCGCGCATCGCGGGGTCGACCGACATGACCTCGTTGCGCACCAGCACCTGGCCGGGCCCGGGTGCGGGCAGCTCCTCGGTGACGAGGCGGAAGTCCTCGGGCGTCGGGAAGCCGGCCGGCCGGGCGGCGAGCTGCCACACCTTGCTGCTGGTCGTCATGAGAGCTCCAGCTTGACGTCGATGTTGCCGCGGGTTGCGTTGGAATACGGGCAGACCTGGTGCGCCGCCTCGACCAGCTGCCACGCGACCTCCCGCTCGACGCCGGGCAGGGCGACCGTCAGGGTGACGTCGAGCCCGAAGCCGCCGTTGCCGTTGGGCCCGATGCCGACCCGGGCATTGACCTTGCTGCCCTCGACGGAGGCCTTGGCGCGGCGGGCGACGAGCCGCAGCGCGCTGTGGAAGCAGGCCGCATAGCCGGCCGCGAACAGCTGCTCGGGGTTGGTCGCGCCGCCGGCGCCGCCCATCTCCTTCGGCACCGCGACGTCCACGTCGATGATGCCGTCGGTGCTGGTGACGTGGCCGTCGCGGCCATCGCCGGTGGCGGTGACCTCAGCGGTGTACAGGACTGCCATCAGGAGGGCCTCCATGCAGGTCGGTGAGCGCGCCGGTGAGGCGCACCAGGGTTTCGCGGAGCTCGTCGAGCTCGTCGACGCCGAGCCCGCCGTCGCAGACGAGCCTGGCCGGGACGTCCCGGGCCCGCTCGCGCAGCGCGGCGCCGGCCTCGGTGAGCTGGATGGTGACGGACCGCTCGTCGTCGGCGCGGCGCGCCCGCGTGACGAGGCCGGCCGCCTCCAGGCGCTTGAGCAGCGGCGACAGGGTGCTGGAGTCGAGCCGCAGGGCGGCACCGATCTCCTTGACGGTCCGCTGGTCCCGCTCCCAGAGCACGAGTAGGACCAGATACTGCGGGTACGTGATGCCGAGCTCGTCGAGCAGTGGCCGGTAGCGCGCGGTGACGGCCCGCGAGGCCGTGTACAACGCGAAGCAGACCTGCTGGTCGAGTGCCAGGACATCCCTCACGTCCAGAACGGTAGCACGCGATTAAGTCGTGCACGACTGAAGTGACCCATTGACACTTTTGTTTGTCCGGGGCAAAGTTCTGGCAGAAGCAACGGAAGGTGCGTTCGGCGCGCTCCTCCCTCCCCGCGATCGCGACGGTCCCGCACAGGCCCGCGATCCATCCGGAAGGAGCACGTCCCGTGCGTAGACCTGTTCGGAAACTGATCGCGGCGGCCGCCGTCGCCGCCGTCCTCGCCGCGAGTGGTGCGGCCACCCCCGCGGCCGCCGCCCCCGCGTACAAGATCCTCGTCTTCTCCAAGACGGCGGGCTTCCGCCACAGCTCGATCCCCAACGGCATCGCCGCCGTCCAGGCCCTCGGCAACGCGAACAACTTCGCCGTCGACGCGACCGAGGACGCGGCCGCGTTCACGACCGCGAACCTCGCCCAGTACAAGGCGGTCGTGTGGCTGTCGACCACCGGCGACGTGCTCGACGCCGGCCAGCAGGCCGCGTTCGAGTCCTACGTCCGCGCCGGCGGCGGCTACGTCGGCGTGCACGCCGCGGCCGACACCGAGTACACCTGGCCCTGGTACGGCAACCTCGTCGGCGCCTGGTTCAGCTCGCACCCGGCGCAGCAGCAGGCGACGATCAGGGTCGAGGACCGCGCGCACGCGGCCACCGCGCACCTGCCGCAGACCTGGACCCGCACCGACGAGTGGTACAACTACCAGACCAACCCCCGCAGCACCGCCAAGGTCCTCATGAGCCTCGACGAGGGCAGCTACAGCGGCGGGTCGATGGCCGGCGACCACCCCATCTCGTGGTGCAAGCAGTTCGACGGCGGCCGCAGCTGGTACACCGGACTCGGCCACACCGAGGCGTCCTACACCGAGGCGAACTTCACCGCCCACCTCCTCGGCGGCATCAAGTGGGCCGCGGGGCAGGTCCAGGCGGACTGCCGCCCCGAGACCGGCTACCAGGCGCTGTTCGACGGCGGCCAGGCGAGCCTCAACCAGTGGCGGCAGGCCGGCCCCGGCGGGTTCACGCTCGCCGACGGCACGCTCACCTCGTTCGGTGGGATGGGGCTGCTCTGGTACCCGGTGAGCCAGTTCTCCAACTACTCGCTGAAGGTCGACTGGCAGATGCCCGGCGACGACAACGGCGGCGTCTTCATCGGCTTCCCCGACCCCAACGGCGACCCCTGGGGTCCGGTGAACGCCGGTCACGAGATCCAGATCGACGCCACCGACGCCGACCCGACCCGCACCACCGGCAGCGTCTACAGCTTCAAGGCCCCCGACACCGCGCTGCGCGCCGCCGCCCTCAACGCGCCAGGGCAGTGGAACACCTACGAGATCGGCGTGCACGGCCAGCGGGTCGAGATCTGGCTCAACGGCGTGAAGATCAACGACTACACGAGCACCCGGGCGATCCAGTCCGGTTACATCGGCGTGCAGAACGACGGCGCCGGCGCCGACATCTTCTACCGCAACATCCGGATCAGGACCGACGGCAGCCAGCCGGCCACCGACATCGCCCGCGGCAAGACGGCGACCGCGTCGTCGGTGGAGCCCAACAGCACGCTCGTCGCGGCGAACGCGGTCGACGGCAACAGCGCGACCCGCTGGGGCAGCGTCCACGCCGACCCGCAGTGGCTGCAGGTCGACCTCGGCGCCTCGTACAACCTCAACCGGGTCAGGATCAACTGGGAGGCCGCCTACGCGAAGGCGTACCAGATCCAGACCTCGCCGGACGGGGCCGCCTGGACCAACGTCTCCACCACGACCACCGGCGACGGCGGCGTGGACGACGTCACCCTCACCGGCACCGGCCGCTACGTGCGCGTGAACCAGACCCAGCGCGGCACGCAGTGGGGCTACTCGATCTGGGACCTCAGCGTGTACGGCACGCCGGCGAGCACCGGTCCGCAGTCGCTGTGCCGCAACTGCCCGGTGACGGTGTCGTCCGTCGAGTCCGGCAGCCCGCACGCCGGCGCCAACGCCGTCGACGGCAACACCGCGACCCGCTGGGGCAGCGCCTACAGCGACCCGCAGTGGATCCGGCTCGACCTCGGCGCCACCCGGACGATCACGCGGGTGCGGCTCAACTGGGAGACGGCGTACGGCAAGGCGTACCAGATCCAGACCTCGCCGGACGGCGCCACCTGGACGAACATCTACACCACGACGACCGGCGACGGCGGCATCGACGACGTGACCGTCAACGGCTCCGGCCGCTACCTGCGGGTCAACGGCACCCAGCGCGGGACGCAGTGGGGCTACTCGCTGTGGGAGCTGGAGGCCTGGGGGTCCTGACGCCTCATACTGCTGGCATGCGTGACTCGGTGCGGTGGTCCGCGGTGGTCTCCTCGGCCACCGCACCGGTCCTGCTCATCGGCGGCTGGAGCGTCGCCGCGGCGCTCCAGCCACGTTTCGACCCGCTCCGCGACACGATCAGCGCGCTCGCCGGGCTCGGCGCCGCGCACCGGTGGGTGATGACGGTGGCGCTGCTCGGCGTCGGGGCCTGCCACGTCGTCACCGCGCTCGGCAGACAATCAATGTCCGTGTGCGCAACGACGTAGCAGCGTCGGCTCCGCCGTCACCGGCCGAGTTGACGGCTGCGGTCTCGCTGGTAGAGCGCGCCGAGGTCGTCGAAGGCTGCCGCGAGTGCGGCCACCTCCTCGTGGTCACCTCGCGCAAGGGCTCCGGCACGGCGGACGAGCGCGGCGGCCACGGGGTTGCCGCGGGTGGCGACGGTGGCCGACGCCAGGCATTGGTCCAGGTTCGGGGCCGCGGTGAGTGCTGCCGCTTCGGCCTGCGCGGCGGCGTACCACGGTCGCCACACGAGGAAGGTCGGGCTCGTGCTCCATGTCGCGTCGTGCACATCGACGGACAGCTGGGCCAACGCCTCGTGGGGCTGGTTGCGATGCAGCAGCAGCCAGGCGTCGAAGGTCGGAGCCCACCCGATGGCCGGGCCGTCCGTCGACGTCATCGGACGGTCGCGGAGGCGTTCAGTGACGTTCCGCCAGACCTCACGTCGGTGGTCGTCGCCCAGGAGCCCGTGGACCAGGGCGAGCGCGTAGGCACCGACGGCGAGGGTCGAGGCGCGGTGGCTGCCTGCCCGCTCCCAGGAGCTCAGGAAGCGCTCACCCCGTTCGGCCCCTCCGGTCAGGTCGCCGGTGAGCGCGTCGACCTGGAGCCGGCGAGCCAGCGCGGGGTGGACATACTCGCGGTAGCACGGGAGCACGGCCAGGCGCTCGGCGTAGCCCTTCGCGCCACGGAGATCGCCGGCAGCCAGTGAGACCTCGCAGCCCATCAGCAGGTAGTCGTTGAAGGCGTAGGCCGTGGCAGCGCTCAACGGCTGCGGATCCATGAGCACGCCGCGGGCCCGCACCGCGGCGAGCGCGCCGGCGTAGTCGCCACGGTGCAGCTGGCTGGCGCAGACGCGGTCGAGGGCGGCGGAGGCGACGACGGGCAGCCCGGCCGCGATCGCCCGATCGGCGGCGAGGCGGCCCGCTGCCGCCGACCCAGGATGGTCGTGGGGCAGGCACGTGGCGCTCGCGACGTCGACGGTCGCCTCGGCTGCCGACCCCGCCGGCGCCAGGCGCCGCGCCTCGGCGAGACGACGTTCGATGTCGGTCCGCTCGGGCGGGTCGGCCATGATTCCCGGGTGGAACGCCGCGTAGATCACCGACCACCCGAGCGCATCCGCGGCCGCACCAGGATCCGCTGCCACCGCGGCGGCCTCAGCGGCTTCGTCGAGCAGCCGGAGCGCGTCGTCTCCCACCAGCCGCGCTGCCGCGGCCGCGGCGGCCTGGCGGAGCAGGTGTATCCGGTCGTGGGCGTCCGTGGCCTCGGTGGCCGCAAGGGTCTCGAAGCGGCGCTGCGCCTCCTCCAGACGGCCGCGCTGCACGAGCTCCTCGGCGAAGCGCTCGCCCAGGTCCCTGCCGTTGACCGGACGGGCGAGCGCCGCGCGCACCTCGACCGCGAGCAGGTCGAACCTGGCGCACCAGGTGTCGTCGTGCGCTGAGGAAGCCAGCGACGTCAGCTCGGCGGCCGTCCACCGTGCGTGGCGCCGTTGCACCTCGCCGGCGGCATCGGCCAGCAGTTCCGCGGCGAACTGGCGCACGACTTCCTGGAAGTGGTACCTCGTCGGGTTGCCGAGCTCCACGTACAGAAGGTGCTGGTCGGCCAAAGTCGCGAGCACGCGCGCCGCGGCGGCGACCGCGTGGTCCGGGCCGGCTACCGCGTGCGCGGCGGCGACCGTGAACGGCGCGGCGAAGACGCACAGGGCAGCGAACATCGCGCGGGCCTGGTCGTCGAGCAGGTCGACACTCCAGCCGATGGTGGCTCGCAACGAACGCTGCCGTGCCCCTTCCGAGGAGCCCAGCAGCCGCAGCGGATCTGCGAGCGCCGCCGCCAGACCGTCCAGGCCGAGGAGCGGGTACCGAGCTGCCGCCAGCTCGATCGCCAGAGCCATCCCCTCGAGCCGGTGGCACAGCTCGGCCACCCGGGGGTCGTCCGGCACGATGCCGCCCGCGGCCTCGGCACGGCTGCGAAAGAGCCGGACCGCGTCGTCCGCCGAAAGACCAGGCAGCTCGTAGACCCACTCGTACGGTGCGCGAAGCGGCGCGCGACTGGTCGCGACAATGGTGAGCCGGGGGCAGTCCCCGACGAGCCGTGCCACGCAGGTCTCCACCTCGGGCAGGAGATGCTCGCAGTTGTCGAGCACCAGGACGCCGTCGGCCCGGCTCAACACCTCCGAAAGCGTGTCGCCGAGCAACTGCCCGGGCTGTTCGACCACCCCGACGGTCGCGGCGATGGCAGGCACGGCTGCTTGCGGGGTCGCCACCTGGCTCAGATCGACGAACCAGGCACCGTCGGGCCGGTCACGCGCGACCTGTTGCACCGCATGGGTCGTCAACCGGGTCTTGCCGACCCCGCCGGGCCCGGTGACGGTCACCAGCCGGTGGTCCTTCAGGCGGATGCGCAACGCGGCGGTCTCGCGGTCACGACCCACGAACAGGTTGGCCGGGCTGGGCCAGCCATGGCGACGCTTCGGACGCAGCAGGTCGAGCTCATCAGCCCGCCGGGCCAGGCCGCGCCGGTCGGACACCCCGAGCTTGCGGATGAGGGAGGAGACATGGGACTCGACGGTGCGCACCGACAACGAGAGCCGCGCAGCGATCTCGAGATTCGTCAGATGCCCGGCGACCAGGCGGAGGACGTCGTGTTCCCGCTCGGTCACTGCCGATCCGGGCGCCCTTGAGGTCGTCACCCGTCACAGTGTCGCGCGTCTGGCCGCCCCTGACCATCACGGGGCCACACCACCGGGACCGGATCCGTGGTGGCCACGGATGTGGTGGGCGGTGCCCGGGACCACACTGACGGCGCAGAAGCTCAGCGCTGCCGACCTGAGGAGGAACCATGACGTTCGACGCGGTCGCCTACAAGGCGACGACAAGGCAACAGTGGGAGGACGCCGCGGAGGCCTGGCATCGCTGGGGGCCGACCCTGGAGCAGTGGCTGGGCGCGGCCACGGAGGCGATGCTCGACGCCGCCGGCGTCGGTCGGGGCGCGCGCGTGCTCGATGTGGCCGGCGGAGCCGGCGGGCAGTCGATGGCCGCGGCCCGGCGGACCGGGCCGGCGGGCAGCGTGGTGGTCACCGACGTCTCACCGGCCATCCTGTCCTACGCGCAGCGCGCCGCCGACGAGAGCGGCCTGCGCCAGGTCACCACCTGCGAGGTCGACGGGGAGGAGATCGGCAGCCGGTGGTCCGGGGAGTTCGACGCGGCGATCTCGAGGCTGGGTCTCATCTACTTCCCCGACCGGGCCAGGGCCCTGCACGGCATCCGGTCCAGCCTGGGCGAGGGCGGCCGGTTCGCCGCCATCGTCTACTCGGCCGCCGAGCGCAACGCGTTCTTCTCGGTGCCGGTCGCCCTGATCCGCAGCCGTGCCGGGCTCGCCGCGCCCCTGCCCGGGCAGCCGGGGCCGTTCAGCCTGAGCGACCCGGCGTCCGCGCGAGACGCGCTGACCGGCGCCGGGTTCCGCGACGTGCGGGTCGAGACCATGGACGCGCCGCTGCTGCTCCCCTCGGCCGCCGACTGCCTGCGCTTCGAACGCGAGTCCTTCGGAGCGCTGCACCAGATGCTGTCGGGGGTCGGGGAGGATGAACGCGAGCGGATCTGGGCCGACATCGAGTCGGCGCTGCGGGAGTACGAGACCGAGGGTGGCTTCGTCGGCCCCTGCGAGCTGCACGTCGTCTCGGGGTCACGATGAACGGCTCCTTCACTGTGGCCGCCGTCCAAGCCGCCTACGTGCTGCTCGACCGCGACGCGACCGTGGCGCGCGTGGCCGAGCTGGTCGCCGAGGCCGCGGGGCTGGGCGCTGAGCTGGTGGTGCTTCCGGAGGCATTCATCCCCGGAACGCCGCTGTGGATCGACAGCGGACCGATCTGGGACGGCGATGGCCCGTGGTACGCGAGACTCGTCGAGCAAGCCGTCATCGTGCCCGGCCCGGTGACCGCGACACTCGGCACGATCGCGCGACGCCACCGGGTTCACCTGGTCGTCGGCGTACAGGAGCGCGAGCCGTACGGCGCCACCATCTACAACACCGTCCTCTACTTCGGCGCTGACGGCCGGCTGCTGCGCAAGCACCGCAAGCTCATGCCCACCGGATCCGAACGCACCGTATGGGGCCAAGGAGACGGCTCGACGCTGGACGTCGTGCCAACGCCGCTCGGCCGGCTGGGCGGACTCATCTGCTGGGAGAACTACATGCCCCTGGCCAGGTTCCACCAGTACGCGCAAGGCGTGGACGTATGGCTGGCCCCGACACTCGCCCGCGGCGACGGCTGGGTGGCAACCATGCGGCACATCGCCCGCGAGGGCCGGGTCTGGGTCGTGGGCGTGAACCCGTGTCTGCGGGTCGACCAGATCCCGCCCGGCCTGCCCGGCCGGGAACGGATCGCACCCGCTCCCGAGCCCGGCGACGGCGACTGGATCGAGCCCGGCAACAGCGTGATCTGCAACCCCGACGGGCAGGTGGTCGCCGGGCCGCTACGGCACCAGGAGGGGATCCTCACCGCGACGATCGACCTGTCGCGGGTGACCGAGCTCCGCCGGCTCTTCGACCCGACCGGCCACTACCACCGGCCCGACATCTTCAGCCTCGTCGTCGACACCCGGCCGAGGCCGGCAGTCAGCACGGTCGGCTGAACCCTGCCGCCCGGACCTGCCGCCCGGACCTGCCGCCCGGACCTGCCGCCCGGACCTGCCGCCCGGACCTGCCGCCCGGACCTGCCGCCCGGACCTGCCGCCCGGAGCGGCGTCAGCCGACGCCGACGCCGCCTTCCTTGAGCGTGGCCAGGGCCCTGCCCGACGCGTCGAAGGCGGTCAGGTCGCGGACCTGAGCCTGCTGGTACGGCGCGCCCGGGAGCTCGGGCGCCCGGACCCACCAGACGTGCACCGCAGGGTTCTCGGCCCAGGCGGCGGTCTTCGCCTCGCGGGGTGTCCCGTCGACCGTCAGGGTCACCTTGGCGACGTCGCCGACGACGTACCCGGTGAGGAACCGGTCCTGCCCGTTGCCGAACTCCCAACCGGCGTGGAAGCCGGGGTCGCCCGGGCCGGCGCCGGTCACGTCGGGGTCGTTGGTGACACCGTGCAGGGTGAGCCTGCCGTCCTTGCGCTGGCCGACCACCTGCAGGAACACGTCCTGGCGCACCGCGAACCAGAACGTCAGCGTGCCGCCGTCGAAGGCCTCGCCCGTGTCGATCGTCGTCCTCGGCTGGATCGCCGGGTCGCCTGCCTCGTCGCCCTGGACCGGCTCGACGGACGGGGCGGTCGTCGGCGGCGCACCGACCGCGGCCCTGCCTTCGTCGCCGGCGCTGCCCGTACCGACGCCGGAAAAGCCGGCAAGTGTGCTTGCGGCGACGACGAGGAGGGCCGCCGACGACGTGACCGCGATCCGGGTCCGCCGCCGCCGCGCGCCCCGGCGGCGCAGCTCCTCGACGGTGACCCCCAGCTGGCTCGGTGCGGCCGCGGCGGCGTCGGTGAGCCGGTCGCCGAGCTCCAACTCTGTGTTCATGCGTGCTCTCCCTGAGCCGTTCGGACGAAGGGGCTTTCCCCGCGCAGCGCCGGGCTGGTGCGCAGCTTGGCGAGGGCGCGCGAGCAGACCGACTTGACCGTGCCGACGCTGACGCCGAGGGTCTGCGCCGTCTGCTGCTCCGACAGGTCGACGTAGTAGCGGAGCACGATCGCGGCCCGCTCCCGCCGGGTCAGCGACTGCAGCGCCGCGACGAGCGCGGCCCGGTCCTCGACGGCGCCGTGCCCGCCGTCGTGCGCGCCGGGGTCGGGCACCTCGGCGCGCGCCTGCTCCCGCCACGGCCGGCGGCGCAGCCAGTCCGTGTGCAGGTTGACCATGACCCGTCGCGCGTAGCTGAGCGCGTCGTCGTGCCTGACCCGGTGCCAGGCGCCGTACGTGCGGATGAGCGTCTGCTGGGCGAGGTCCTGCGCCTGCTCGGCGTCGCCGGCCAGCAGCCAGCCGAGCCGGAGCAACGGCTGGGTCGCCGCCGTGACGAAGTCGTCGAAGTCGCGCATACCCCTTAGTACGGGCCCCGGTCGTCGAAGGTTGAGAGCTTCGCGGGATTGGCGACCCGGAACAGGTCGTGGATCTTGCCGTCGACGACGCAGAGGCACATGGTGTACCGGTAGTTGGCCTCGACCAGCAGCGCAGCCCCGCCGTTGACGCCGGTCCTGGTGGTGCTCGGGTCGTGCCTGCGCATCACGGCGGCGAAGAAGCGCACCACCTTGGCCCGGCCGCGGATCGGGTTGGGGCCGGTGCGGACCTTGCCGCCGCCGTCGTTCCACGCCACGACGTCCTCGTGGAGGAGCGCTTCGAGGCGTTCGACGTCGCCGGTACGGGCGGCGGCCACGAACCCTTCGAGGAGCCTCGCGTGCTCGGCCGGGTCGGTGCTGAACCTGGCCCGCCCGGCGAGCGCCGCGCCGGCCCGGCGGTGCAGCTGGCGGCAGTCGTCCTCGGTGCGGTCGAGAATGCCGGCGATCTCGGCGTACGGCAGATCGAACGCGTTGCGCAGCACGTAGACGGCCCGCTGCGGCGGGGTCAGGCGCTCCATCAGGTGCAGCATCGCCATCGACAGGTCCTCGGTGTCGATCAGGTGCTGCTGGTGGTCCTCGGTCCTGAGCGGCTCGGGCAGCCAGGTGCCGATGTAGTCCTCCCGGCGCGCCTGCCGGGCCCGGAGCGCGTCGACGGCGAGCCGCGCCACCACCCTGGTCAGGTAGCGGCGCGGCTCGGCGACATCGGACCTGTCGGCGCGCGTCCAGCGCAGGTACGCCTCCTGGAGGACGTCCTCGGCGTCGTACAGCGTCCCGAGCAGGCGATAGGCCAGCCCGAGCAGCATCCGCCGGTGCGCGAGGAACTCCTCGCTCACGTCGTCGGCGGCTGGGTCCTGGTCGACACGGCGAGGCGGTTCCACACGTTGATCGTCGCAATGACCATGAGAAGGTCCGCCACCCCCTGGGTGCCGTAGTGCCGCACGGCCGTGTCCCACACGTCGTCCGGGACGCCGTGCTCGCCCAACCGGGTGACGTGGTCGGTGAGGTCGAGCGCGGCCCGCTCCTTCTCGTCGAAGAACGGGCCCTCCCGCCACGCCGAGACGGCGAACAGCTTCCGGCTGCTCTCGCCCTCGGCGAGCGCCTCCGTGGTGTGCATGTCCACGCAGAAGGAGCATCCGTTCAGGATCGACGCGCGGAGCTTGAGCAGGTGGAGCAGTGCCGGGTCGACGTGTGCCCGGATGTACTTCTCGAGTCCGAGGACCGCCTGGTACGCGTCGGGGTTGATCTCGCTGAGCGACATTCGTTGCGTCATGGTGTGATGACGGGTCCGCCCGCCCGTTCGTGACAGTCCCGGCTGTGTCCTGTGCCACTGCCACCGTCGCTCCCGGCTGGAGGAGTCCACGGCCGGCGGTCGATCGTGCAGGCACTAGGGTCGGACGGTGTGGACACCACCCGCACCCCGTCAGGCTGGCGCCACCTGCCGCCGCCGGCCCGGGCCATCGCGACCGCCGCCTCCGCCGCCGTCGAGGCCGCCCAGGCGCGCGACAAGGAGGCGTTCGACGCGGCGGTCGAGCAGCTCGCCGCCCTCGATCCGGAGCAGGCCGGGCTCGTCCTCGGCGTCGTCGTCCGCGCGCTGCTGGAGGACCTGCACCCCGACGGGCTCGACGGCGACGACGTGCGCGCCGCACTGGAGCGGGCGGTGCGGTCCGCGGCCGAGTGGCAGGAGGTCGACCCGCAGGTGATGGTGGTGCTGCTCGTCGGCGCGCTCGGCGTCCAGGACGACAACGACGGCGAGGGCCGCCCGTCACCGCAGGCCCTGGCGCGGCACGCTCCGCTGCTGCTCGCCGACCTGCTCCAGCGGCGGTCGTTTCCGCGGTACCTGCAGGCCGCGTTCACCGAGATCGAGCGGTCCCAGACCCACGATCTGTAGGTTTCGGCTTGACAGCACTGGAGCCGGCGTTTGCCGGCTCCAGGCGGAGGGCTTGCCGTGCGGCTACTTCGAGGGTTCGGGCAGGTCGCAGTTGATCTTGGGGTTGACGCCGACGTAGTTCAGCGGGCCGGCCACGATCGTCACGAGGATCGTGCCGGTCTTCGCGCAGTTCGTGTCCTCGCTGTTGAAGTAGCCGCGCTGCCCGGCCGCGATGACACCGATGATCAGCCAGATGACGAGGATGACCCCGCCGATACCGGATCCTCTGCCCACGGGAGTGCCTCCATCTATCCGACGTACTCGTCTGCTTCGAATCGACGGATGGATACCCCGTGGCCCCTGTGACGCAAACCCGTCCCAGGTGATCTCCGCTGCTGTCCGGTTGGCAGCAAAAGGGGAGTCAAGCGCGCCGGCCGGCTCGTACGGTTCCTACTCGTTGCACTGATCGTTTGAACCGATCCACCCGAACAGCACCTGAAGGAGCCACCAGATAATGAGCGACGACTACTCCCCGTTCAGCGCCGACCTCGACGGTGACGGCGTCGAGGACCAGGCGGTCATCTACACGACCGAGGACGGCGCCAACGTCATCGTCGGCGACCTCGACGGCGACGGGCAGGCCGACTTCGCCGCCCTCGACGCGGACGGCAACGGCGTCTACGAGCAGTCCTACAACGCCCTGACCGACGAGTACACCGACCTGACGACCGGCGAGGTGACCGGCGGCGCCGACTACGACGGCTCGGGCGGCAACCTGGACGGCGACATCGCCCAGTACGACAACGCCGACTACGACGGCTCGGGCGGCAACCTCGACGGCGACGTCAGCGGCGGCATGACCACCGCCGAGGGCACCGTCTCCGGCGCCGCGGACGACACCGACGACACCGCCGCCGCCACCGGCTCGAGCACCGGCGGCTACTACGACGCCGCGGCCGTCTCCGACATGCTGGCGATGCAGCACGAGGCCAACATGGCGGTCATCAACAACATCTGATCTGCTGTGCCGTATACAGAACGGGCGCGGTGCCGACCGGCACACGCGCCCGTTCTCGCTGTCCGTACCGCTGGAGCACAACCGTGTCGGAGCTCAGTCCGCTGCTCGTCGTCGACCTCGTCGGCATCGCCGTGTTCGCCGCCTCGGGCGCGACCGCCGGCGTCGCGAAACGGCTGGACCTCTTCGGCGTCGTGTTCGTCGGCTTCGTGGCGGCCCTGGGCGGCGGCATCATGCGCGACGTCTTCGTCAACGTGCAGCCGTTCGCCTTCGTCGACTGGCGCTATGCGGCCGTCGCCGCCGTCACCTCCGCGGCCACGTTCTGGCTGCACCCGGCCGTCAGCCGCCTGTACTGGACCGTCCTCGTCCTCGACGCCGCCGGCCTGGGCCTCTTCACCGTCACCGGCACCCTCAAGGCCCTCGACACCGGCATCCCACCCCTCGGCGCCTGCATCATCGGCATGATCACCGGCATCGGCGGCGGCCTCATCCGCGACCTGCTCACCGGCGAGATCCCCACCGTCCTGCGCCGCGAGATCTACGCCGTCGCCGGCCTGCTCGGCTGCGTCTCGGTCGCCGCCCTGGACGCCCTGCACGCGCACCGCCCGGCGAGCATCGCCCTCGCCGCGGTCCTCGTCTTCGCCCTGCGCATGGTCTCCCTCCGCCGCAACTGGTCCGCCCCGACCCCCTCCTGACGCCTTCGTGTCTTGTTCGCGGCATGGCGATAGATTGCCCGCCATGAACGCATCGACGAAGCCTGTGTACCTGCTGGACTTCATGCCCGACGACTGGCGGGAGGCGGTCACGCCGTACGTCGACCCCGCCGCCGTGGCGGCACTGTCGTCGTTCGTCGTCGCGGAGTACCAGGCGGGCCCGGTGTACCCGCGGAAGCAGGACATCTACGCCGCGTACCGGCTGAGCCCGCTCGCGTCGACCCGGGTGCTCATCCTCGGCCAGGACCCGTACATCAAGCAGGGCCAGGCGCACGGCCTGAGCTTCAGCGTGCCGCCGGGCGTCCGGGTCCCGCCGTCGCTGGAGAACGTGTACCGCGAGATGCGCGACGACCTGGGCGTCACCCCGCCCCCGTCCGGCGACCTCACCCCGTGGTGCCGCCAGGGCGTCATGCTCCTCAACGCCGTCCTGACCGTCCGCGCCGGCGTCTCGAACTCCCACAAGGGCCGCGGCTGGGAGAACATCACCGACGCCACGATCCAGGCCCTGAACGCCAAGACCGACCGCGTCGTGTTCGTCCTCTGGGGCGCGGCGGCCAAGGCCAAGGCCCACCTCGTGACGAACGACCGCCACGTCGTCCTGCGGGCGGGCCACCCCAGCCCGATGAACCCGACCGGCTTCCTGGGCAGCCGCCCGTTCAGCCGGATCAACGCCGCCCTCACCGCGACCGGCACCCAACCCATCCGCTGGTCCCCGTCAATGCCCCGCCCTTCATGACCCAGGCACTCAGGTCCATACGCAGTGTGACCAGTTGATTAGCGGAACGTAAGATCTTTCGATAGAGTCCCGCGGCATGCCGACCCAACTGCACGAGACCCTCATCGAGATGTTCCGGGTCAGACCCGTGCTGGCCGCCGAAATTCTCGACGGCCAGCTGCACGTCCCAGTGCCCGACTTCATCGAGGCGCGACTGTCCCCGAGTGACCTCACCGACGTGATTCCGACCGAATACCGGGCGGACGCGGTGGTCACCCTGAACGACGAGCGCGAGACGGTCCTCGCCGTCGTGATCGAGGTCCAGCTCCGCAGGGATGACCGCAAGCTGTACAGCTGGCCGGCGTACGTCGCGACGCTGTATGCGCGGCTGCACTGCCCGGTCGCGTTGCTGGTGCTGTGCCCCTTTCAATCCGTCGCCGACTGGTCCGCGGCGCCGATCGCAATGGGGCCACCGGGCTCCGTCGTGACGCCGGTTTCGCTCGGCCCCGCCCAGGTGCCCGTCGTCACCGACGCCGACTCCGCCCGGCGCCACCCCGAGCTGACGGTCCTGTCAGCTCTCGCTCATGGCGCCCGGCCGGACCCTCAACCCCTCTTCAGCGCCATGCTGCGCGCCTTCGACGCAATCGATCTTGACCACGCCAGGCTGTATTATGAGCTCGTACTTTCAGGGCTGCCGGCGGCAGCCCGGCGCCTCTTGGAGGATTTCATGACCACCACGGGCCATCGGTACAGAAGTGACTTCGCCAAAGGTTTCTATAACTCGGGCAAAGTGGAAGGAAGGGCCGAAGGCAAGGCCGCAGGAAAGGCCGAGGCTCTGCTGATGGTGTTGGGCACCCGAGGCATGGCGGTCACGGATGAGCACCGTGCGCTCATCGCCGGTTGCACTGAGGACGCGCAACTCGACACGTGGCTCCGGCGCGCCGCCGGCGCCGAGAAGATCCAAGAGCTGGGCGACGAGTTCGCCGGCTGAGCTTCGACACAGTGGCCGCCGGCTCCTCCAGGTCGGCGGCGGCTCGCACACAGGAGCGGTGGCTCACATGCAGGAGCGGCGGCTCACATCACAGGAGCTCGGTGAACGGTTCTGCGGGTGACTCGCTGCGGCATGTGCGGTGGATCGGAGGCGGGCAGGTACGACTCCTGGACCTGCCGTTCATGGACGTTGACAGAACGTACACGGGGTGCGACCTCACGGTGATGGTGGCGGATTGGCTCGGGATGCGCGACTAAGCTGATGGGCATGCGGATCCTGATCGTCGGGGGCACCAGGTTCGTGGGGCGGCACATCACCGAGGCCGCGCTCGCGGCGGGTCATGACGTCGCGCTCCTGCACCGGGGGCAGACCGGCGCCGACCTGTTCCCGGCGGCCACCCATCTGCACGCCGATCGCAACGCGCTGCCCGACGGGCTCTTCGCGGGGCATGAGGGCTGGGACGCGACGATCGATGTGAGCGGATACCTGCCGCGGCAGGTACACGGGCTCGCCGACGCGCTCGGGGAGCGCGGCGGGCGCTACGTGTACATCTCCAGCGTGTCGGTCTACGACGTGCCCGCGGGGCCGGGGTTCGCCGAGGACTCTCCGCTGCTCAAGCTCGACGACCCGAGCGTGGAGGAGATCACCAACGAGACCTACGGGCCACTGAAGGCGGCGTGCGAGCGCGTCGCCGAGGAGCGGTTCGGCACCTCGACGGTGATCATCAGGCCGACGTACGTGGTGGGCCCGCACGACCACCTGTCGCGGTTCACGTGGTGGGTCGAGCGGATCGCCCGCGGCGGCGAGGTCCTCGCGCCCGGCCCGCGGGACGCGGCGATCCAGGTCATCGACGCGCGTGACATGGCCGACTGGACGATCCGCCTGCTGGACCGCCCCGGTGGCGGCGTGTTCCACGCGGTCAGCCCCGCCCCGCCGTTCTCGTTCGAGCAGCTGCTGGAGGCGATGCTCGCCGAGGTCGGGCCGCCCGGGACGACGCTGACCTGGGTCGACGCCGACTTCCTCCGCACGCGCGGCATCGACGAGGAGCGCCTGCCGCTGTGGCACCCGTTCGACGCCGAGGCGGCCCTGGACAGCGCGGACCCGTCGGCGGCGTTCGCGGCGGGCCTGGCCCCCCGGCCGCTGCGCCAGACGATCCGCGAGACCTACGAGGCGGCCCTGCTCGACCCGCTCCCGCCCCCGTCTGAGCGCCTGACCGCCGATCAGGAGACCACCCTGCTCACCGAATGGCGCTTACGCACGTCCTGACCGGCCCTCGATGCGGCGTTCGCGGCGTCGGTACGAGCCGCCGCGCCGCCATCCGCGAAGAGCGACCATCGGCGGGCGTCTGGGGTGCTGCGACGCATGGGCGTGTGAGGGCGGGTTTGTGAGGGCGCGGGCGGAGTGCGACGCCATGGGCTTGTGAGGGCGGGTGTGTAAAGGCGCGGGTGGGGAGTGGACCGCCTGTGGTGTGGCATTCGTCGCGTCGGTGGAGCCTTCTGCCAGCCGGTGGCGCAGTGCGAAATCGGGGGAGAGGAAGCGGCGGCGATCAGCGCTGGGTGCAGGTGAGACTGTCGGGGCCAGGGGGTCAGATGGTGGTGCCGCGGATGGCCAGGGCGCGGGCCAGGAGCGGGATCGAACCGTCGGCGGCGCGGGGGAGGCGGGTGCGGAGCAGGTCGCGCAGGGCGTCGCGGTGGTCGGTGGGGAGGGAGGCGACGTAGCTGGGCGCCGGGCCGGTGCCGCCGAGGAACGGGGTCCAGTAATCGTCGAAGTCGGCGAAGACCGCGGTGGTGTCGATCGGGCGGGTCGTGACGGCGGTCAGGCCGGCGGCGGACCACAGGGCGCTGAGGGCGGCGGGGGAGCAGATGGACATGCGGCGGCCCTCGTCGAGCGCGGCGGCGGACGGGTCGAGCGTCGTGGCGGCTTCCCAGAAGTAGCGCATCATGGCCATTCCGTCGGCGTAGTCCCAGACGTACGCCGCGACGGTCCCGCCGGGCGCCGTCACCCTGGCGAACTCGGCGACGGCCGCGGCGGGCGACGGCACGAAGTTGAGGGCGAGGCCGCTCACGACGACGTCGACGGCCGCGTCTCGCAGCGGCAGCGCCCGGGCGTCCCCTGCGACGAACCGCGCCCCTGGGCCAGTGTCCGGGCCGGCGCCCTGGGCAGCCCCCGAAGCCGCCTCCGGACCCGTCCGCGATCCCGCAGCGCCCACGACCGACCCCGAATCCGCGCGAGCGCCCGAGCCCGCCCCAGCGCCGACAGGGCACAAGCCCGCGCCGGCGCCCGAACCGGTCCCCGCGCTGGTGAGACCCGAGGCGGCGGCCGAATCCGCGCCGGTGCCTGGATCGGTCCGCGCGCCGGTGGGACCCGTGGCGGCGGAAGGCGGACCCGATGCGGCTGGGAGGAGTGTGAGGCGGGAGCCGGCCGTGGTGAGGAAGGCGATCGACGGGTCGATGCCGGTGAGCTCAGCGGGGGTGGCGGTGGCGAGGATGGTGCCGGTGAGGGCGCCGGTGCCGCAGCCGACGTCGAGCCAGCGGCGGCCCGGAGGCACGGCCAGCCAGGTCAGGAAGCGGGCGGCGACGGGGCGGCTCCAGCGGCCGACGTACGCCTCGTAGGCGTCGCCCTTCGCCCACAGCTCGTGCGCCATGACCGTCACGGTAGGTCCGGGGGCAACGGTGTGCGAGCGGGAGGCGGAAGGCTGCCATAATCCAGCGATGAGTAGCCGGCCGAGCCTCGCACAGGTGGCGGCACTGTCGGGTGTGTCGGTCAAGACGGCGTCGCGGGCGTTGAGCGGCGAGGGGTATGTCGCCGTCGAGACCAAGGCGCGGGTGCAGAACGCCGCGGACGAGCTGGGGTACCGGCTGAACCGGACGGCCCGGGAGCTGCGGCGCGGCGGCAACACCTCGACGCTGGTGGGGCTGCTGAGCGGGGACCTGGCCAACCCGTTCTACTCGCGGCTCGCCAGCGGGCTGGAGCGGGAGCTGCGCATGCACGGGCTGCAGCTGATCACCGCCAGCACCGACGAGAATCCGGAATGGGAGCGGCGGCTGACGGACTCGTTGCTGGAGCGCAGGGTCAGGGGGCTCGTGGTCGTCTCGACGATGGCGGAGCACGGGCATCTGGCGGCTGAGCGGCGGCACGGGAGCCCGTTCGTGTTCGTGGACCGGCCGCCGGTGGACCTGACCGCGGACGCGGTGCTCCTCGACAACCGGGGCGGGGCGAAGAGCGCCGCCGAGCACCTGCTGGAGCGCGGGCACCGGCGGATCGGCATCGTCGGGGACCTGTCGCGGCTCACCACGCACCAGGACCGGGTCGAGGGGTTCGCGGAGGCGATGGAGGCCGCCGGGATCACCGGCTGGCGCGACTACCTCCTGGAGGACGCGCACGACGTCGACAAGGCGGAGCGCGCCGTGCGCTCGCTGCTCGCCCGGGACCCGGCGCCGACGGCGGTGTTCACCACCAACAACCGGATCACGACCGGCGCGCTGCGGGCGTTGCGCGCGAGTGGCAGCCGTGACAAGGCGCTGATCGGGTTCGACGAACTGGACCTCGGTGACGTGCTCGGGGTGACCGTGGTCGCGCACGACCCGGAGGAGATGGGCCGGCACGCGGCGCGCCTGCTGCTCGCCCGTCTGGAGGGTGACGACGGCCCCGCCAGGCGCGTGATCCTCCCGACCCGCCTGATCGAACGCTCCACGACTGCCCCGCACTGACCGCCGCGCGGCTATGAAACCGCCGCTCGGTAGCGGGCGGCGAGGTCGCGGAGCAGGTCGCGCAGCTCCGGCGGGTCCAGCACGGTGAAGGGGAAGCCGATCGTGCCCAGGAACCCCGCCAGATCCACGAGCTTGTCGGCGCCGGTCTCCAGCTCGCAGGTGGCGTCGCCGGTCGGGGTCAGCACCCCGGCCGTCGACGCCAGGCGCGCCGTCACCGCCGCGATCGGCGCGTGCACCCGCACCCGGGCCGGCACCCGCCACGCCGCCGACGACACCCCTCGCAGCACGTGGGCGACGGCGTCGCCGCCCGGCGGGTCGCGGGGCTCGAACCGGACGCCCGTCGGCGCGTGCAGCACCACCAGGTCCGCCCGGAACGTGCGCCAGTCCGCCCGGTCGAGGTCCCACGCGAGCAGGTACCAGCGCCGCCCGGTGTAGACGAGCCGGTGCGGCTCCGCGCGGCGGCGCCGGTCCTTGTAGTCGAAGCTGATCCGCTCGTGGTCCCGGGTCGCCGCGGCGAGCGCGGTGAGCAGCGACGCGTCGACCGTCGGCCCGCCGCCGGCCGCGGAGACCGTCGCGGACCGCAGCGCGTCGACCCGGCGGCGCAGCCGCGGCGGCAGCGTCTGCTCGAGCTTGATCAGCGCCCGCAGCGCCGGGTCCTCCAGCCCGGTGACGGACCCGGCGGCCGCCGCGCGCAGCCCGACCGCGACCGCGACGGCCTCCTCGTCGTCGAGCAGCAGCGGCGGCGTCGCGGCACCCGCCCCGAGCCGGTAGCCGCCGGTGATCCCGGTGCTGGAGTCGATGCGGTACCCGAGGCTGCGCAGCCGCTCGATGTCGTTGCGCACGGTGCGGGTGGTGACGGCGAGCCGCTCGGCGAGGGCCGCGCCGGACCAGTCCCGCCGGCTCTGCAGCAACGACAGCAGCCGCAGCAGCCGCGCCGAGGTCTCCAACATCGGCCAAGTCTGTCAGACATTGCGGAACGTACCTTTCCGCAATGCCCGATAGCGTGCTTCACATGACGACATTCCGGGGATTCGCGACGCTGAACGTGTTCGCCGAGGACCATGACGCCGCGAAGCGGTGGTACGCGGGGCTGTTCGGCGTCGAGCCGTACTTCGAGCGGCCCGGTTACGCCGAGTTCCGCATCGGCGACCGGCAGGCCGAGTTCGGCATCGTCGACAGCCGGTACGCGCCGCACGACACCGGCACGCCCGCGGGCGCGTTCATGTACTGGCACGTCGACGACCTCGAAGGAACCCTGCAACGGCTGCTCGCACTGGGGGCGGCGCCGCTGCAGCCGGTCACCGAGCGCGGGCCGGGCTTCGTCACGGCCGCGGTCACGGACCCGTTCGGCAACATCGTCGCGATCATGCACAACCGGCACTACCTGGAGATGGCCTGATGGCACCGGTCCTGTTCGCCGACACGGCCGCACTGGAGCGCTGGCTCGAGTCGTACCACGACAAGGAAGACGAGATCTGGATCCTCGTCGGCAAGAAGGGCAGCGGCGTCACCAGCGTCTCCGTGCAGGAGGCCCTGGACCTCGCGCTGTGCTTCGGGTGGATCGACGGGCAGCGCAAGAGCTACGACGATCGGCATTTCCTGCAGCGGTACGTGCCGCGCCGCCCGCGCAGCACCTGGTCACAGGTCAACGTGGCGAAGGTCGAGGCGTTGACGGCGGCCGGCAGGATGCGGCCCGCCGGGCTGGCCGAGGTCGCGAGGGCGCAGGCCGACGGGCGGTGGGCCGCGGCGTACCCGTCGCAGCGCAACGCCACCGTGCCACCCGACCTCGCCGAGGCGCTGAGCGGCGACGAACGGGCGAAGGCGGCGTTCGACGCGTTGCCGGCGACCGAGCGGTACGGGCTGATCCTCAACCTCGTGAAGCTGCGCACCGCCGCCGGTCGCGCGACCAGGGTGCGGGCGATCCTGGCAGCATTGTCCGCATGACGACTCTGGGTGCCGTGTTCGTGCCGCAGCTTCCGCCGGAGCGGCTGCGGTCCGTGGTCCGTGCCGCCGACGAGAGCGGCCTGGAAGAGCTGTGGTTGTGGGAGGACTGCTTCCTGGAGGGCGGGGTCGCGACCGCCGCGGCGGCGCTCGCCTGGTCGGAGCGGCTGCGGGTCGCGGTGGGGCTGCTGCCGGTGCCGTTGCGCAACGTGGCGGTGACCGGGATGGAGCTGGCGACGCTGCACCGGCTGTTCCCCGGCCGGGCGATCATCGGCGTCGGGCACGGCGTGCAGGACTGGATGGCGCAGGTCGGCGCGCGCCCCGAGTCGCCGATCACGCTCCTGCGCGAGTACGTGACGGCGCTGCGGGGCCTGCTCGCCGGCGAGCGGCTCACCGTCGACGGCCGGTACGTCCACCTCGACGGCGTCGCGCTCGACTGGCCGCCTTCCGGCGCGCCCGTCTACGTGGGAGCCACCGGGCAGAAAACACTGCGGCTCGCCGGGGAGCTCGCCGACGGCACGATCCTCACCGGCGGCACCGGCGTCGAAGCGGTCCGGGCGGCGCGGCAGCGCATCGACGAGGGGCGGCAGGCGGCGGGCCGCACGGATCCGCACCCCGTCGTCGTCTACCTGCACACCGCGACCGGCGACGACGCGGCGGAGCGGATGGCCGCGGAGCGGGTGCGCTGGGGCTACCACGACGGGCAGGACGTGACCGTCGCCGGGGACGCGCACGCCGTCGCCGACGCCGTCGCGCGGTGGGCGGACGCGGGCGCCGACACCGTGGTCCTCCAGCCGACGCCCGACGACCCCGACCCGGAGGGGTTCATGCGGTTCGTGGCGGAGCGGGTGCGCCCACTGGTGGCATAGCCCGGCGGTACCGTGGCGACCATGACCGAGAATCCAGCCCTCGCGGCGGCGGCGGCCAGCGGGATCGCGTTCCGGGTCGTCGAGCACGGCCCGGTGCGCAGCCTCGCCGAGGCCGCCGCGGCGCGCGGGGTCGAGGTGCCGGACGTCGTCAAGACGATCGTGGTGCGGGTCGGCGACGGGGACTACCGGTTCGTGCTCGTGCCCGGCGACCGGGTCATCTCGTGGCCGAAGCTGCGCGCCCTCCTCGGCGTCAACCGGCTGTCGATGCCGGACGCCGCGACCGCCCGCGACGCGACCGGCTACGAGCGCGGGACGATCACGCCGTTCGGCTCGTCGACGGCGTGGCCGGTGATCGCCGACGAGCGGATCCTCGGGCGGGAGATCACCCTCGGCGCCGGTCGCCACGGCGTGGCCCTCGCCGTCGACGCCGGGGCGGCGGTCGAGGCGCTGGGGGCGGCGGTCGCCGACGTCTCGGAGCCGGAAGCCTGATCGATTCGCGCTGTTCCCCGTCTGTACGAGCGGTGCGAATGGCAATTTGCGCAAAATGCCGGACTTCTTCGTGATCTGTGGGAATGTGGCACTGGCAACCATCATTGCCCGGGTTTCCGGCACGCGCGTTCCGGCGGTTCCGACCGCTGGAGGCGCCGCCCGGCCGTGACGACTCTGTGACGGCGGGGCAGCCGGGGAGCGCAGGAGAGCCCCGGGCCGAGCGGGGAGTCGCACTGTCCACACATCCGTTACGCCGTCCCGACAGGGCGGCACGCGCACTGCGCATCAACCTCGGCACCGCGCTCTGCGTGGTGCTGTGCGGGGTGGCCGGGAGCGCACCGGCCCACGGCGCCCCTGCCGGCACGTCGCCGGCCGCGCTGGTCAGCACGGCGACGCCGCCGATCGGCGTCAGGTCCATCTGGTACTACCAGGGCGGCACGACCGATGCCCGCGCCGAGCTCCGCGAGGTGCGTGCCGCGAGCCGGGACGCCCAGCGGGCGCGGCTCGCCCAGCAGGCCGCCGCCGCTCGAGCCGCCGCTGAGACCGCCGCCGGGCCTTCCGCGACAGGGCGGGCCGAGACGGTGACCGTCGCGGGGGCGGTCACCCGGAAGCGACCGGTGAGCCGGTCGTCGCAGCGGGCCTGGACGTCGGCCGCGCCGCGCACCGGACCGGGGCGGCAGCGCCCGCCGGCACCCCGGCGGGCCCCGAAGGCCACGGTGGCCGCCACCCGGGCGCCGGTGACGGCCATGCGGGCGCCGGCGGCCTCCACCTGGGCGCCGGCGGCCGGCGACGGGAGCTCCGGCGGGGTGGTCGGGTTCGCGCTCGCCCAGGTCGGCAAGGGCTACGGGTTCGGGTCGGCCGGCCCTGACCGGTTCGACTGCTCGGGCCTCGTCGCCGCCGCGTTCCGGCGGATCGGCATCTCGCTGCCGCACCAGACCGGGGGGCTCGCCAGGGTCGGCCGGCCGGTCGGGCGCGGCGAGCTGCGCCCCGGCGACCTGGTGTTCCCGGCCTCCGGGCACGTCGGCATCTACGTCGGCGGCGGCCGGATCGTGCACGCCTCCACCGAACGCGGCGGCGTGAAGCTCTCGCCGATCTACGCGTTCAGCTTCGCCCGCCGGGTCGCCTGACGCCAGGACGGTCCACATCGGACACCATGACCGTCCGATGTGGACCGTCACGCCTTCTCGCGGCAGGCGTCAGCCCTTCTCGCGGCAGGCGTCAGCCCTTCTCGCGGCAGGCCTCAGGCCTTGCCGTGCGGGCGTCAAGCCTTGCCGTGCGGGCGTCAAGCCTTGCCGTGCGGGCGTCAGGCCTTGCCGTGCGGGCGTCAGGCCTTGCCGTGCGGGCGTCAGGCCTTGCCGTGCGGGCGTCAGGCCTTGCCGTGCGGGCGTCAGGCCTTGTCGTACAGGCGGAAATCGGCGAAGTCGAAGCCCGGGGCGACGACGCAGCTGACCAGGACCGGCTCGGTGCCGGTCGGGGCGGCGGCCTGCCAGACACCGGCGGGGATCAGCACCTGCGGGCGCTGCCCGGCCGCGACGTCACCGCCCAGCAGCGTGGTCGGCCCCTCGCCGGGCTGGTCGCCGGAGCCGCCGAGGCGCAGCGCCAGCGGGCCGCCCGAGTGCCAGAACCACAGCTCGTCGGAGCGGACCACGTGCCACGCCGACTCCTCGCCCGGGTGCAGCAGGAAGTAGATCGCGGTCGCCGCGTTGCGCGGCCCGTCGTACCCCTCCGGCGAGAACACCACCGGCGAGCGCCACGTCTCGCGGAACCAGCCGCCCTCCGGGTGCGGCGCCATGTCCAGCAGCTCCGCCAGTCGTGGTCGCGTCGTCATTTCGCCACCGTAGCGGGCCCGTGGTCCGCCCGAACGTCCGGTGCGCCGGCGCGCCGCGCTTTGCGATGCTGATCGCATGCTCAGGTCGAGGTTCTGGTCGTGAAGCTGGAGGCGCCCGGCGGTGCCGCCGTCGCGCTCGGCGTGGTGGACCGCACCGGCGAGCTGCTTGTCGTCGAGGGGGCCGTCGACGCCGGCGACGGGCGGGCGTGGACCTTCCGCGACGCCTGCCTGACCGGGGCGGAGGCGGCGACGCTCGGGCAGTGGCTCCTGCTGGCCGCGAAGGGGCGGCTGGAGCTGCCGGACCGGCTGGCGTTCGCGGCGCCGGGCCTGAGCTTCACGCTCGAGGAGCACGACCACCTCCAGCCCCGGGTCACGGTCGGGTTCTCCCTGGCCGCGGCGCCGCCCTGGCTCGGCGAGGAGCGGATGCGCACCTACGACTACCCGGTCACGCTCGACCTCGACCCGCAGGCCCTGGAGGCCGCCGCCGTGGACTGGGAGCGCGGGCTCGGCTGAGTAGGATCGCCGGATGCGACGACGCGCGCTGGCAGCGGCACTGACGACGGTCGTTCTCGCCCTCGCCGGGTGCGGCGGGTCGTCCCCCAAGGCCGCTCCGGCCCAGGCCGCTCCGGAAAGTGGTGCACCAGTGGCGGTCGCGTCGCCGGTACCGGCGGCGCCCAGCGCGACGACGAGCGGCAGCTCCGCTGCGGCGGCGCCGCCACAGGTGAACGGCAACCCCGGCGGTCGCGCCGCGATTCCGGCGGAGGCCCGGGCCGCCGACACGTCGAAGCCCACCCGCGTGATCGGCAACGGCACCCCCGGCAGCTGCACGTCCGAGGCGGTCGTGTCGGCGGTCGGCGCCGGCGGGATCATCACGTTCAACTGCGGCCCGCAGCCCGTCACGATCACGATGAAGGCCACCGCGAAGATCAAGAACGTGCAGGGCGCGAAGATCGTGCTCGACGGCGGCGGCAAGGTGACCCTCAGCGGCGAGGGCAAGCGGCGCATCCTGTACATGAACACGTGCGACAAGAACCAGGGCTGGACCACCTCGCACTGCCAGGACCAGGACCACCCGTCGCTGACCGTGCAGAACCTGACCTTCGCCGACGGCAACTCCACCGGCGACACCACGGAGGGCGGCGGAGGCGGCGCGATCTTCGTCCGCGGCGGCCGGTTCAAGGTCGTCAACGCGCGCTTCGTCCGCAACCGCTGCGACCAGACCGGCCCGGACCTCGGCGGCGCCGCGATCCGGGTGCTCAGCCAGTACCACAACCAGCCCGTCTACATCGTGGGCAGCACCTTCGGCGGCGCCGCCGGCCAGGGCGGCGTCTGCGCGAACGGCGGGGCCCTGAGCAGCATCGGCGTGTCCTGGGTCGTCCTCAACAGCGTCCTGTCCTACAACTCCGCCGTCGGCAAGGGCGCCAACCCCTCCCGCCCCGGCACCCCCGGCGGCGGCAGCGGCGGCGCCATCTACTGCGACGGCAACCAGTTCACCGTCCGCCTCGCCGGCACCCTCGTCGAGCAGAACAAGGCCAACGAGGGCGGCGGCGCCGTCTTCTTCGTCAGCAACGACCGCTCCGGCACGATGTCCATCGAGAGCTCCACGCTGCGCAAGAACCCGAGCGCCGGCTTCGAGACGCAAGGTTTCCCCGGCATCTACTTCCTCGGCGCCCGTCCCCCGTCGGTCTCGTCCTCGACCCTGACCCGCTGAGCTCGGCTATGAGCGCAGGCAGGCGCAGAACGGATGCCCCGCCGGGTCGATGAGCACCAGGTACCGCTCCGGCGCCGGCTGGACCTCGGCCCGGGTGGCCCCGAGCTTCACCGCCCGCTCCTCGGCATCCGCGAGATCGTCGACGTAGAAGTCCAGGTGGAACTGCTTCGGCACCGGCCCGTCGGGCCAGGTCGGCCTCTCGTGGCTCCCGATCTGCCCGAACCCGAACGACGTGGACCCGTCGCTGATCATCGCGTACTCCGCCTGCGTGTGCGTCACCTCCCACCCGAGCATCTCGCTGTAGAACTCCGCCAGCACCGGCGGCTCGTCGCAATCGATGTTGACCATGATGAGCGTGGCAAATCCAGACATGCCCCCATCCTGACCCCCATTCCTGCCACCTCATGTCAGCTTCCCCGAACGAGCCGCATCCGCCCTCTTCTGGTCGGACGGCGGAGGATGATCACCGGGGCGTCGGTGAGCAGCGCGGCGTTCGGCGCCGTCGCGTGGACCGTGGTGCGTTGGAGGGCCTCGGCCGTTGTGCTTCGGACAGCTGAACTTGCGCTGCAAGGGTGTCCGGCTGGACGTCGCGTCGAGGTCGTCACCGTCGGCGTGAAAGGCCTCTTGAACCAGCTGATCAGCTACCAGCCGCGGGCGCGCCACTCGGGGAGGGAAGGGCGCTCGGCACCAAGGGCGGAGTTCTTGCCGTGGCCGGGGTGGAAGACGGTGTCGTCGGGGTAGCGGTCGAAGAGCTTCGTGGTGACGTCGTTGATCAGGGACTCGAAGTTGGCCTTGTCGCCGTCTGGTGTTGCCGACGCCGCCAGGGAGCTCTGGAGGGGAATGGACGGCAACATCGCGGTGACGGCAATGGGCGCTCAACGAATGGTCTGCAGGATTTCGCCATTCTCGGCCCGGGTCCAGAATGACCAGCCGTTGCGGTTCGGGTTGACCGTGGGGTTGTAGGCCGCAACGACGGCGACTGCGGCGCCACTCGGGCTTGAGTACGTCTTGTCCCTGAGTTTGCCGGAGGTGATCGTCACGGACTTCGTCTTGCGGTTGTAGACGGCCTCGACCCTGGTGGCTTCGTAGATCGCGTAGATCGCCACATCGTCGTCCGAGCCTTCCGCACTGGGCTTCGTGGGTCCGGACGCCTTGGCGAAATGCTCAACCAGGCGTGCGACCGCCTCGCCGTCGGTGACATTCCACGCGATCGCGAGAAGGCGAACCTTGTTGTAGGCATCGGCGGGAACCTCGGTGATCGTTGCCATGTAGCCTCCAAGGGAGTTGTTCAAAGTAGTAAGAGTAGCAAAACGTAGCACGAGGAGTCGAGCGGAGGGTGCTCATCTGCTGCTCACGTCGCTGCAAACGCGGACGTAGCATGCATGCAGATGCGGAAGAAATTTGGCTTGAATGCGGAATCAGGGCATAGTCTCAGGTATGGATGCTGCGCTCACCGGCCTGGCCGAGCGTCGCCTGGCGGCGGTGCTCGTCGATCGCTTGAGTGAGGAGCCGACCGTAGTTCTGAACGGGCCGCGGACAGTCGGCAAGAGCACTCTGCTTGCCGGGTGTGCTCGGCGGCTCGGTCGGACCGTCATCGACTGCGATGACCCGGCCACCCGGGCTGCGGTCCGCAACGACCCCGGGCGATTCGTGGAAGGGCCCGGTCCGATCTTCATCGACGAGTTCCAGCACGTTCCAGAACTCCTCGATGCGATCAAGGCAGAGCTCAACCGTGATCTGAGCTCAGGGCGCTTCGTGCTGGCCGGATCGACTCGCTATTCGACGCTGCCGCAGGCGGGCCAATCGTTGACGGGACGGGTCGACATCATCGATGTGCTGCCCCTCGCTCAGATGGAGATCGACGGCAATGACGCGGAGCCGTTCGTCCATCGATTGCTGGCCGGCCGCGCGTCCATCAACTCGATCGAGCGCTCTTCGACGAGCCGGGATGAGTACGCCCGGCGGGTGACATCTGGAGGCATGCCAGTTGCGTTGCGACGTCCTCCGGGAAGGTCGCGTTCGCGGTGGTACAGCAATTATCTCGATCTCGTCATTGAGCGCGACGTGATCGAGCTCAGTCGTGTTCGGCAGCGCGAGATGCTTCCTCGTCTGCTGAGTCAGCTCGCCGCAGGGTCTGGGCAGGTGTTGAACATCGCGGCGACGGCGCAGGCGGTCGGGATGGAGAAGAGCAGCGCAGAGAACTACCTGCGATTGCTGGAAGCGGTGTTCCTGGTGCAACGCCTGCCGGCCTGGGGGACGACCTTGGGCTCCCGGGTAGCACGCCAGCCTAAGGTGCATGTGGTTGATGCTGGCGTGATGGCCTGGCTGCTCGGACTGAATCCAGAGAAGATCTCACGAGCCGACCCGGCGGTGCTGACCGACTACGGCCATCTGACCGAGACGTTCGCGGTGGGCGAGATTCTCAAGCAGCTCAGTTGGTGGGATGCGCCGGTCGCTGCAGGTCATTTCCGGACTGCGTCCGGCGACGAGGTCGACCTTGTCCTCGAGAGCGACGACGGCGACGTCATCGCTTTCGAGATCAAGGCCGGCACTCGTGTCCACGGCGAGGATCTGCGCGGGATCCGGGCACTGCGGAGCAGGCTCGGCAATCGGCTTGCCGCCGCAGTGTTGCTGTACACCGGGGATCTTGCGTTCACTCACGAAGAAGGTGCGTTGGTCGTGCCCCTCGACGCGTTGTGGAGATGACCGGTTACCAACCTCTGGCGCGCCACTCGGGGAGGGAAGGGCGCTCGGCACCCAAGGTGGAGTCCTTGCCGTGGCCGGGGTGGAAGACGGTGTCGTCGGGGTAGCGGTCGAAGAGTTTCGTGGTGACGTCGTTGATCAGGGACTCGAAGTTGGCCTTGTCGCCGCGGGTGTTGCCGACGCCGCCGGGGAAGAGTGAAGCACATTAGCGGGTAACATGCAACGCATGTCGATGCGAGACGCCGTGTACGCCCGGATCTCCGAGGACGACCTCGGCACCGAGCGAGGCGTGAACAGGCAACTGGAGGACGGCCGGGCGCTGTCGGCGGCCCGCGGCGGCCAGGTCGTCATGGAGCTCCACGACAACGACGTGTCCGCGCTGAACGGCGCCCACCGGCCCGGCTACGAGACGCTGATGGCCGCCGCGACGTCCCGCCAGATCGACCGCATCATCGTCTTCCACACCTCGCGCCTCTGGCGGAACCACCGCGAACGGGCCGACGGCATCGATCAGCTCAAGGCGGCAGGCGTCTCGGTGCTGTCCGTGAAGGGTCCCGAGTTGGACCTGCAGACGGCCGCCGGCCGCATGATGGCGGGCATCCTCGGCGAGTTCGACACGGCCGAGAGCGAGATCAAGGGGGAGCGGGTCGCCCGGGCGGCGCTCGAACGGGCCCAACAGGGCCGCGCCAACGGCGCCGTCCTGTACGGCTGGAGGCGCGTCTACACGTTCGACGAACAAGGCCGGCGGACTGGCTTCAACGACGAAGTCGACGAGGAGGAGGCCGAGGTGGTCCGCTCGATCGTCGCGCGGCTGCTGGACGGCGGGACACTCCGCGGCATCACCGAGTACCTCAACGAGCAAGGCATCCCCGCACCAGGTGCAGGCCAGCGTCGCAGCCACCGGGCGAAGGGCCAGAACGACACCGGCACCCTGTGGAACAAGACCAGCGTCAAGAAGCTCGCCCTCCGTCATGCCAACGTCGGGCTCCGCCTCCACCACCGCGGCAGACCGGACGAGGCGCTGCTACCGGCGGCGTGGCCACCGATCGTCTCGCAGGACGACCACGACCGCGTGATCGCACTTCTGAGTGCGCCCGGCCGCGGCGTGAAAGGCGTTGCCAGGCCGGGATCGCGCCTGCACCTGCTGTCATGGGGGATCGGCGAGTGCGGCGTCTGCGGAAGCCACCTGAGAGTCGCCCGCAAAGGCAACATGCGGTACGGAGCAATGAAGCAGCTGTACTTCTGCGACACCAAGGGCTGCGTCGGCCGTGACCGAGACCGCGTCGACGACTTCGTCGGCCGCGTCGTGATCGCCCGACTGTCCCAACCCGACGCCGCCGATCTCCTGGCGCAGGACGACAAGGCGATGGTCGAGGCGCTGGCTCGCGCCGACGCGCTGCGCGCCAAGCTCGCGAAGGCCGCCGACGACTATGTCGACGAGCGCATCACGGCGGAGCAGTTGCACCGCATCACGGCCCGGCTGCGGGCACAGCTCACCGAGGTGGAAACCACAGCCCGATCGGCGCACGTCACGCCGCATGCCAAGCTCGTGATGGAGATGGCCGGAGCCAACGCGGAGACGATCTGGTCCGAGGCGACGCTGAACCAGAAGCGCGCCGTGCTGTCGACGTTGCTGAAAGCCGTTCGAATCCTTCCGGTGCTCCGACGTGGACCGGGATTCGACCCGCGCACCGTCGAGATCGTCTGGCGTGGGGGCTCCGGGGACAACTGAATGCCACGTCACGCATCGACGCCAATGCGCGGCGCGTGTCCGACGTGCGGAACAATGCTGCCGTGAACCTGCAACAGGCGCTGGACATCGTAAGCACGCCACTTCGGGTCCGCGGATACAGCGACAATGCCCTCGTCGCCAACGTCGCAAAGCACGCGTCCCACGGCGGACCGCACCTGTCGACCGTCCCGGCACTCCACGGTGATCGGTCGATCCGACCAGCGGATGTACTGCTGCGCCTCGCCTCGGCAACCAGACCGCGGTACCAGGCGGAGCTGTACGACGTTCACGCACATTGGGGCCTGCTGCGCTACCTCGGTCTGTTCGCCGACGGTGGTGGCGGTCGTTTGGTGCTGTCGGCTGCGGGGCGCCGGATCGTGAGCAACCAGCGGCGTGTCACATCTGAGGAGCTCGGTATCGGCTTCGCGGTTCTTCTCGCCGAGGAATGGATCGTTGACTGGCGGCACGACGGATCGACGGTGCGCACCGTTGATGTCGATGTTGCGCTGGCAAGTGGTGCGATCGCTGCTGCTGAGGTGCGGCTCTTGGTGCACAAGACAGGAGTCCATCGCCCTGACTACCTCGTCGTTGCGGAGTCGGTCAGCAGGCCGGGGGCGTTCAGCGTTGCGCTGCTGGAGTGCAAAGGTACGAAGTCTCGTCCTAACGCGTATGTCCAGCTGGGACGTGCGGGTGCCCAGCTTGACAGCATCATGGTTGGGGGACGGGCCCCTCGCGGCTTGGCTGTCAGTACGGTCGCAGCGAATGAGTCGATCACGTTCCACGTTCTGCAGCATCAGCCGGATGCGTCGGCACGGATGGAACGAGGAGAAGTGGCGACGCAAGTGCGGTCGTCAACACCAGACGCTACTGACGGCGACTTGGAAGTCGATTTGAGTCAGGTCTTCCTCGAAGACCTGCCCCAGGTTGACCTTAGCGACGGCGGCCCTGTCGACCCTCGTCATATGATCGCCACCGCACTTCGTGGTTCCTGGGCTGCGTTGGCCGAGTTGGCTGGCAATGACCGGGCACTCCGACGGTGGGCTCCGACCGTCATGAGAGCCCGGATCAACCGCACTGATATTGACAGGCCGCGCCGCGAGAGAGTCGATGTCGACGGCGTCAGCATCGTCGGGGTAAGCAACGCAATTTCGTTGCCAGGTGGGCAGCTCAAGGTCGTGCTTGGCGTTGAGGGCGAAGTCGACGAAGCGCTCGCCTATGGAACCTCGATCGACGTCATGAATGCCCAGCAACGGATCTTCCGCCGAGAATTGAAGTACCTGCACAGGGAACGGCGGTCTGCTTCGGTCGTCAGCATCGCAGATGACGGCTCGGCCCTCGCTCTCATGCCGCAATAGGCCAGCCGATCAGGCCGGTGGCACCACTTCATCAGTGCCACCGACCCTGGCGATCAGGCTGCTTCGGTACGTTTCTCGCGCGTGCGGAGGAGCGAGGCAATCCTTGCGCGCTGAGCACCCGTGAGCGGCGGAGCTAGCTTGACCAGCTCCTGTACGTACCGGTCAAGGTCGCTTTCGGTCCAGCGACGGGCAAGCCGTCCATCGTCGGTGGATGCCGACGTCTGCGGTGATGTCGAGCTGCGCGCGGGGGTGGCGTTGGATGCCACCTCGCGGCGTCGAGGCATGTCCCTCCACATTGACAAGCGGTCGGGTTCGACTGCGTTCGGTCATGGGCATCCCTCCTTCCTTGGGTTCGGTTCGACGAGAGTTCGGTACCTGGCTGCCTGAGCTACGCCGCCGACTCCGTGGAGTCGTGGACGGCGTCGCTCAGCTCGGCCAGGGTGAGCAAGGCACCTTCGTGCCGGTACAGCCACCAGATGGCCTCGGCCGGCGACCGGAGGTCGCTCGTCCTGGCTGTCGTGGCGACGGGTACCGCAGTTGGGTGCTCAGCCAGCCGGCGCTGCAGATTGACCGCACGCGCCGGGCTGTGGAGTGAGAAGAGCACCGGCCAGAGCCGGCCTGTCACTCGTGCGAGATCGAGGTAGCCGTCGACCTTGTCGACCAGCTTCCACAGAGGTTCGGTGCCGGTGTCGTACTCCAGGAAGAACGGCACCGTCCGGCCGCCTTCGGTCCAGATGCCGTGCCCATCGGGGCGGACGCGCGCCGTGTAGGCCCGCACCTGGACGGGATCCTCTGGCTCCGCGAACGCGCCGCTGCCCTGGCACCGCGCGGTCGGCCACCATCGGTCGAGGCTGGCGTCGTTGTGCGTACGGGCGTGGGCCGCTAGATCGATGAAGAATTGGTTGGTGCCGAGCAGATGCGGCAGGTTGGCTCGGTTGGTCAAGTGCCAGCGCCGTCGCCGGGCTTGGTCCTTGCGCGGAAGCTCTTCGCCTCGCTGGGCGGCGATGACCTCGGTACCCAGTTGGGCAAGGACGTAGTGGTACGGATACGAGCCGCCGTCCGCTCGCTGCGGCCTGAATCGGTCGACGACGCGGAGCGCGAGCAGCTTCCGTAGACGCCGTTGAGCGAAGTTGACGGACGAATAGAGCGCCGCTGCGATCTGTGCGCTGGTCAGCAGACCGTGATCTGCGAGCCAGCCGAGCAGCACGATGTCACGAGAAGTGAGTGCGGACTGGACCCGAAGCAGGGGTTCGGTCAGAGGCGCCGCCGTGTGGCGCTGTACCCCGTCGGGAGACCCCCAGAAGTAGGGTCTGTCGGACCAGAGGTCTGTGTCTGGTTCCAGTCGCTGACCTGGACTGTTGGGTCGCGGAGGGGGTCCTGTTCGCTGGTCCGTTCAAGCAGGACAGTCAGGCTGCTACCCAGCGGGATCGGTGACGGGACATCCAACTGTCCGTCTGGCAGATGCAATGTGTTCGGTCGTTCGTGGCGGTGAATAGGCTGCATGGTCCCCCATGTGTTCGGCGGTTAGCGCGGCGCTCTCGACTGGTCGACGTTGACGTCTTGCGTGGTCGGAGCGTCGTCGCCTGGCTTGGCGCAATTGTTAGCCTGCAGCTGCCGCACATGCAATATCCAATAGACGAGTTTCTCTGAAACCGTTGCTACGCCTACCCAACTGGGCCCTCAGCCTCTACCCAACAGCGTCCTGGAGGGTCAGCGTCTACCGTCCGTGAAGGTCCCGAGAACGGGAATGTTGTCGAGCTGGCTCGTACCAAGGTGATCAACAATGATGCCCGCAGGGCGGCGTGGGGGTCCGCACGTGATGACCTCGCTGGGCGTCACGATCACGTCGATGCTGAAGTCGTGCTCCGTTTCGGGCAGGTCGTCGTCCACGACCTGGAGGTCGTGCACAGTGGTGACGATCGTGGTCGCCGGCCCGATGAGCCCCGCCTCCGCGAGCAACGCCACCTCGATGTCGGAGTAGCCAGCCCCTTTGCCGACGCGCACGCCGGCGCGGTTGACGGCAACGCTGCCGCAGACGATGAGGTCGACCGGCTGCATGCGATCCACGCCGATCTTCTCGGCGAGTCTGGCGGCCCCGCTGCTTGTAGCGACGGTCTCGATCGGCGCGTCGAGGTCGGCCGGGTCGAGCCGGTAGAAGGGTTCGAGCGTGGCGAGCTTCGGCACCGCCATGTACAGCAGCTTGCCGCCGTTGAGAGCGGCGATCCGTACAGGCAGCTGCGCCGTGTCGGGGTTGGACTTCAGCACTGAGGCGGATCGCCACACATCCAGCTCAGCGAGGCGATCTGCTGCCTGCTCGGCGCCGAAGAAGCTCGGGATGTGGCCGTGGACGTCAGGCGGGGCGGCATTCTCGGACTGCAGCGCATCCCACACACGGTGCCGAGCCGCGGTCTTGAGGTCATCAACAGAGCTGTCCGGCATGCTGGCTCCCTACGCGGTCGTCATCAGCGTCAACAGCCTATCCGTCACTTCGTCGACGACCGGTTCCTCGCGCCACGGCCGCAGCTCGCGTGCAGCAGCGAACACCACCTTCAAGCCTCCGCCGCTGCGGGTTCGTTCGACCACATCGATCGCCTCGTGCAGCCGTCGGACGGCGGCATCGACATCCCGTTGCCGGATGCTGGCGAGCGCCAGGTTGCCCAACACGATGGCCGTTGACTTGCGCTGTTGGGTGAGGAACCGCCGTGTGGAGTCCAACACCGCCTCGGCCTGTTGCGGTCTGCCGAGGGAGAGCCAACAGGAGCCTGCCAGGCGTCCGTACTGACTGGGGCAGAACAGCATCGCCGCCGACTCGTCTGGATCGATGCTAGCGAAGTGTCGCTCCGCGGCGCCGAGCGCCTTCTCGCACCCGCGTCGGTCACCCAACATGGCGTGTGCCTCGCCAACATGCAGTTGGGCAAGGCCGGCGATCACCTGACTGTCGTTTCGGCTCGCCATCGCCGCCCTGTACGCCAGCGTGAGCCCAGCGGCGGGATTGGCGGTGCCGTACAGCGCAAGGTAGCTCTTGCGCAGTTCGGCGTTCGCCGCTCCAACCGTGTCCCGGACCTGGTGCGCGGCGTCGATCGCCTGGTCGAAGTAGGCGCCAGCGGCGGCATGATCGCGGCGCTGCGAGGCATCCCAGACCAACTGCCCCATGAGCGTGGCCGACTCGACAGTCGCGGCGATCAGCGCCCGCGGCACAGCGCCGCTCGCGGCGAACGGTCGAAGGAAGGCGATCTGCCCGTGCAGTTGGCCAACTGAAGCCAACAGCAGCGACGACGGCATGGACTCGTACTGCTCATCGAACCGTTGGACCCGATCCCGCAGGTAGGCCACCGCCACGAGGTCAACTCGACCGGGATGCTTGAGCACGTACTCAAGGCGATCATCAGGCCGCGCCGGCGGTTCGCCGACGTCAGCGATCAGCTCGGCCAGCTCCTCCACCGTGACCTTCAGCGCCGCAGCCAACCGCGGCCGGTGCCAAGGCTGCGGCTCGGTGTCCGCCCGCTCCCAGCGGACCACGGTCGACCGATCCACCTGCATGATCTCGGCGAGCCGCTCCTGACTCAACCCAACGGCCTTACGGCGCTGCGCCAACCGGTGCCGCCTGTTCGGCATAGCTCTGCCTACCCGTCGCCGCGCCGATCGTGATGACCAACTTATTCACGCAGCTCACCGTCACCGATGCAACGTCGATGCAACAGTTCTGCGCACTCGGCGCAATGGGACGGCATCCCGCCTCACGGTTGGCTGGCCGCATGGCCCGGGGCGGGTACGGCGGCCAGCGGACAACGGCATAAGTCGCCGCCCCCGCAAACCAAGCCCGCCCGCCTCGGCGCCGCCCACCGGCATGCAGGAGGCTGATGTGACAACGGTTGTGCGGGAAGCGCTGACGAACCTCGAAGGTATTTCTATCGAAAGCCAACTGGAGGTTGCACGCGCTGACCTGGCCGAGTTGGCTGTCAACCTGGAGATCGCCCACCAACGGGCGGAGGTGGCCATTACCGTCGCGCAGCTTCTTGGTCGCCTGGTGGAGAACGATGGGCTGGCCTACATCGTCGTCGACATTGTGGACTGCTGGCGCAGCCTCGACCCGGAGGTTCGGGACAGCTACCCCGAACGCAGGGTCATTGCGTTGTCGGGTAACTGCTGGTCGCGGCGGTGATCAGATCGTGCGGTAGGCGGTTGGCGCGTCGGGTAGCGCGAGCGATGTTGGT
>NZ_JBIAYW010000003.1:0-115623 GCF_042898305.1 Dactylosporangium sp. NPDC000521
GCAGCACAACCACGCCCACCAACCCGACCATCAGCCACCATCAATCAACAGCCATCACAAACCACCACCAGCAAGATCAGCGGTGGATCGAGGCTAAGCGGTGATTGGATGCGGACGCTGTCAGTGCTGCGGCTTCGGCATCGTCTTGGCGGTGGTTGGTTGCCGGCGTCGAGTGGAGTGTGGTTAGCGCCTGGCTTCGGCGGTGGTCGGGTGCGACGTCGGATGGGTTGCGGTCGGTGCCGTGGCTTCGGCGTCGGCTTGGCGGTGGTTGGTTGCCGGCGTCGAGTGGGATGTGGTTAGCGCCTGGCTTCGGCGGTGGTCGGGTGCGACGTCGGATGGAGTGCGGTCAGCGCTGTGGCTTCGGCGTCGGCTTGGCGGTGGTCGGGCGTGGACGCTGTCAGTGCTGTGGTTTCGGCATCGTCTTGACGGTGGTTGGGTGCGACGTTGAGTGGGATGTGGTCAGCGCCTGGCTTGGTGGTGGTTGAGTGCGGTGTTGAGTTGGATGAGGTCGGTGCTGCGGTGTCGGCTCGGGGGCGGGCGGGTGCTGGGAGCTTCGCGGACGGTTCCCGGCGGCTGTTGCCGCTGTTGTTTCGAGTCAGGGTGTCAGTGGGCTGGTCGTTGATGCGGAAATTGCCGGCCCGACTTACGGCTACGACGTCGAGTGGCATGTGGTCAGCTTGCCTGCCTGGGCGTCGGCTGGCGGTGGTCGGGTGCGGTGTTGAGTGGGATGTGGTCAGCGCCCGGCTTGGCGATGGTCGGGTGTGGACGCTGTCAGTGCTGTGGCTTCGGCATGGACTTGGTGGTGGTTGGTGCGGCGTTGAGTGGGATGTGGTCAGCGCCTGGCTTCGGCGGTGGTCGAGTGGAGTGCGGCCGGCGTGCCGGCTTTGGCGTCGGCTCGGTGGTGGGGTGCGGTGTCGAGTTGGAAGCGGTCAGCGTGCCTGCCCGGGCGTCGGCTTGGCGGTGGTCGGGTGCGGTGTCGAGTTGGAAGCGGTCATCGCGCAGGCTTCTGCTTCGGCGTCGGTTTGGCGGTGGGCGGGTGTGGTGTTGAGTGGAATGCGGTCAGTGCTGCGGCTTCGGCGTCGACCTGGCGGCGGACCGATGCCGGCAGTTTCTCGAACGGCTCCCACGACACGACGCCGCCCTTGCTCGTCGTCCAGGTGCCGGCGACCTGGCCGTCGACGAGGAACGTGCCGATCGACTGCGGCATCCGCACGTGGAACACCTTGGTGCGGTGCTCCTCCGGCAGGATGAGGGTCCGCCGGGCGTGTGCGAGCAGGGTCGCGTCGTAGGTGGGCAGGAAGCGCACCGGCACCGGCGTCTCCGGGTCGGGCAGCGGCTGGTCCGGCAGGTCGACGAGCTCCCGGCCGCGCTCGTCCCGGAACCGCTGCAGCTCCATCGTCGCCAGGACCTTGGCGACGTCGGTGACGCTGAGGCCGGCCCAGTCGGCGATCTCGGAGCGGTGCGCCGGGCCGAACCCGCCGAGATACCTGCGCACCAGCAGCTCCCGGCCGGCGTCGACGGTGACCTCGGGCGGGCCGACCCAGTCCTCCGCCAGGCCGAACAGGTCTGCGCGGCGGCGGGCCCAGGTGCCGGACGGGGGCACACGCACCATGTCGAGATGCATGCCGACGCCGCCGCGGACCGCCGGGCCGTAGAGCTGGTCGATCTCGGCCCGCTTGAGCGGCCGCTCCCGCAGGAGCTCGCGCAGGCTTTTCGCGGCCTCGTCGAGCTCCGCGGGGCCGACGCTGTTGCGGATGACGCGGTGGTACCAGTCGCGCCGGGCGTCGCGGATCGCTATCAGGAACGGCCAGAAGTCGGCCCGCGAGACGAGGTGGATGGTGGCGCGCAGGATGGTCGCCTGGACGACCTCGCGGGCTTCCAGGAGCCGGGTCAGCGACTCCCGCTCGAAGCCCTCGATCCGGCTCCACAGTCCGATGTACATGGACGGGGCATACTGCGCCTGGAGTCCCGCCATCGTTTCCAGGACGGTGGGGACGTCAGCTCGTACACGAGACGCCAACGACTGCCGGGCCAGCAGTGCGCGATTGAGGTGTCGCCACGTCAGTGTCCGTTCCATGCGGACACTCAAGCACAGGGGTATGACAAGAATCAGGCGACGTTGCGCAGCGCGGCCTTGACGAGCTCCATGGTGCGGTCGTAGCTCATGCCGTGCTCGCGTAGGAGCCGGCCACCGGTGCCGCGCTCCTCGCGCAGGATGCCGAGCAGGAGGTGTTCGGTGCCGATGTAGTTGTGCTTCATGGACAGCGCGACCCGCAGCGACAGCTCGAGCGCCTTCTTCGCGTCGTTGCCGAAGCGGTTGGGCAGCTTGCTGCGCCGGAACAGGAAGCCGCCGCGCCGGGGCGGCTCGGCCTGCTCGAGGGCGCCCGGGCCGAATGTCTGCTCGACGCTGCTGCGGACCGCGTCGAGGTCGATGCCGATGGAGCGGAGCGCGGCCGCGTCGTCGGTGCCGGTGAGGGAGGCGAGGAACCCTTCGCGCTCCACGGCGCAGGCCTGGAGCACGTCGGCGGCGATCCCGCCGACGGTGAACATGGCGAGGACCAGGTGCTCGGTGCCGACCGTCCGGTGGCCGAGCGCGTTGGCCTCCTCGTGCGCGTTCTGGACCGCGGTGCGGGCGCGCTGGGTGAACCGTTCGAACATCACCGTTCTCCTGTCTCTCTGGATGCCTTCTCTGGTGGTGCCGGGGTCACTGCCCGGCCGGCGTGCTTCTTGTGCACCGCCTGGCGCGTCACGTCGAGGGCGTCCGCGATCTCCTGCCACGACCAGCCGTGCCGGCGGGCGTTGTCGACCTGGAGCACTTCGAGCGCGTCGGCGAGGCGGCGCAGCGCCACCGCCGCTCGCAGCCCGACTCTGGGATCGGGGCTGGCCGCGGCGTCGGCGAGATCGCCTGCTTCCGTCATGTGTCAACCGTAGTTGACAGCTTCGGTAGGTGTCAACCGCGGTTGACAACTAGGCTCCTGGCATGGACGCGCTGCCGGTCATCGACATCTCCGATCTGGACTCCGCCGCCCGCGGCATCGAGACCGCCTGCCGCGACAACGGCTTCTTCTACGTCACCGGGCACGGCGTGCCGTCGTCGCTGACCGACCGGCTCGACGCGGCGGCGCGGACGTTCTTCGACCTGCCGCCGGCCTCCAAGATGGAGATCGCGATGGCCCGCGGTGGCCGGGCGTGGCGCGGGTTCTTCCCCGTCGGCGCCGAGCTGACCTCCGGCGTCCCCGACCGCAAGGAAGGCCTCTACTTCGGCACCGAGCTCGGGCCCGACGCCCCGCAGGTCCGCGCCGGGCTGCCGCTGCACGGCGCGAACCTCTTCCCGGCGCAGGTGCCGGACCTGCGGCCGGTGGTGCTGTCGTACATCTCGCGGATGACCACGGTCGCGCAGACCGTGCTGCGGGGCGTCGCGCTGAGCCTCGAGCTGCCGGCCGGGTACTTCGCGGAGTCGTACACCGCGGACCCCACCGTTCTGTTCAGGATCTTCCACTACCCGCCGTCCCCGCCGGACAGCGACGAGTGGGGTGTCGGCGAGCACACCGACTACGGGCTGCTGACACTGCTGCTGCAGGACGGCAACGGCGGGCTGCAGGTGCGCACGCCCGACGGCTGGCTCGACGCCCCGCCGATCCCAGGCACGTTCGTGTGCAACATCGGCGACATGCTCGACCGGATGACCGGCGGATGGTACCGCTCGACGCCACACCGGGTCCGCAACGTCAGCGGCAACGAGCGGCTGTCGTTCCCGTTCTTCTTCGACCCCGACTTCAGCCAGGCGGTGCCGCCGCTGCCGAGCTCCGGCGGGTCCGAGGGTGCCCCGCGCTGGGACGGACAGGACCTGCGGGCATTCACCGGGACGTACGGCGAGTATCTGGTCGCAAAGGTGGGCAAGGTATTCCCGGAACTGTTCGCGGATACCCGTCACCAGGAGGCACCCCGCATCGGTTAGACCCTTGCAAGCTGTAAACGCAGGTCAGAGGGCTGGCACGATGACGGGAGCAAACCTGTTCGCGGTGTACCTACCGTTTGAGTCACCACACCGCCCCCAGGAGGCACCGATGACCACCCCCACGCCGACCACGACCCGCAAGCTCACCAACCTCGACAGCGAGCAGGGCATGCTCGTGTTCCTCGCCGCGCTCGTGCTGCTCAGCGTGATCGGCGTGATCGTCGTCGGCGGCTGAGCCGCTTCCGGCCGTCCGCGGAAAAGTGCAATCAGCGGGACCTCTCATTCCGTCTTGGGGGTATGACCTCCGACGCCTCGCTCGAACAGGAGCTGCGGAACGTGTTCCAACGCCACGAGCATCTCGCCGACGACCCGGCCTTCTCGCTGCGGCGTTCCCGCAAGGATCCTTGGTGGGCGCGCTCGCTGGTGGTGGCGGGCGCGCTCATGATGATCGTCGCGGGCGGCGCGTTCGTGGCGAAGGACGCCGTGATCGGCTACGCCACGAGCAACGTCAAGCAGGAGGACCTGATCGTCCCGGCGGCCGAGCAGCAGGGCCGCCACGTCACGATCAGCGGCGCGAAGAACATCCTGCTCATGGGCATCGACCCCCGCCCCGGCCAGGACGAGTCCGAGGCGATCCGCTCCGACTCGATCATCATCCTGCACATCCCGGCCTCGCACGACTCCGCGTACCTGGTCTCGATCCCGCGTGACACCTGGGTCAAGATTCCCAAGTTCGACAACGGCAAGCATTCGTACGCCGGCGGCCACGACAAGATCAACGGCGCCTTCGCCATCGGTGGCCTCGAAACCACCGGTAAGGAGCAGCGCAAGTTCGGCGTCACCCTCCTCGCCGACACGATCAAGGACAATTGGGGCATCACCTTCGATGCCGCCGCCATCATCGACTTCACCGGCTTCCAGAATGTCGTCAACGTCCTCGGCGGCGTCGACATGTACGTCGACCAGGAAGTCAAGTCGGTCCACATCGGCCACGACGCCAAGGGTGAGACCAAGGTCCCGTACATCCAGCGCGACAACGGCAACGGCGGCACCACGCTCATCCCGATCTCCGGCGTCACCCCGCAGACGTACCACGTCGGCTTCCAGCACCTGGAGCCCTGGCAGGCCCTCGACTACGTCCGCCAGCGCGAGACCCTCCCGAACAGCGACTACGACCGCCAGCGTCACCAGCAGCAGTTCATCAAGGCCCTGTTCAAGCAGATCCTCAGCAAGGACGTCCTCACCGACCCCGGCAAACTCAAGAAGGTCCTCGACGTCATCGGCCAGTCCATGACCATCGACTCCGGCGGCATCGGCCTCGACGACTGGATCTTCGCCATGAGGGGCATCTCCGGCGACAACCTCCTGACCGTCAAGACGAACAACGGCACCTTCTACTCGTCCCCGCAGAACCCCTCCGCCGAAGCCCTGGACCCCACCACGCTCGCCCTGCTCGACTCGATCCGCACCAACACCGTCCAGGACTTCATGTCCCAGCACACCGGCCTGATCTCCAGCTGACCGGCTGTGCTTCCGCCCCACCGCCGGCGCGGCGGGTCCTGGCTGGGATGGCGCGTGCACCGCTGCGGGGATCAGCTTGACGCGTCCATGGGCGACGGGGTCCGGGTTTGGAACCAGCAGATGGATTCGGCCATGCCGGCGGCCAGATCCGTCTTGGGCAACCTGGGTCCGCGAAGATCGGCATCCCGAGCGCGGGCGGCTCTTCCCGGAGGACGACCGGTCGAGCGGAAGGCCGGGAGGGGCAGCACCGCCCCGGGGCGGGTGCGGCTTGATGTGTGAGGTGGACCGGGGCGGCTGCGTGGCGGGCGGGACCAGATCGCGGCGGTGGCTGGATCCGGTGAGTCCGCTGGATCGGCCGCCGAGGATGCCAACGGTGGGGTGGACGGGAGGTGGGGGAGCGGCCGGTGGATTGGGCTGTGGGGGTGGCGGCGACTGCGGGCTTGCTTGGGTGGTTGCTGAAGGTGCCGGCGGTGGGCGGGACGGGTGAAACCGGGCACGGGGTCGCTGCCTCGTCGCTGCCGTCGGCCGGGCGGAGTGTCAGCGGAGGGAACCGGGGCTCTGCCGGGCAGGGAGGAGCGGGGCGGAGACGGAGGTCAGGTCCTAGGTGGTGGTGACGGCGGCGCGTTCGCTGAAGTGGCTGTCGATGATGGCGGCGAGAGGCGACGGCTGCAGGGGAACGGCGGTGGGTCAGGTGGTGGTGACGGCGCGGTCGCTGGCGTCTGCTCCAGGAAGCGGGCGGCTGCTGCGGCTGAGGGGAAAGCGGCCGTTGGGTTGGACCGTGATGACGGGGGGAGTTCGCTGGAGTAGCTGCCGAAGACGCCGGTGAAAGTAGCGGGTGAGGCCGGCAGGGTGTCGAGGACGTCGCCGTTTGTCGATTGCGTGGAGCGTCAGGCGGATCCGGTGGGTTTCGTGGCGGTGGGTTGGACCGTGGGTGGCGTCACCGTCCTTGCTGGAGTGGCTGTCGAAGGACGGCAGCGGGAGGTGGCGGCCGCCCTGGGGAAGGACGGCCGCTGGGGAACAGGTGGCGGGTCAGATCGTGGTCGTGGTGGCGACGGCCGCGAGTTCGCTGGAGTGGCTGCCGAAGACGCCGACGGTGGGTGGGCGCGGGGTGAAACCGGGCAGCGTGTCGAGGCCGTCGCTGCCGTCGACCAGGCGGAGCTTCAGGGGGCCGGGGCCCTGCAGGACGAGGGTGACCTCGATGCCGTCGGTGGGTGGGCCGTGGAAGACGACGCCGAAGCGGTTCTGGTCGGGGAGGTACGGGACGGCGTCGCGGCCGGCGACGGTGGCCTGCTGGACGCGGTGGGAGCCCGGCTCGGCGTAGAAGGAGACGAAGCGGACCGGGCGCTGGGAGGCGAGGCGGAAGGTGACGGTGCGGCGGTCGCCGGTGGTCGTGTCGGACAGGACGGTGGCGGTGGGAGCGGCCAGCGGGGCGGCCTCCGCCGGGCCGGTGGACAGCTCACCTGCGGGCAGGACGGGGAAGAGCTCGTCGAGGGAGCGGTGGCCGCGGACATACCGCGAGGTCCACGCGCCCGGGGACCGCTCCAGACTGACCCACTGGGCGGTGCCGGTGTCGCGGTCCAGGGCGTACATGAGGTGGGTCGGCTCGGGGTGCGTGGCGTCGAAACGGTCGGCGACCATGCCGGTCGTGGTGCAGACGAGCGCGACCGCGAGCGCCGCGAGCGCAGGGGTGGCGCCGAGGAGGCGGTGCCGGTCGGCGCCGGCGGGGCGGAACAGGGGCTCCAGGGCGGGCAGGGCGGCGAGGCCGAGCAGGGTGGCGAAGAGCGCGGGAGCGGCGCCGGTCGCGAGGCCCAGGGCGGGGAAGAAGAGGGCGACGGTCGGGGCGAGGATCAGCACGGCGACGCCCGCGCCGGCGGTGAGGACCACGGTGGCGAGCCACGGGCGCGGCACGTACAGCGCGGCGATGCCCGCGAGGGCGCCGAACAGGGCGGGCAGCGCCACCAGGTAGGAGCCGCCGGGGATCGCGGCGGCGAAGACCAGGCCGAGCACGGCGAGCAGGCCGAGGGCGCCGGTGAACAGCGGGACGGGGCCCAGCCGCCGGCGGGCCAGCGCATACCAGGCGAGCAGGACGGCGGCGGTGAGCGCGACGACGCCGAAGCGGAACCAGGTGGGCCGGGCCGGGTCGAGCAGCTCGCCATAGCCGGGGCGCAGCGCGACCAGCAGCGTCCACAGCAGCTGGGCGGCGACGACGACCGCGATGAGCGGCACGAGGGCGAGGCCGAGGCCGGCGAGGCTGCGGGGGACCGAGGTGAGGCCGCGGCGGCGGGCCAGGAACACCAGGGCGGCGACGGCGAGCAGGGCGAGGACGGCGATCGGCCAGGTGAGCGCGGCCGGGTATCGCACCAGCAGGCCCGCGAACGGGAAATACACCGCGTCGCCGGCGGCGGGGCGCAGCAGCGGCGGGAGGTCGGCGGCGCCGAGGGCGCGGGCGAGGGCGAGCGCGTTGTCGCCGTGGTGCTGGAGGCTGGCCCGGCTCATCGTCGACGGCCGGTCGAACGGGCTGTGGTAGACGCTGGAGCCGTCGATGTACGCCGTGTTGAGACCGGTGAAGCGCGACTGCGCCAGGAACGGCGTGAAGTCGGTGTCGTTGGACAGCAGCCGGTAGACCTCGACGGCGAGGCTGGTGCCGACGGGGTGCGGGGTGCGTGCATAGACGTCGATGAGGTCGGCGTTGCCCACGGAGGTCTGGAACATGACGGCGGGGCCGCGGCTGCCGCGGGCCTCGAAGTTGAGCACGACGGACGGCTTCTGGCCGAGGGGGTGCCGGCTGACGAACGCCTCGGCGCCGCACAGGCAGGCCTCCTCGGCGTCGGTGAACAGGAACACGACGTCGTTGCGCGGCGGGGTGCCGGTCGTCAGGGCGCGGGCGACCTCGAGCAGGGTGCTGCTGCCCGCGCCGTCGTCGTTGGCGCCGAAGCTGACCTGGACGGAGTCGTAGTGCGCCATGAGGACGACCTGGCCGGTGGAGGCGGAGCCGGGCAGGACCGCGACGACGTTGCGGACGCGGGCCATGCCGCCGTCCCCGAACTTGCCGGCATTGACCCCCACGGTGTCCTGGACCTCGGGGCGCAGCCCATAGCCGGTGAGGGTCGCGACGATGTGCTCGCGGACCCGGTCGGCGGCGGGGCTGCCGGTGACGTGCACCTCCTGGCCGATCCGCTCGACGTGGGTGAACGCGCGGGCGGCGGAGAAGTCACCGGCGGGTGCGGAGGCGGACCGGGGCGCCGGCGGCTGGACGTCGGCGATGCCGAGGGCGGCGAGCAGGGCCAGGACCGCGAGGGCCGCCGCGGCCGTGAGGGGTCGCCGCGACGGTGCGGCGAAGCTTCGGTCGGACAAGGTGTGCCTCCTGTGGGGTGAGCACATTCTGCACGCCCCCACCGACAAAAATCCGCGTCCGGCGACCCCCGAACGGAGTGCAGTGGGTCATGAACGGGTGCCGGATGGTTGTTGGGGGTCCGGAAGCCCGCCGGACTGCCTAGCGTCATCGTCCATGAACAACGAACTCACCCCCGCCGCCCCGACCGCCTTCGACGCGAGCTACCTCGCCACCGCCGAGCTCGACGCCCGCTTCTGCCTCGACCAGGTCATGGCGATGGTCGGCGTCGACGGCCTGGTGGCGGCCCTGGCGCAGCCGTTCCTGCTGGCGAAGGTCGACCAGCACGCCGCCGCGGTCCGGCAGAGCATCACCGCCGCCGGCAAGGCCGTCGACTCGATCTCGCTCGCCGGGTACGCCCGGAGCGTCATCGCCGTCCACCAGCGGCACGGCCGCCCGCTGCCGACGCCGGACACCATCGACTGGCAGGACGCCGACTGGACCGTCCTTCGTCTGGTGTCGATCTGCTCCCTGGCCGACGCCGTGGACGCGTTCTGACGGACCCGGAGGACGACCGGACCACCGCACGCGCGTCGACGCGCCATGACACGCCTGCCGTCCCTCGCACTGTCCGCCCTGCGCGCAGCCTGTACGCCGGAAGCAGCCGGCACAGGGTCTAGCGGCGCCCTCGGCCCGAGGACTCGTTCCACCGGAAGTGGACGAAGAGCCGGCCGAAGTTGTCGGAGTCCTTCTCCACCCGGTGGTACAGCGCCTTGATCTCGCGCTGGTCGAGGAAGCGCAGGACCCGCTTCTTCAGCGCCCCCGACCCCTTCCCGGGGATGATCTCGACGAGGGTGGCCCGCTTGGCCACCGCCTCGTCGATGATCCCCTTCAACGCGCGGTCGATGTCGCCGCTGCGGTTGAAGATGTCGTGGAGGTCCAGCTTGAGCTTCACGCCCCTAGTCTGACACCGGCCCGCCGGACACCGGCAGCCCAGCACGCTTCCACGCCTGGAACCCGCCGGCGAGATCGGTCGCCCGGTGCAGGCCCAGGTCCTGCAGCGAGGCCGCGGCGAGCGAGGACGTGTAGCCCTCGGAGCACACGACGACGACGGGCAGGTCATACCGGTCGGCGATGGGCAGCCGCGCGTCGCTGCGGGGGTCGAAGCGCCACTCGAGGACGTTGCGCTCCACGATCAGCGCGCCCGGGATCTCGCCCTCGGCGGCGCGCTGCGCGGCCGGGCGGATGTCGACGAGGACCGCGTCCTCGGGCACTTCGGACGGGGTGACCCGGGTCAGCCGCTCCCGCGCGGAGGCCAGGATCTCGTCGATGGAACGCCCACCACTCACCAGTCCGCTCCTGCCTGTTGGATGGACTCCACACTAAGGCGCCCCTCCAGCAGTTGGTAGCGGGTCATCACCGTGAGTGCAGGGCTGTACGCGTGGACGGTGATCGCGGGCTGTGTCCCGGCGTTGACGACCCGGTGCACGTGGTGCGCGCCGAAGCGCCGCCCGGACCCCGCGCTCATCGTGGTGTTGAGCAGCGAACCGTCCTGCACCGTCTGCTCGACGACCTCGCCGGACACGACGGTGAACGCGCCGGACGACCCGCCGTGGTCGTGCAGGTCGGTGGCCTGCCCGGGCAGCCAGGTGAGCAGCCACACCTCGTGGTCGTCGGCGGTGTGCAGCTTGCCGTACCACCGGGTGTGCGGGTCGTACCGGGGCTCGATCGGCCAGGAGGCCGGGTCCTCGGCGTGCCAACGTGCGACGGAGAGCAGGTCCGTCCGGGTCGAGACTGTCATCGCAGATTCTCCAGTATTCGCATCTACTTAGTAGGAATTACTACCACACCTGGATCGCCGTGCGCGACGGGACAGGCGGATGTGCGCGAAATGACAGCGGCGTCCGGCACCCTGGCGGAGGACACACCAAAGGGGGAACACCACCATGACCTTCGCTTTCCAGGCCACCGGCCTGGTCAAGCGCTTCGGCAGCACCACCGCCCTCGCGGGCGTGGACCTCGCCGCCGAGCCGGGCACCGTGCTCGGGGTCCTCGGACCCAACGGCGCCGGCAAGACCACCGCCGTGCGCATCCTCGCCACCCTGCTGCGCCCCGACGCGGGCACCGCGGTCGTCGGCGGGCACGACGTCGTCAAGCGCCCCGCCGAGGTCCGCCGCATCAGCGGGCTGACCGGGCAGTTCGCCTCCGTCGACGAGGATCTGACCGGGACCGAGAACCTGGTCCTCATCGGCCAGCTGCTGGACCTGCGCCGGCGCGACGCGAAGAGCCGGGCGGCGCACCTGCTCGCCGAGTTCGACCTCAGCGAGGCCGCCGACCGGCCGGTCAAGACGTACTCCGGCGGCATGCGGCGCCGGCTCGACCTGGCCGCGAGCCTGGTGGGCCGGCCGGCGATCGTCTACCTGGACGAGCCGACCACCGGCCTCGACCCGGCGAAGCGCGAAGACGTGTGGAACATGGTCCGGGCGCAGGTGCGGGAGGGCACCACGGTGCTGCTGACCACGCAGTACCTGGAGGAGGCCGACGCGCTCGCCGACGAGATCTCGGTGATCGACCACGGCAAGGTCATCGCGCACGGCACGCCGGCGCAGCTCAAGCACATCGTCGGCGGTCAGACGATCAGCGTCCGCCCGGCCGACCCGGCGCACCTGGACACGGTCGAAGCGGTCCTGGGGGCGATTTCGAAAGGCCGGGTCGAGTCGCGGGGGCGCGGCGTGCTGTCGGTGCCGGTCGACGACGCCAAGGCGCTCGGCACCGTCGTCCGCCGGCTGGAGGAGGCCGGCATCGACGTCATCGAGCTGTCCCTGCACCTGCCGAGCCTCGACGAGGTCTTCTTCACGCTCACCCGGGGCACGGACAGGAAGCAGGAGGTGGCGGCATGACGACGCTCACGGCGGCGGTGCCCGGACGCCCGTTCGGCCTGGTCAGGCACAGCCTGGTGATGGCGCGGCGCAGCCTCATCAAGACGATGCGCACCCCGGAGCAGCTGCTCGACGTGACGCTGCAGCCGATCATCTTCATCGTCCTGTTCGTGTACCTGCTGGGCGGCGCCATCGCCGGCTCCCGGCACGACTACCTGCAGTTCCTGCTGCCGGCGCTGCTGGTGCAGAACGTGCTCTTCGCGTCGGCGCCGACCGGCGTCAGCCTCAACACCGACATCAAGACCGGCGTGTTCGACCGGTTCCGCAGCCTGCCGATCGGGCGGTCCGCGCCCCTCATCGGCGGCGTGCTCGGCGACATGATCCGGTTCGTGGTGTCGATCGTGGTGATGCTCGGCTTCGGGTACCTCCTCGGCTTCCGCTTCGGGACCAACCCCCTGGCCGTCCTGGCCGCGTGCCTGCTGGTGATGTTCATGGCGTTCAGCTTCAGCTGGATGTTCGTGCTGCTCGGCATGCTGGTCAGGGAGCCCGGCGCGGTCCAGGGCCTCGGCTTCGTGATCATGTTTCCGCTGACCTTCGGCACCAACGTGCTCGTGCCGACGAACACGCTCCCCGGCTGGCTGCAGGCGTGGGTGAAGGTCAACCCGGTCGCCGACGCGATGCAGGCGGCCCGCGGGCTGATGGTCGGCGGGCCGGTGCTCGACGCCGTGGTCAAGACCCTGCTGTGGTCAGTGGGCATCCTGGCGGTCTTCGCGCCCCTCGCCGTCCGCGCCTACCGCCGCAAGGCCTGAACCGTCCGCTCCTACCGCCGTAAGGCGGGAACCGTCCGCGCCTGTCGCTCTTGGTGGCGCGGTGGCCGAGATCAGCGACATCGCCGCGGCGCGGTCCATCCCCGCGCCGCGGCGCACCGCGTCGTCGAACGCGGCGTCCCCGAGGGTCTCGCGCAGCGCCGCCGCCTGCAGCGGCAGGTCCGCGTTGGACAGGTCGTCGCCCCCGCCGAGGGTGCGGGCCGCCCCGAGCAGCTCGGCGGCGGTCACCGGCAGCCCGGCGGCGGCGGCGAGCGCCGCGGACCCGATCGCGACCTGTGCCACGACAGGCATGTCCCGCGCCGGTACGGCCAGCGACAGCGCCTCCGACAGCCGTTCCCGGGCCGCCGGCAGGTCCCCGCGCGCCAGGTCGAGCCGCGCCCGGCCGATCAGCAGGATCGCCCGGTACTGCGGCGCGACCAGCGGCGAGTGTTCCTGCTGCCGCCACGCGGCCGTGTAACAGTGCTCCGCCTCGTCGAGGTCGCCCTCGTGGCGGGCCAGGTGGCCGAGCTCCAGCATCGCGTGGGACACGTCGCGGGGCAGCACCACCGGGTCCTCGGTGAAGCGGAGCAGCTCGGCGCGGGCGGCGGCGGGGCCGTCGATGTGGCGGCGCAGCGCGGCGAGCCGGATCCGCTGGTACGCCTCGCTGGTGCGCACGCCGAGCTGGTGATGCAGCTCGATCGACTCGGCGAACAGCGCCGCGGCGGTGGAGTGGTCGCCGCGGCGGGCCCGCGCGTCGGCGATCGACGCGAGCGTCATCGACAGCCCCCACCGCTCGCCGACCTCCCGGAACGCGACCGCCGCCGCCTCCTGCGCGGCGAGCATGCCGGCGATGTCGCCGTCGTTCTCCCGCAGGTGGCCGAGGATCGACAGCAGCATGCCCCGCGACCACGGCTCGACCGGCGCGGCGAGGCGGCGCTGGATCGCGGCCTCGCCGTTACTGCTGTCGTCGCGGAACATCATCACGACCGGTTCGACCAGCGACACGAACGGGTGGCCGGTGCCCGGCGGCACCCGCGCGGCGAGGGCGAGCAGGTCGTCGAGGAGGCCGTCGGCGTACTGGAAGTCCCCGGCGAAGCCGCTGTTGATGACGTACACGGCGAAAACGACGGCGCGCGTGTCCAGCGGCACGTCAGCCTGGTCCTGGCCCGGGACGGCGAGGATCCGGCCGAGCAGGGCCGCGGCCTCCGCGTGGTTGTCCTCGAACGTCCAGAACCAGGCGCACGCCGCCCCGAGGCGGAACGCGGTGACGGCGTCGCCGCTGTCGCAGACGTGGGTGACCGCCGCGTGCAGGTTCGCCCGCTCCGGACGGAGCCGGGCCAGCCAGTCGACCTGCGCCGCGGTCCGCAGGTGCGGCTCGGCCCGCTCGGCGAGCGCGAGGAAGTGCGCGGCGTGCGCCGACCTGACCTGTCCGGCCCGGCCGGCCCGGGCCAGCTCGTCGAGCGCGAACTCCCGGATCGTCTCCAGCATCCGGTACCGGACCGTGTCGCCGGCCGTGCCGTCGGCGAGGACCTGGAGCAGCGAACGGTCGACCAGCGTGTCCAGGAGCGGCTCGGCATCCGGTACACCTGCCGCCGCCGCTGCCGCGTCGGCGTCGAACGTGCCGGGAAACACCGCGATGGCGGCGCTGAACTCGCGCTCGGACTCCTCGAGGAGGTCCCAGCTCCAGGCCACTACCGCGTGCAGGGTGCGGTGGCGCGGCAGCGCGGTGCGGCTGCCGCCGGTCAGCAGCCGGAACCGGTCGTCGAGGCGGGCGGCGAGCTGCTCCGCGGTGAACGACCGCAGCCGGGCGGCGGCGAGCTCGATGGCGAGGGGCAGCCCGTCGAGCCGGCGGCAGATCTCCTCCGCGGCCGGCGTCACCTCGAACCCGGGCCGCACGGCCTCGGCCCGGTCCCGCAGCAGCCGCACCGCCGCGTCCGCCGCGAGGGGCCCCACGGGGAACAGTGACTCGCCGATGATGCCGAGCGGCTCGCGGCTGGTCGCCAGGACGCGCAGCTTCGGGCAGCGGCCGAGGAGGTCCTCGGTGAGCGCCGCGGCGGCCGCCACGACGTGCTCGCAGTTGTCGAGGACGAGCAGCGCGTCGGTGGGTGCGAGCAGCTCCGCGATCCGGCCGGCGACGTCGAGGCGGCGGGCGACCTGCGGCGGCTCGAGCTGCCCGCCGGTGTCCAGGGCGCGCAGGACCGCGGCGGGCACGTCGGCGGCCTCGGCGACGGGGGCGAGCTCGACCAGCCACGCCGCGTGCGGGTCCTGGGCCGCGACCGTCGTCGCCAGCCGGGTCTTGCCGGCGCCGCCGGGCCCGACCAGCGTGACGAGCCGGCGGTCGAGGATCTGCGCGCCGAGCCGGTCGACGTCGTCGTCGCGGCCGACGAAACTGGTCAGCGGGGTGCGCAGGTTGCCGGTGGGCCGGTCGGTGAGGGCCCGCAGGTGCGCCCGGCGCAGCCGCGGCGACGGGTCGACGCCGAGCTCCTCGGCGAGGTGGTGCCGGCACTCCTCGAACGCGGCGAGGGCCTCCGCGCGGCGGCCCTCGGCGTGCAGCGCCTCGACCAGGTGGGCGGCGAGCCGCTCCCGCAGGGGGTGGGCGGCGGTGAGTTCGCGCAGCCGCGCCACCAGCCCGGGTGCGCGCGGGCCGGCGGCCTCGACGTGGTCCTCGATCGCGGCGAGCCGCAGCTCCTCCCAGCGGGCGGCGAGCGCGTCGTCGACGGCCGGCGGCCCCCGCCACAGGTCCAGGGCCTCGGCCAGCACTGTCGCCGCGCGGGCGGGGTCGCCGTCGCGCAGTTTCGCTCTACCGGACGCGGCGAGCCGCTCGAAGCGGTAGGCGTCGACGTCGTCGGGGGCGAGGTCCAGCTTGTACCCTCCGGCGCCGGACACCAGGGCCGGGTCGCCGCCGAGGGCCTTGCGCAGCCGCGACACGAGGGACTGGACGGCGTTCGCGGGGTCGGTGGGGGCGGCGTCCGGCCACAGCGCGACCGCGATCTGCTCGACGGACACGAGCCGGCCGGGCTCGCAGGCGAGCCGGATCAGCAGCGTCCGGAGCCTGGCACCGCCGACGTCGACCGGTTGCCCGCCGACGTCGACCGTCAACGGCCCGAGGATGCCCACCCGCATGCGCACCACTGTGCCACCCTTCTCGCGAAGGGTGGCACAGGGTTTTCCCGGGGTCAGTAGACGCTGACGCCGTACACGCTCAGCGGCTCGGTGACCGGCTGGAAGTACGTGACGCCGCCGCTGCTGCAGTTGCCGCTGCCGCCGGACGTGAGACCCAGCGCGATCGAACCCGCGAACAGCGAGCCGCCGCTGTCACCGGGCTCGGCGCAGACCGTGGTGCGGATCAGGCCGCTGACCTGGCCCTGCGAGTACGTGACGGTCGCGTTGAGCTGTGTCACGGACCCGCTGCGCACGCCGGTGGTGGAGCCGCTGCGGCGCACCGACTGCCCGACGGTCGCGTTGCCCGCGGCCGTGATGTCCTGCGTTGAGCTGCCGCCGAGCGACACGTTGCCGGGGTGGGCGACACCCGCGGCGTACCGGACGATGCCGTAGTCGTTGCCGGGGAAGCTCGTGCCGGCCCGGGTGCCCAGGACGGAGCCGATGCTGGTCGTCCACGTCGAGCCGATGTTGGTGCAGTGGCCCGCGGTCAGGAAGTAGTACGTGCTGCCGCTGACCACGTTGAAGCCGAGCGAGCACCGGGAGCCGCCGGAGTAGATCGCCTGGCCGCCGGAGATGGTCGGCCGCAGCTCACCGGGGAGCCGCTCGATCGTCGCGCCGCTGCCGAGCGACGCGACGGTCGCCTCGATCGTCTTGACGTGCTCGGGCGACACCGTCGGGTCGATGGAGACGACCACCTGGTTGGCGACCGGGTCGACGGCCCAGGCGGTGCCCGGGATCGAGACCTTCGCGTCGAGCGTCGAGGTGATGCGGGCCAGTTCGACACCGCTGTGCTTCACCTTGCGGGCGACGGCGCCGGTCGCCTCGACGCTCCTGGCGGTGGTGGCGTCGGTGACGGTGACGACCATCTTGCCGAGTTGGGCGTCCCAGTACGAGCCGGCGGTGGCGAGGCCGAGCTGCGAGACGAGGGCGTCGGTGCTGCCGAGCGGCGCGGCCTGGGCCGGTGACGGCATGAGGACCGAGCCTGCGACGAGGGCGGTGCCCGCGGCGATGACCGCGGCGCGACGGAGTCTGGACCTTGTGAGTCTCACGTGAGCCTCCCCTATATCGGTACCGATGAATATCGGCCGCGACCGATGCTGTCATCGGTCGGGGAGGCGCACAAGAATCTGCGTCCAAATTGCCCCATAGCACCCGTGTCATATCACTAAGCGGCTATCCCTTCCAGAAGGTATGCGCTGATCGGCCAGTACAGGTGCGGCTGGACGTTGTCGTCGATCGGCACCGTCACCGACACCCTGCCCTCGGCCTCACCCACGAACAGCGCAGGGTCGTTGCTGTCGGCGAACGACACCACGTCGAGCCCCGCCGCGGCGGCCGCGCCGGCGAACCCGTGGTCGGCGAACACCAGGTCGGGCATGGGTGCGCCGGTGTCCTCCAGCTCGGCCAGCATCGCCCGCATGCCGTCCGGGGAGTGCGTGTGCCACATCGCGATGCCCCGCTCCGCGCCCATGCCCACGCCGCCGATGTACCGCACGGCGAGGGGGAACTCGCGGCCGTCGTACCGGCCCGGCTTCGCGAACGGGGCGCCCGCCGCCGGCGTGAGGATCTCGCACCCCTGGGCGCGCAGCGCCGCGACGACCGCCAGGTGCACCTCGACGACCCCGGCCGGGTGTCCGGACGCCACCAGAACCCGTTCCTTGCGCCGCGCCGCTTCCCGCAGCCGGTCGCGCATCCTGTCCAGCGCCGCCACCGTCTTGTACGGGTCGATCACGTCCGTGCCCGTCGACCGCTCCGGGTCCGGGTCGATGCCGACCCGCTCGGCCATCACGCCCAGCACCTCGGCGAGGGTCCAGGCCTTCAGCGGTGCCAGGCCGAACAGGTAGCCCTCGTGCCCGTCGGCGAACGCCGCGGCGTTGCCGTGATTGGATGCCCGGGTGGTCTCGACATCGCCGGCGAGAAGTGCTTCACGAAGATAGCTCACGAGGTCAGGCATGCGACCCATGGTATGCAAGCACCCCTGCGGCGCAGAGGAAAGCGGCTTAAGGTCACAGTCATGGCAGACGTGTATCTCGAGGTGACGGACAAGAAGGTGTTCGCGGCTTGCCTGGACTGGCCGGGCTGGGGCCGCTTCGCGAAAACCGAGGACGACGCGCTCGGCGCCCTTGCGGCGTACGGCGCGCGGTATGCGCCGATCGCCGAGGCGGCCGGCTACTCGTTCCCCGCCGCACCCACGTTCAAGGTCGTCGAACGGTGCCCGGGGACCTCCGCCACCCAGTTCGGCGTCCCCGACGCCCACCCCGACGCCGACGGCCGCGCCGTCTCCCGCGCCGTCGCGACCCGGCAGAAGAAGCTGCTCACCGCCGCGTGGGCGGCCTTCGACGCGTTCTCCGCGACCGCGCCCGCCTCGCTGCGCAAGGGCCCGCGCGGCGGCGGCCGCGACCGCGACAAGATGATCGACCACGTCGTCGGCGCCGAGGCCGGCTACGGTCGCAAGATCGGCATCAAGCATCCGCAGCCGGCGATCACCGACACGGAGGCGATCGCGGCCCTCCGCGAGGACATCCTCACCGTCCTGGGCCGGCCCAGCGACGGCTCGCCACTGACCGACAACGGCTGGACCAGCCGCTACGCCACCCGCCGCTACGCCTGGCACGTCCTTGACCACCTGTGGGAGATGCAGGACCGAGCCGAGTAGGCCGTTCCGGGGGGTTATCCACAGGAAGAAGATCTTGCTTCCGGTGGGGGTTGGGCGGCTCGTACGGTTGGTGCGATGACGGCGCTGCTGGTCGGCGGCGTTCGGTCGGTGGCTTTCCGATTGGCGGCGGCTTTTCCGGTTGGAGGTGCGGCGGTGACGGTCACGGCTCTTCCTGCCGGCGGCGCGACGGTGGCGGCGGTCACGGTCGACGACGTGTGGCGGGTCCGCGGCGACTGGCGGGCGATGCGCGAGGCGGCGCTGCGCCTGCCCGACTCCCGCCGCGCGACCGCCGACGCCCTGCGCCGGTCCGCCGCGACACTGCGCCACGGCCAGGAGCTGCTCACCACGATCCTGGACCGTCTCGACGTGCCGATGACCCTGCACGACGACGGCCGCCTGACGTTCTACCCCGCGGACGCCGAGGACCTGGCGTCACTCCACCGCGCCGAGCTCGCCGCCCGCGAGATCCAGACCGCCCTGTCCACGATCCTCGCCCACCACCGCGCCGCCACCCACTGACCCCGCCGTCGACTGAGGGATCCGCGTGCGGGTCCGCTGGTCCCGGTGGTTGCTGTCCGCGTGCGGGTCCGCCGATCCATGTGGGATTTCGCAGTGGCAGGCCAGCGCGGTGGGTGGGTTGTTTCCGCTCAGCCTGGGCCGGGCGCCGAGTGGCGTGGTCGCGGTCCGTGCCGTGGTCGCGGTGATGGTCCCCGGCCTTCGCCCTCGCATGGTCCAGCGCCGTCGAGGGCATCGTTCGGTGCTTCCACGCCGTCGCTGGCTTCACAACCAGTGCACATCCCGCTGACCGCCGGCGCCGCGCTCGCCGTCGTTGGCTTCACAAACCAGCGCAACGCACTCCCGTCGCAGACACCATCCGCGCAGTCCCCCACGGAGCGATCGTGGTCGTGGCTTTCAAAGATCGAAGTCGTCTGGTGGTCGTCCGGGCGGCCAGGGCTGTCCTTCGATCACGGTGATGGCGAGGGTGCTCGGCTGAGAGATCCGCGTTCGCTGTCCTGGTGGTGATGTCCGTGGGGAGGGAGCGTGCGTCTTCCGGCACGGATCCGGAGGCGGGCGCCAGGTGGCGTGGTTGCGGTGATGTTCCCTGGCCGCCGTTCTCGCATGGTTCAGCGCCGTTGAGGGCGTCATTCGGTGTTTCCACGCCGTCGTTGGCTTTCCAACCAGTGCCTATCGCTCTGACCGCCGGCGCCGCGCTTGTCGTCGTGGTCGTGTGAGGGACGGTGCGGGCGACTGGTGGCAGTCGATTGGTGGGTGCCGGGCATGATTTGAGGCGTGTACGAGCTTGACGTGATCGCCGATGACAGTCTCGGTCGCTTCGTCTCGCGGTGGTACGGGCTGCCTGACCGTCCTCGTCGCGACCTTGACCTGCCGCCAGGGCTGCCCGCGCCGCTCGCCGACTGGCATCGTGTCGCGTCTCGCTACTCCCTTCCCTTGAGCCGGGACCACGTGATGCTCGGCCCCGCCGAGCTCGCGGAGTCCGCTGGTCTGGTCCGCTTCTGGTCCGGCGCCGACGACTGGTACTCGTACGTCCCCGGGCCCGATGATCCGCCCGTGATCGAGAACGACACGATCGAGACCGGTCTGCTGCTGTCGAGGTTTCTCGTGTACGCCGCCGTGTACGAGGCCACGTACACGCCGCTGCACGGCCTCGTCTACCTGTCCCCGCCCCCGGCCGCGCTCCGCGAGGTCCAGCTCCGCCTCCGTGAACTGGACGACCCCCTGTGGCGCTGGCCGTCCCCGGACACCCGGTACTACGGCGACGACGACCTCCTGGCCCACCTGGGCCCCGACCGCATCGTCCTGTCCGCCCGCCACCGGGACGCCCTGGGCCGCTTCGACGGGCTCGGCTTCCCCTGGAACTGGGACTCCAGGACCGCCTGAGCGTGATGGGCGGTGGTTTCGGGGGTGCTGGAAGGGCTGGGCGGCGCGTCGGCGGTGCGGTGAGGCCGGCGGAGTGAGGGTGTGGGGTCGGGGAGGGAGTGCCGGCCAGTTCGCGGGCATTGCGCAGGCGGGTCAGCCTCGTGGCGTGGCGGGCGGCCAGGCCGTGGGTCCGGGCCGCTGCGAACTCCGTCTTGGCGCGACTGCCGGAGGGGGTCAGGGGACGTGCACGAGCAGGGCGCAGACGTCTTCGTCGTCGGGGATGTTGAGGCTGGTGACGAGGTGGGTGACGACGGCGTCGAAGTCGCTCAGGTCGACGTGTTCGCCGGCTCGGCGGACGAGGTCGAGGCCGCCGCCGCGGCGGCGGTCGACGCGGGCCTGGCCGCCGGTGTAGAGCAGGACGCGGTCGCCCGGCTCCAGCGTCACGGTCGTGTCGGAGTAGCGCATCTCGGTGACCTCGCCCAGGGGGAGGCCGAGGGGGCCTGACAGCACGGTGCCCTGGCCGGCGGCGGTGTAGCGGATGGGGGCGACCTGGCCGGCGGCGGCCCAGCGGAGCTCGCGGGTCGTGGGGGAGTAGCGGGCCACGACGAGGCAGGCGGTGTGCTCGACCTCCATCGCGCAGAGCATCCCGTTGACGGCGCTGAGGATGTCGCCGGGGGTCATGTCCAGGGCCGCGTAGGCGCGCACCGCGTACCGGAGCCTCGCCGCCGTCGTCATGGAGGACAGGCCGCGGTCGTCGACGTCGCCGAGGACGAGGACCGTGCCGCCGTCGGGGAGGGAGGTGGCGTCGAACCAGTCGCCGTCGACGGTGCCGACGCGCTCGGGGGAGCGGCAGTGGCCGCAGACCTCGACGCCTTCCATGTGGCCGAGCTCGGGCTCGGTGGGCAGGAGCGCCTTCTGCAGGGCCTCCGCGGCGCGGCGTTCGTCGGCGACCCGGTGCCGCTGCGCGGCCAGGGCCTCCTCGGCGCGGCGGAGGCGGGCCTCGATGGCGCGCTCCTCGGTGACGTCCTGGACGGTGCCGCGCACGGCGGTGACGTTGCCGGTGTCGTCGAAGAGCGGCTCGGCGGTGATGCGCAGGCGGCGGCCGTTGACCCGGCCGGCGCCGCGGACCTCGGCGAGCAGGTGCTTGCCCTCCACGACGGTGCGGCGGACGGCGTCCTGGACGGCCAGGAGGTCGTCGGCGTGCACGCTGGCGGTGAGCTCGTCGACGGGGACGCGGTTGGCGTCGCGGCCGCCGTGGAAGAGCCGGATCAGCTCCGGTGAGCAGCGCGGCTCGGGGTCGCGCAGCTCCCAGCAGAACGAGCCGACACCGGCGATCCGCTCGGCCTGCAGGAGCTGGTCGTACAGGAGGTCGGCCTCGGTCGCGATCCGCCACACCGCGAACACCCGGTCCCACAGGCGCACGGCGTGCATGGAGATCGTCTGCGCGGTCGGCACGCCGTCCGCCCGCGGATCGGCCCGCAGCCCCTCCAGCCGGCGGGGCTGGCCGTCCTGCAGCGTGCGGGCGAACTCCGGCAGCAGGGTGGCGCTGCCGAGGGTCGGATAGGCGGCGAGCAGCGTGGCCTCGTCGGGGTCGACCCGGGCGGTGGCGAGGACCTGCCTGGCCATGACGTTGGCGTACTCGACGCGGAAGTCCACCAGCTGGCCGTCGACGGTCACCGGGGACAGCAGCGCGGCGGGGTTGTGCAGGGCGTCGACGACGGTCGGCAGCCACACCTGCGCCGGGGCGGCCTGCGCGCTCTCCTCGCCCTCGACGTGGAACCAGGCGCTGGCGATCTCGTCGCCGATGAGGGCGTCGACCTGCCGCGCGACCGGCTCGAGCAGGGCCGCCACGTACCGCCGCAGCTCGTCGCCGTCGGGAAGGCCCTCGGCCCAGCTCATGATGATGGCGCCGATGACCCGCTCGCCGGAGATGAGCGGCGAGGCGAGGACGGTGTCGCCGCTGAACGGCAGCTGGTCCATCACCGGGAACCGGCTGGTGACCTCCTCGCCGCCGACGAGCCAGATCGTCTCGACGTCCTGGACGGCGACGACGAGCGGCAGCGCCGGGTCCGGCGGGATCCGGGACCAGCGGCTGCGGACCTCGCCGGGGATGCCGAACGCGCCGACGCCGCGCTGCGCGCCGTCCGGGTCGAGCAGCGTGATCATGATCGAGCTGGGCGCGGGCCACGCGGTCGGCGCGGTGCCGAGGACCTCGGCGATCTCGTCGTAGCCGCGGGCGGCCGCGATCCGGGCGCTCAGCAGCTGGTGCTGGGACTGCAGCGCCTCGACCTCGGGGGAGCGGCTGGTCCGGCGGCGCGGCTTCTCCGCGACGGGCTCCGGCACGCCGGAGGGGGCCGCGGTGCGGCTGCGGCTGCGCGCGACGTGCTGGCGTAGCTCGTCGTCGATGAGATTCACCACATCGGGTGCGTCCGGGTCGGGCGAGGTGGTGCCGACGATCGCGGCGGCGACCTCGATCAGCTTGATGTTGGTGCGCTGCGACAGTCGGACCAACTGGTCGAACCCCTGGTCGGGGCTGACGCCGAGCCGCTCGACGAGCACGCCCTTGGCCTGCTCGATGACGGCCCGGTTCCGCATGGCGGTGCGGACGCCGGTGAGCTCGGCCCGCAGCTTGGCGACGAGCGCGGCGAGGGCCTCCGCCGGCTCGGCACTGCCACCCTCGGCACCCCCGACAGGCGCCGATGCCGCCTTCGCGGGCGACGCCGAGGCCGCCCTGGCGGACGCGGTGCCCGCAGGCGGCGTGGACCCGGCGCTCCGGGACGGCGCGGTGCCCCCAGGCGTCGAGGTGCTTGCGCCGTCAGACGGCGTCGCGGCACCCGGCCGACCTGTGCCCGACGGCTTGGCCACCATGCCCTCCATATCCCGGTCCTGTGCAGTTGAACGTGCAGCCGACCCTACAAGTCACCCGAGCCGTTGCGACTCGCCCGTTGATGTTTACCACCAACCGGCCCGGGTAGGGGCGTTGGCAGGTCAGCACAGTCGGCCACGTGGAGGTGCGCGCAGTGCAACAGGCGTCTTCGTCGTGGGCGGGTGCGGCTTGAGGATCGCGATCGTGTCCGTGCACGCGAGCCCCCTGGCGCTCGGAGGGTCGGGCACAGGCGGCCAGCACACCCATGTCACCGCCCTCGCGGAGGCGCTCGGACGCCGCGGGCACGACGTGCGGGTCTACACCCGCCGTGCCGCCGCGGCCCCCGACGACGTCGTCATGACGGGCGCCGGGTTCACCGTGGAGCACGTGCCGGCCGGCCCGGCCGAGGAGCTGCCGGCGGACGCGTTGCTGCCGCACGTCGGCGACTTCGGCCGGTGGCTCGCCGCGCACTGGCGCGACGAAGCGGCCAGCCCTGACGTGATCCACGCCCACTTCTGGCTCAGCGGCCTGGCCGCCCTCACCGCGACGGCGGAGCACCGGATCCCGGTCGTGCAGACGTACCACGGGCTCGGCACGGTCAAGCGGCGCATGCTGAAGGACCGCGACGCCAGCCCCGAGGCGCGGATCGGCCTGGAGCGGACCCTCGGCACGATGGTCGACCGGGTCGTCGCGCAGTGCGAGGACGAGGTCGTCGAGCTCGGCCGGATGGGCATCCGCCGGTCCGACACCGTGATCGTGCCGTCCGGCGTCGACGGGGAGACGTTCGCGCCGAACGGTCCCCGCGCCGACCACCTGCGCCCCGGCATGCGCCGCATCCTCAGCGTCGGCCCGCTCGTGCCGCGCAAGGGGTTCGCGGACCTGGTCGAGGCGTTGCGCCGGGTCCCCGGCGCGGAGCTCGTCGTCGTCGGCGGGCCCGCCGCCGACCAGATCCACCGCGACCCCGAGGCCCGCCGCCTGATGGAGCTCGCCGACCGGTTCGGGGTCGGCGACCGGGTCAGGCTCATCGGTGCCGTCCCCCAGCAGGACCTGCCCAGCTGGTACCGCTCCGCCGACGTGCTCGCCTGCGCGCCGTGGTACGAGCCGTTCGGCCTCACGCCCCTGGAGGCGATGTCCTGCGGTGTGCCGGTCGTCGCGTACGAGGTCGGCGGCATCGGCGAGAGCGTCATCGACAACGTCACCGGGCTGCTGGTGCCAGCGCGGGACGTGGCATCGATGGCGTCCGCGCTGCGCGGCCTCCTCGGCGACGAGGTGCGCCGGATGAGCTACGCCAGCGCCGCGATCGACCGGGTCCGCTCCCGGTACACCTGGGAACGCACCGCGACCGACGTCGAGCGGGTGTACCGGGCGGTGACCGGGCAGGGCGCGGCCGGTGACCCCGACAGCGACGCGGACGCCGACGCCGACGACGAGGCCCTTACCGACGTCTCTTCGTAACCTTGTCATCACAGGGCGACGGGCGTACGTTTGTATGACCCGATCCATCAGCTGAACGGCTGATCGGCTCGACCGTCAAACCAGTCGCGGTCGCCGTGTCGGGTTGTGCGCCGGACGTTCGAGACCAGGGCGTCTGCCGGCGAAATCTCCCCGCGTAACCGCTGCCCGCATCCAAGGGTGGGCGGATCGCGGCAGCAGGCAGGGGGTCCCCCCATGACCGTCACCGTCCACCGCCCCGTCCCGCGGCCCCGCACCCGCGCCGGCCACAAGGACCTCGAGGCCGAGGCGCGCGCGCTGCTCGCGCTCCTGAGCGAGCTGCCCGCCGGCAGCGCCGACCACGACCGGGTGCGGGCCAGGGTCATCGAGCTGCACCTGCCGCTCGCCGAGTACCTCGCCCGCAGGTTCCGCAACCGCGGCGAACCCCTCGACGACCTGACCCAGGTCGCCAACGTCGGGCTCATCAAGTCCGTCGACGGCTACGACCCGGCGCGCGGCGCCCTGTTCACCAGCTACGCGATCCCGATGATCGTCGGTGAGCTCAAGCGGCACTTCCGTGACAAGGGCTGGGACGTCAGGGTGCCCCGCCGGCTGCAGGAGCTGCGGCTGGAGATCTCCAAGGTGTCCGGTGACCTCGCGCAGCGGCTGGGCCGCTCGCCGACCGTCGCGGACCTCGCGGCGCAGCTCGGCGTCAGCGAGGAGGACATCATCGAGGGCATCGAGTCCGGGCACGCGTACCGGGCGCTGTCCATCAACGCGCCGACCGGCAACGAGGAGGCGGGCCCGGAGCTCGCCGACCTGCTCGGCGGCATGGACCGCGACCTGGAGGCCGTCGACGACCGCGAGTCGCTGCGGCCGCTGATCGCGCAGCTGCCGGAGCGCGAGCAGAAGATCATCGCGATGCGGTTCTTCGGCAACATGACACAGACGCAGATCGCCGACCGGCTCGGCATCTCACAGATGCACGTGTCGCGCCTGCTCGCCCACGCCCTGACCCACCTGAGAGGCGCTCTGGTCACACCGCTGTGACGCTCGCTGGAGAGCTAGGCGGGCGTCAGTACCGACGACAGCTGATACACGTTGTATGCCTGCTTGATGACCGGGTGGGCGACGTTGCGGACGGGCACACCGCCGGGCGTCGTCCCCCGCTCCGACCCGGCATGCGCGTGCCCGTGCACGGCCAGCCCGACCCCCGGCGCCGCGTCGATCGCCTGTGCGAGCAGGTACGACCCGAGGAACGGGTAGATCTCCAGCGGCTCGCCCAGCAACGTCTCCGGCACCGGCGAATAGTGGGTGAGCGCTATCCGTACATCAGCGTCCAACGCCGACAGCGCGGCTCCGAACCGCTCGGCCAGCTCGCGGCTGTGCCGGGTGAACGCCTTCATCTCCGGCTCGCCGAACTCGCTGGCGCACGCCCCCGCGAACCCTCCGCCGAAGCCCTTCGTGCCGGCGATCCCGACCCGCACCCCGTCCACGTCCAGGACCGTGCCGGAGCACTCCAGGACGGTGATCCCGCCGTCCTCCAGGACCTTCGTCACCTCGGCCGGCTGGTCGCAGTGGTGGTCGTGGTTGCCGAGGATCGCCACCACCGGCACGGCCAGGCCGCCGAACTCCTGCGCGACGCAGTGCGCCTCGTCGGCGGTGCCGTGCCGGGTCAGGTCACCGGCGAGCAGCAGCATGTCGGCCTTGCCGCCGAGGTGCTCCAGTGCGGGCCGGTACCGGCCGACGACGTCCGCGTCGAGGTGGACGTCGCCGACCGCGGCGACCCTGACGCAACCACTGGTGCTGCCTTCGTCGAACGTCATAGCTCCTCCACGTCCTGCGGCTCGTTGACCCTGGTGAGCCCGATGTTGCAGTGCACCGGCAGGTCCGGGAACGCCTCGTGGACGACCTGGCAGATCAGGTCGCGGCGTTCCGCGCTCTCCACCTCGCCGACGAGGCCGATCCCGTCCTCGGTGCGGACCACCCGGATGCCCTGCTCGGCGATACGGGCGTCCTCGATGAGCAGCTGATGCAGCTCGCTCTCGACGTGCTGGTCGATGATCACGAGTGCCTCCTCACAGGGAAGCGGCGAGGGCGCTGGTCTCGTCCAGCGACATGACGCCGAGACGGTCGATCAAGAACAGGAAAGCATGCGCGTACGGCGAGTGGGCCGTTTCCCGGTACACCCGCGGCCAGTCGATCTGCTCCCGCAGCGACCGGGCGACCGGCAGCCCGCGGGCGTAGTCGCAGTAGTGCGCCGACCACGTCAGGACCTTGTGGATCATCAACTCGGTCGCGGACAGCACCGGCATGTGGCACGCGTTGACGGCGATCACGTCGGTGTCGGCGAGCGTCGCGTCGGTGACCGGCCGCTGCACCGGACAGAAGATGAAGTCGATGAGGTTGTCCTCGTCCTCCACCGAGTCCCACGCCTTCACCAGCCAGCCCTCGGGCGGCACCTCGCCGCGGAACCCGACCTCCGCCAGGGCCGTCAGCACCCGCTCGGCGTCCTCGGCCTTGATGAGGAAGTCGATGTCGTGGTCGACGGACTCGCCTCCCCGCGCGTACACGGCGAAACTGCCGGCCAGGCAGAACGGGATGCCCGAGTCCTTCAAATGGAACGCGGCACGTTTCAGCGTGGCGATCAGCGGCTGCCTGTCCTCCGGAACTGCCATGCAGAACGGCTTACCCGTCTGGTCATTCCGTCACACGCACCGATTGCGGCAGCCGCGGGAAGAGTTCGGTCTCCTCCTCCTGTACGTGTTCCCGCACCGCCTCCAGCAGCGCCGCGAGCAGCATCCCGAACGCGGGGTCCACATCGTTGAGCTCCGTCAGCCTCGCCACGATCTCGGCGACGCGCCGGTGCTCGGCCGCCTCGTACTCGGCGAGCTCCGCCGGCAGGTGCGCGTGCAGCAGCCGCTCCTCCGTCGCCGTGTGGGCGGCCAGCATCGCGACGGCGGCGTCCAGCGCGTCCCGGCGGGCGGCCGGCGACCGCGCGGTCTCGATCTCCGCGAACAGCGACTCGAGCCGGCGGTGTTCGCCGACGAGCAGGTCGACGAGATCCTGCTCCATGGTCAGCTCCCCAGATTCCGTGGCTCAGGCATGCGTTGCGTACCCTGCGCGCCACCCGGCTAACCGTCATGAAGCAGACCTGATCGATTTCGGCGCGGCGGGCTTCCATCCGCCTTGGTACGTGTGTTCGAATGTCTCCTCATGGAGCGCAGGAAGCACTGGTGGAACGGCACCTGGGGGCGGCTCGCCCGCCGCGACGTCTATCTGTTCGAGGACGCCGGCCACTGGTGGGTCGAGTCGCGGGAGGGCGGCGCCGACGGACGCTCCCGCACCTACGAGTTCGACGCCGAGGAGCCGGCGATGGACTGCGTCTCCGGCCTGCTCGCCCAGCCCGGCGACTGGCGCGAGCTGCGCTGAGCCTGTTCGCGCCTGCTCGGCTCTGTTCGGGCCTGCTCGGCTCTGGAGCCGCTTCGTTGCGCGCCGGGTCCGGGGCGGTAGCTGAGTGGCTGCCTGTCCGGGCCGCCTTTCTTGGGGACCCCGCGCAACGAATCGCCGCCGGCTTGTCGTACAAGACAGGAAAACGCCGACAAGAAGCAGCTTTCCGCAATGGAACGCCGGGCGGGCGGCGCCTACGTTTGATCGCATGAGCCGTCGCTACCTGATGTGTCGACCCACGCACTTCGCCGTTGACTACGCGATCAACCCCTGGATGGACCCGACCGCGCCCGTCGACGCCGACCTCGCCGTCGCGCAATGGACCCGGCTGCACGAGCTCTACCTGTCGCTCGGCCACACCGTCGACCTCATCGACCCGGTGCCCGGCCTGCCCGACATGGTGTTCGCCGCCAACGGCGCCACCGTCGTCGACGGGGTCGTCTACGGCGCGCAGTTCCGCCACCCGGAGCGCGCCGACGAGGGCCCCGCCTACCTGGCCTGGTTCGAGCGCAACGGCTTCCAGGTCCACGCGGCGAAGAGCGTCAACGAGGGCGAGGGCGACATCCTCCTCGCCGGCGAGCACCTTCTCGCCGGCACCGGCCTGCGCACCGAGCTCGCCGCGCACGCCGAGGCGCAGGAGCTCTTCGGGCGGCCGGTGATCACCCTGCAGCTCGTCGACCCGCGCTACTACCACCTCGACACGGCGCTGACCGTCCTGTCACCGACCAATGTCGCCTACTACCCGGGCGCGTTCTCGCCGGGCAGCCAGGCGGTGCTGCGCCGCCTGTACCCCGAAGCCGTCATCGCGACCGCCGCCGACGCCGCCGTCCTCGGCCTGAACGCCGTCAGCGACGGGCACCGGGTCGTCCTGCCGTCCGCCGCCACCCGCCTCGCGCAGGAGCTAGCGTCGAAAGGGTTCCAGCCGGTGCCAGTCGACGTGTCCGAACTGCACAAGGCCGGCGGCGGCCCGAAGTGCTGCACGCTGGAGGTGCGCGCATGACCACCGCCGTTTCCTCGTCGACCGGCCCCTTCCTGGATCAGGCCGAGCGCTGGACCGCGCACAACTACCACCCGCTGCCCGTCGTCCTCGCCTCCGGTGAGGGCGCCTGGGTCACCGACGTCGACGGCCGCCGCTACCTGGACTGCCTCGCCGGCTACTCGGCGCTCAACTTCGGCCACCGCCACCCGGCGCTCACCGCCGCCGCGCACGCCCAGCTGGAGCGGATCACGCTGACCAGCCGCGCGTTCGTGCACGACCAGTTCGGTCCGTTCTGCGAGGAGCTGGCGTCGCTGTGCGGCAAGGACCTCGTCCTGCCGATGAACACCGGCGCCGAGGCCGTCGAGACCGCGATCAAGGTGGCCCGCAAGTGGGGCTACAAGGTCAAGGGCGTCCCCGACGGCCAAGCCACCATCGTCGTGGCCGCCGACAACTTCCACGGCCGCACCACCACGATCATCAGCTTCTCCACCGACCCCGACGCGCGCGCCGACTACGGCCCCTACACGCCCGGGTTCCGGATCGTGCCGTACGGCGACCTGGACGCCCTCGCGTCGGCGATCGACGACACCACCGTCGCCGTGCTCATCGAACCCATCCAGGGCGAGGCCGGCGTCCTCGTCCCGCCACCGGACTACCTGCCCGGCGTGCGTGACGTGTGTTCGGCGAAGAACGTGCTGTTCATCGCCGACGAGGTGCAGTCAGGCCTGGGCCGCACCGGTGCGACATTCGCCTCGTCGCCGGTCGTTCCCGACATGTACGTGCTGGGCAAGGCCCTCGGCGGCGGCATCGTGCCCGTGTCGGCGGTCGCCGCCTCGCGCGAGATCCTGGGCGTGCTGCGCCCCGGCGAGCACGGCTCCACGTTCGGCGGCAACCCCCTCGCGTGCGCCGTCGCCCGTGCCGTCATCGCGCTGCTGAACACCGGCGAGTTCCAGGCGAACGCGCGGACCGTCGGCGCCCACCTGCACGAGCGGCTCAACGCCCTGGTCGGCCACGGCCTGACCGCCGTCCGCGGCCGCGGCCTGTGGGCCGGCATCGACATCGACCCCGCCCTGATGACCGGCCGCCAGGCCTGCGAGGCCCTGCTGGCCCGCGGTGTCCTGGCCAAGGACACCCACGGCTCGACGCTGCGCCTCGCCCCGCCGCTGCAGGTGACGAAGGAGGACGTGGACGTAGCCGTCAACGCCCTCCACGCCGTCCTGAAGTCCTGACGCCCGCGGCTCTTGCGCCCCCGAGACCGCCCCCGGCCTTGTGCCGACCGGGGGCGGTCTTTGTCGTGCATGGACTATGGTGCGGTTGAGCAGCTGCCACTGCGGAGGGTGCCTTTCCGCCTACCGGATTGGAGATCGATTAGGTGGCTGTTGGTACGGTCTAGGAAGCAGTCACCGGGACCGTCCAGCCGTCACGTCGACTTTCGCGGCCGGCGTGGACGGCGCCCTGCGGCTGACCCGGGCCGAGCCTTCGCCAGGCGCCTCGCGCACGTCACGTCGCGCGCGGTAGCCCGGCACACGCTCGCCGCTGCCGCTCGCCGCTGCCGCTGCCGCCGCTGTTGCTGCGGGCCTCGCCGCTGTTGCTGCGGCCGCTGTTGCTGCGGCGAGGCGCGAGGCGAAACTGCGGGCGTCGGATGCGGTCGTCAGGTGCGGTGGAGGAGGCGGCTGAACCAGCCGCGGGGTTCGGCGGCGGGGGTGGCCGGCGCGCCGGACTCGTGGAACGGGCACGAGGCCGGCTCCTGGGGGGCCTGGCGAGCCTGAGGGATCTGGGAGGCCTTGGTGGCCTTGGGAACCTTGAGGGCTTCGGCGGCGGGGGAGCGGCGGGCCTCAGCGGCGGGGGAGGCGGGGGAGCGGGGGGTCTCGGCGGCGGGGGAGCGGCCGTGGCGGGCGAGGTCGCGGGCGTCCGGGTCCAGGTAGAAGGCGGGTCGCTGGTCGGCCTCGTGGTAGTAGCGGTGGAAGACGCCGGTGGTGGAGCCGCTCATCGGGGGGACGATCCAGGACCAGTCGGCGGGGACCTCGCGGCCCGCGCGTTCCTCGCTGGCGATGTGGGCGAGGAAGCGCTCCGACTCGGAGTGGTGGTCGCTGATGCGGGCGCCCGCCTGGTCGAAGGACCACAGGACGGCGCGGTTGAGTTCGAGGAGGGCGCCGTCGCGCCAGAGGGAGCGTTCGGTGCTGGTGTCCAGGCCCATCCGCTCGGCGATGAGCGGCAGCAGGTTGTAGCGGTCGGGGTCGGCGAGGTTGCGGGCGCCGATCTCGGTGCCCATGTACCAGCCGTTGAAGGGGGCCAGGGGGTAGTCGACGCCGCCGATGGTGAGGCGCATGTTGGAGATCGCCGGGACGGCGTGCCAGCGCAGGCCCAGCTCGGCGAACCAGCGCAGCGTCGGGTGCTCGATCGGCACCTCCCAGACCGCGTGCTCGGGCAGGTCGTACAGGTTGACGTCGCCGCCGGGGCCTTCGATGACGAGGGGGAGCACGTCGAAGGGGTTGTCCGGTTTGCCCCGCCAGCCGTACTGCTGCAGGGTCTCGGTGAACTGCGTGTTCCGCGGGTCGCCGGTGATCAGGCCGTCGGGGCGGCGGTGGCCGGCGTACCGGATGAGCTGCTCGTTCCACAGACGGGCGCCGCCACGGCCGGGGACGTGCTGTCCGAAGACGGAGATCACGGGGCGGATCACGTTGCGTTCGCGCTGGCCCGCGAGGCGCAGGTGGCGGACGAGCTCCTCGAAGATCTCGTCGGGGGCGCCGACCTTGCGCAGGTCGCGCACGACGAGGCTGCGCCAGTAGAGCCGGCCGATGCAGCGGCTCGCGTTGCGCCACGCCACCCGGCAGCCGAAGACCAGCTCGGCGTACGTGTGGGTGTAGGTGCCCGTCTCGGCGATCTCGTCGACGACGCGGGCAAGGCGCTCCCGGACGTCGCCGCGCTGCGGGTTCTCCCGGTAGTACAGGTCGAGGAAGTCCTCTGCCTCGCGGGGATCCACAGGTTGCTGCGGATCCCACTGCTGACCTGGCATGTCGCGGTATCCAGGCACACTCATACTGGCCTCCCAACGCCGACGGGGGTCCCGACGCGGCAAGGAGTTCATGTTGTGTGCGGTGCCACCGCGCGGGTCGCACACCGTGTGCGCATCATGCCGGTCAGTCAGTGATGCAAGGTGCAAAACGGCATGACACCCCGGTCGGCGGTGCGACCGGGGTGCCATGCGGAAGGCCCGTGAGGTGCCGGGACGCTAGCCCGACGCGACCCGCCGCAGCCGGGCCAGGTAGGTCTGCGCGACGACGACGAGCGCGATGAACGCCCCGCTGATCACCGTCTGCCACGCCGACGTGATCTTGCCGCTCTGGTTGATCAGGTTCTGGATCACCTGGAGCAGCAGCACGCCGGCGATCGTGCCGCCGAGGGTGCCGGCGCCGCCGGTGAGCAGGGTCCCGCCGATGACGACGGCGGCGATCGCGTCGAGCTCCATGCCGGTGCCCAGGACGGTGACGCCGGAGCCGAGCCGGGCCGCGTTGATCGCCCCGGCGAGCCCGGCGAGGAGCCCCGACAGCACGTACACCCGGATCTGGGTGCTGCGGATCCGCACGCCCATGAGCCTGGCGGCGTCCTCGCTGCCGCCGATGGCGTAGACGGACTGGCCGAAGCGGGTGCGGTACAGCGCGATCATCCCGATCACGAAGAGCACCACGACCAGGTAGACGGCGTACTTGATGCCGAGCAGCTCGCCCTTGCCGAAGTCCTTGAAGGCGCCGGGGTCCACGAGGTACGTGGTGCGGCCCTCGCCGGACAGGGCGAGCATGAGCCCCCGCGCGCCGAGCAGCCCGGCGAGCGTGACGATGAAGGGCGCCAGCCTCGCGTACGCGATGACGAGCCCCTGGACGAGCCCGAACACCCCGCACACGGCGAGCGGCACGGCGAACGCGGCGGCGACGCCGTACTGCGACGCCCACGCGGCGAGGACCCCGCCGAGCACGTAGAGGGAGCCGACGGAGAGGTCGATCCCGCCGGTGATGATCACGAAGGTCATGCCGAGCGCGATGAGCGCCGCCGGCGCGGCCGAGACGAGGATGGTGGCGGCGTTGTCGAAGCTGCGGAAGTTGTCGTACGCGACGAGGCCGACCACGAGGACCATGCCGAGGACGGCGAGGGCGCCCTGGCGCTGGACGAGCTCGACGATCCGCTCGGTGCGCAGCGAGGCCGCTTCGGCCTTCTCCAGCTGGGGTTCGGCGACGAGGGTCATCGGGTCCTCCGTTCGCGGGCCGTGTAGACCGCGACCAGGATGATGACCGCCTGGACCATCTGGGCCGTCGAGTCCTTCAGGTTGTTGGTGATCATCGTCGCGGTCAGCAGCTGCATGAGGAGCGCGCCGGCGACGGTGCCGAGGACGCGGACCTTCCCGCCGGTCAGCGGCGTGCCGCCGACGACGACGGCGGTGATCGCGGACAGCTCGATGAGCAGGCCGATGCGGGACGCGTCGGCGGAGCCGATCCGGGACACCTGGATCACGCCGGCGACGGCGGCGAGGACCGCGGCGATCATGTAGACCACGATCAGGACCCGCTTGACGGGGACGCCGGCGAGCTGCGCGGCGGCCCGGTTGTCGCCGATGGCGAGCAGCCGCCGGCCGAACACGGTCCGCCGCACGACGAACCCGACGACGACGGCGAGGACGGCGGCGATCCACACCGTGTAGGGCACGCCGAGGAACGCGTCGGTGCCGATGGCGAGGAAGTCCTTGTCGCGGATGTCCTTGTACTTGCCGTTGGACACCACCAGGGCGACGCCGCGGCCGGCGACGAGCATGGCGAGGGTCGCCACGATCGGCTGGAGGCCGACGAACGCGACGAGGCCGCCGTTGACGATCCCCACGAGCAGGCCGCCGGCGAGGGCGAGCACGATCGCCGGGACCATCCCGTACCCGAGGTACAGCGGGATGAGGGCGGCGCCGAGCGCCATCACGGACCCGACGGACAGGTCGATGCCCTCGGTGCCGATGACGAGCGCCATGCCGAGCGCGACGATGACGACCGGGGTCACCTGGACCAGCTGGACGCGCAGATTGCTCCAGGTGAGGAAGTTGTCCGTGAAGACGGCGTTGAACAGCACGAGGACGGCCAGTGCGACGTACACCCCGTACAGGGGCAGCAGCCGTCGGATCGTGGCGCTGTTCCACGACGAGGAGGAGGAGGAGGCGGCGGGCGGCGAGGAGGGGGACACGGCGGTGGTCATGACGCCGCCGTCGCGATCACGTTCATCAGATGCTCCGTAGTCACTTCTTCGCCGCGCAGCATGCCGGCGACGGCGCCGTCGCGCAGCACGACCACACGGTCGGAACCCTCGACGAGCTCTTCGGCGTCGGAGGAGACCAGCACCACGCCGAGACCTTCGGCGGCCAGCTCGTCGATGAGCGCCTGGACCTCGGCCTTCGCGCCGACGTCGATGCCGCGGGTGGGCTCGTCCAGCAGCAGCACCTTGGGCCCGGTCGCGAGGAGCCGGGCCAGGAGGACCTTCTGCTGGTTGCCGCCGGACAGGTCACCGACGCGCTGGTGCGGACCCGAGGCCTTGACCCGCAGCCGGGTCATGAAGGTCTCGACGATCTTGTCGATCTTGCGTTCGGAGACGATGCCGGCGGTCGACAGGCGGGGCAGGACCGCGAGGGCGATGTTCTCCCGGATCGACAGGCCGAGGGCGAGGCCCTCGGCCTTGCGGTCCTCGGGCTGCACGGCGATGCCGGCCTTGAGCGCGGCGACCGGGTTGGGCCGCCGCAGGGTGGCGCCGTCGATCTCGACGGTGCCGCTGTCCAGTGGCAGCGCGCCGGCGACGGCCTTGATGGTCTCGCTGCGGCCGGCGCCGAGGAGCCCGCCGAGGCCGACGACCTCGCCGGGGAGCACCTCGAAGCTGACGCCGGTGAGCTTGTGCCGGCTGTTGAGGTCGGCGACCCGCAGCACGGGCTTGCTGCCGGCGGCCGCGTGCTCGCCGCCGAAGCTGGTGAAGCCCTCCTTGCGGACCTCGGACATGGGCCGGCCGAGCATGTGCGAGACGAGCTGCAGCCGGTCGAGGTCCTTGATGAGGCCGGTGTGCACGAGCTTGCCGTCGCGCAGGACGGTGACGCGGTCGCAGATGCGGTACAGCTCGTCGAGGCGGTGGCTGACGTAGATGATGCCGACGCCGCGCTCGTGGAGGCGCTGGATGACGCCGAAGAGGGTCTCGACCTCGCGGGGTTCGAGCGAGGACGTCGGCTCGTCCATGACGACGACGCGGGCGTCGACCATGACGGCCCGGGCGAGCGCGACCATCTGCTGCGCGCCGAGCGCCATGAGGCCCAGCGGGCGGCGCACGTCGGAGGTGATGCCGTAGCCGGCGAGGATCTCGGCCGCCTCCCGGTTCATCCGGGGGACGTCGACGAGGCCGAGCCGGTTGCGGGGTTCGCGGCCGAGGAAGAGGTTGCGCGCCACGCTCATCAGCGGGACGAGGTTGACCTCCTGGTAGATCGTGGAGATGCCGGCCGCCTGCGCGTCGAGCGGGCCGTTGAACGTGACGACCTTCCCCAGGTGCCGCAGGTCGCCGCCGTCGGGCTGGTAGACGCCGGTGAGGACCTTGATCAGGGTCGACTTGCCGGCCCCGTTCTCGCCGACGAGGGCGTGCACCTCACCGGCGCGCAGGGCGAACGAGACGTCGTCGAGGGCGCGCACCCCCGGGAACTGTTTGCTGACGCCGTCCACTTCGAGCAGCGGCGCGTCCGGATCGGACATGCGAGAGGTCCCATCTTGAAGAAGGCCCAGGCCGGGATCATCCCCGACCTGGGCCATGCTGCGACAGTCAGCTACGAACGGTCAGTAGGTCAGTACGCGAGGCCCAGGTCTGCCGCGGCGTTGGTGGAGTCGTACTCGCGGTCGGAGATGATGATGTTCTCCGCGATCTCCTCGCCGTTGAAGAACTTCGTGGCGGTGCCGAACGCGAGCGGGCCGAAGCGCGGGTTGGACTCGATGACCGAGGAGATCCAGCCGTCGACGATGCCCTGGACGGCGCCCTTGGTGCCGTCGATGGTGACGATCTTGACGTCGCCGGCCTTCTTGCTGGCGCCCTTCAGGGCCGTGATCGCGCCGAGCGCCATCTCGTCGTTCTCGGCGTAGATGCCGTTGATGTTGGGCTTGGACTGCAGCAGCTGCTCGGAGACCTTCTGGCCCTCCTCGCGGGAGAACTGGCCGGTCTGCTCGAACTCGATCTTGATGTTCGGGGCGACCTTGGCGATCTGCTCCTTGAACCCGTTGGTCCGCAGCGTGGTCACGTTGTTACCGGGGGCGCCGAGCAGGATCGCGACGGTGCCGGTGTTGTTGAGGGCCTTGGCCATCTTGTCGGCGGCGCGCTTGCCCTGCTCGTAGAAGTCCGAGCCGATGAACGTCAGGAAGTCCGTGCAGTGCTTCGCGTTGATCTTCCGGTCGATGGTGACGATCGGGATCTTCTTCGCGGCGGCCTTCTGGAAGACCGAGTCCCAGCCGTCGGAGTTGAGCGGCGCGATGACGAGCAGCTGCACGCCCTGGTCGATGAGGGTGCTGACGTCGGTGATCTGCTTGTCGAACTTCGAGTCGGCGTTGGTCACCTTCAGGTTCGCGGCCGGGATGCCCAGCTTCGCCGCCTCGTCCTTGATGGACTGGGTCTCGGCAATGCGGAACGGGTTGGCCTCCTTCTCCGACTGGGAGAAGCCGATGGTGGCCGTCTTCAGGTCGACCTTCTGGCCGCCGAACTTCGTCAGGGTGCAGGTGGAGCCTCCGGCGGCGGCGGACTTCGTCGTCTGCGCCGCGGCCGAGCTGTCGGCGGTGGTCTTCGCGGCCGGGTCGTCCTCGGACTTCGCGCAGCCGGTCAGCAGCAGGGCGGAGGCGCTGAGCACGGCCAGGGCGGGCCGCCAGCGGCCACGCATATCGATCATGTCGGGTCACTCCCTTGAGCGAGGGGGACCGCGGCGCGAGGCACGCCGCGTTCGGGGTGTACCGCATTCACTCATCCTCCAACTTTTTCTGTCAAGACTTTCCACCCACCCGACCAAAACCAAACACCAACTGTCACATGTTCGAGACCTTGCCGAAGTTGTCCCGACACCGAAGCGATCGATCGTGTCCAATCCCCTGCGGGTATGCCACAATATTCAACACTTTCGATCTTAACGAACCTGGGAGCTGGGATGACCCGAAGTCCCCGGGCGCTGAAGCGCGCCCTGACGGCCGCCGCCGCGGCCCTGATCGCATCAGCAGTCATCACTTCGATCGCGACAGAACCGGCGGCCGCCACCGCCACCCCGCAGCCCGGCCCCGTCACCGCCCCCGTGATGGGGTGGAACAGCTGGAACCGGTTCGGCTGCAACATCGACGAGAACCTCATCAAGGCGACCGCCGACGCCATGGTGAGCACCGGGCTGAAGGCGTCCGGCTACACGTACGTCAACATCGACGACTGCTGGATGGCCTCCACCCGAGACGCGCAGGGCCGGCTCCGCCCGGACCCCGTCCGCTTCCCCGGCGGGATCGCCGCCATCGCCGACTACGTCCACGCCCGCGGGCTGAAGCTCGGCATCTACTCCTCGGCGGGCACCGCCACCTGCCAGGGCCTGCCGGCCAGCCTCGACCACGAGACCGTCGACGCGCAGACGTGGGCGTCGTGGGGGATCGACCTGCTCAAGTACGACAACTGCAACAACCAGGGCCGCCCCGCCGCGCAGCGGTACAAGGCGATGGGCGACGCGCTGAAGGCCACCGGCCGGCACATCGTCTACAGCATCTGCAACTGGGGCGATGACGCGCCGTGGGAGTTCGCGCCGAACGTTGGCGGCAGCCTGTGGCGCACCACCGGCGACATCAACGCCAGCTGGGGCAGCATCACGTCGCTGCTGGACCAGCAGGCAGGCCTGGAGACGTTCGCGCGCAAGGGGTACTACAACGACCCAGACATGCTCGAGGTCGGCAACGGCCCGCTCACCGCCGACGAGAACATCGCGCACTTCTCGCTCTGGTCGCTGCTGTCCTCGCCGCTGCTGCTCGGCAACGACCTGCGCAGCGTCCCCGCCGCCACGCTCAACGTGCTGCGCAACGCCGACGTCATCGCCGTCAACCAGGACTGGGGCGGTTCACAGGGCCGCCGCATGGTCGACAACGGCGACACCGAGGTGTGGGCGAAACCCATGAGCGACGGGTCCCTCGCCGCCGTGCTGTTCAACCGCGGCGGCGCCGCCGCCACGATCAGCACCACGACCGCCGCCCTCGGCATCGGCGGCTCCAGCTCGTACACCACGAAGAACCTCTGGACGGGGGCGACCGGCACCACGTCCGGCACCATCACCGCCACCGTCGCGTCGCACGGCGTCGCGATGTTCCGGGTGACCCGCGCGGGCACCCTCGCGGCCGCGCCCGCCGCCGGCACCCTCCAGGTGAGCGACCTGCCGTGGCTCGCCTCCAGCGGCGGCTGGGGCCCGGTCGAACGCGACCGCGCCAACGGTGAGCAGGCCGCCGGCGACGGCGCGGCCCTGAACATCGGCGGGACCGCGTTCGCCAAGGGCATCGGCGCGCACGCCGACGCCGCCGTCCACGTCTGGCTCGGCCGCGCCTGCCGCACGTTCACCGCCCAGGTCGGCGTCGACGGCGAGGCCGGCGCCAACGGCTCGGTGCGGTTCGCGGTGTACGGCGACGGCCGGCTGCTCGGATACACCGGCGTGAAGACCGGCGGCCAGGCACCCACCAGGCTGACCGTGTCCACCGGCGGCTACCTGACGCTGGAGCTCCGCGTCACCGACGCCCGCAACGGCATCAGCTACGACCACGCCGACTGGGGCGCGCCCACGCTCGTGTGCGGCGGCAGCGGCGCCGGTACGGCCGTCAGCGACCGCACCTGGGGCACCGCCACCAACGGCTGGGGGCCGGCGGAGCGCGACACCTCCAACGGCGAACAGGCCGCTGGTGACGGCAGCGTCATCACCGTCGGCGGGGTCAGCTACCCGAAGGGCGTCGGCGTCCACGCCGACGGCGACCTCACCGTGCCCCTCGGCGGCGCGTGCAGCCGGTTCACCGCCGTCGCCGGCCTCGACGCGGAGGTCGGCACGTCCTCGACCGGGGTGGTGTTCAGCGTCGTCGCCGACGGCGTCACGCTGTGGACCAGCCCGACCGTGACCGCGGCGGCACCCGCCGCCGTCGACGTGTCCGTCGCGGGCCGCACCAACCTGCGGCTCGTCACCAGCGGCGCCGGATCGATCGACTTCGACCACGCCGACTGGGCCGACGCCCGGCTGACGTGTTGACTCACCCGCTGATCCGGTACGTGCCCTGACCGGGCGTCACCACGAAGGTGTCGGGGGGCGTGAAGCCGTTCGCGGCGAACGCCTCCCGCACCGCCACCTCCACCGTGTCGCAGTGCTCCTCGTCGACCAGGGCCAGCACGCAGCCGCCGAAGCCGCCGCCGGTCATCCGGGCGCCGTGCGCGCCGTGCTCGAGCGCCACCCGCACCGCGGTGTCGACCTGCGGCACCGTGATCTCGTAGTCGTCGCGCATCGACTCGTGCGACGCCGTCATCAGCGGCCCCGCCGCGCGCAGGTCACCGGCGCGCAGCACCTCGACCGTGTCCAGGACCCGCTGGTTCTCCGTCACCACGTGCCGGACCCGGCGGCGCATGGTCTCGTCGTCGAGCTTCGCGAGGGCGTCGGGCAGCGCGTCGACGTCGACGTCGCGCAGCGCGCCGACGCCCAGGATCCCGGCGGCCTCCTCGCAGGCCCGGCGGCGGGCCGCGTACTCGCCGTCGACATGCGCGTGCGGCGCCTTGCTGTCCACGACGAGGATCTTCAGCCCAGCGCCGGCGAGGTCGAACGGCACCTGCTCCGTCGCCAGGGACCGGCAGTCCAGGAACAGCGCGTTGCCCTCGTGGCACAGCGTCGACGCGGCCTGGTCCATGATGCCGGTCGGGGCGCCCACGTACTCGTTCTCGGCGCGCTGCGCGAGCCGCGGCCGGTCCCGCATCGGCACGTCCGCGCCGGCCAGGTCCACCAGGACGGCCATGACGGCGCACTCCAGGGCGGCCGAGGAGGACAGGCCCGCGCCGAACGGCACGTCGGAGGCGATGGTCAGGCTCGCGCCCGGCACGTCGACCCCGGCCTCCCGCAGCACCCACACGACGGCCGCCACGTAGGACGCCCAGCCGCCGACCTTCCCGCCGCCGTCGAGGTCGAACGTCACCGTCTCGCCCGTCTGCTCCGACGAGACCACCCAGCGCCGCTCCGCGAGGCGGCCGCCGCTCACCGCCGTCGCCTGGGGGAGGGCGAACGGCAGGACGAAGCCGTCGTTGTAGTCGGTGTGCTCGCCGATGAGGTTGACCCGTCCCGGGCTCGCCCACAGGACCCCGGCGCCGGCCGTCTTCGCCAGGCGCTCCGCGGCTGTCGTCACAGCTGGACCTCCCGCAGCATCGCGGCGGCCTGCTCCGGCCGCACGTCGTTGACGAACACACCCATGCCGGACTCGGACCCGGCGAGGTGCTTGAGCTTGCCCGGCGCCCGGCGGGTGCTGAACAGCTGCAGGTGCAGGTACGCCAGGTGCCGGTCGACCCGGACCGGCGCCTGGTGCCACGCCGAGATATACGGCATCTGCAGCCCGAACATGCCGTCGAGGCGCCGCAGCACCTCCAGGTAGATGGGGGCGAACGCGTCGCGCTCACCGGCGGTCAGCGCCGGGATGTCGGGGACCTGCCGGTGCGGGTACAGGTGGACCTCGAACGGCCAGCGCGCGACGGCCGGCACGAACGCCGTCCAGTGCGCGTTCTGCGCGACCACCCGCGACCCGTCGGCGCGCTCTGCCGCCAGCACGTCGGCGAACAGGTTGCCGTCGTGGGCCCGCGCCGACTCCAGCATCCGGCGGGTGCGCGGCGTGACGAACGGGTACGCGTAGATCTGCCCGTGCGGGTGCGACAGCGTCACGCCGATCTCGGTGCCCCGGTTCTCGAAACAGAAGATCTGCTCCACGTCGTCGCGGGTCGACAGGTCGGCGGTGCGGTCCGCCCACGCCTCCATCACGGTGCGGACCCGGGCCTGCGACAGCGACGCGAACGACGCGTTGTGGTCGGAGGTGAAGCACACGACCTCGCACCGGCCCGCGCCCGGCCGCGTCGGCACCAGCCCCGGCAGGACGTCGCCCTGCTCGGGCCCGACCCGGTGGCTGAACGACGGGAACCGGTTCTCGAACACGACCACGTCGTACTCGCTCGCGGGGATCTCGCTCTGCCACGCCGGCGACGACGGGCACAGCGGGCACTCGTCCGACGGCGGATGGAACGTCCTGGACTGCCGGTGCGCGGCGATGGCCACCCACTCATCGAGGATGGGGTCGTGACGCATCTCTGACGCGGCGGGCGGGGGTGGCAGCTCCCGCAGGTCGACGGCGTCCCGGGACGCGTCGTCGCGCTCGTCGAAGTAGATGAGTTCCCGACCGTCGGCGAGGTGGGTGACCGTGCGCTTCACTCGTTCTCCAGTTGGGGTGGCTAACCGTTCGGATCGACCACGATGAGTTCACCGACGCGCTCAGCGAGCTGCACCCGTGCCTCGGCGGGAAGCCCGACGTCGGTGATGAGGATGTCCGCCTCGTCGAGCGGGGTGATGGTGGCGATGCCGACCATCTCCCACTTGGTGTGATCGGCGAGCACGACCAGCCTGCGGGCGGCGGAGACCATCAGGCGGTTGGTGCCGGCCTCCATGAGGTTCGGCGTGGTGAAACCGGTGCGCGGGCTCATGCCGTGCACACCGAGGAACAGCACGTCGACGTTGAGGGAGCCGATCGCCGCCTCCGCGACCGGGCCGGCGAGGGCGTCGGACGGGGTGCGGATGCCGCCGGTGAGCACGACCGTCTGGTCGGGCCTGCCGGCGTGGTACAGGGTGTCGGCGACCGGGATCGAGTTGGTGACGATGGTCAGTCCCGGGACGTCGACCAGGTGCGCGGCGAGGGCCGCCGTGGTGGTGCCGGCGGACAGCGCCACCGCCGTGTGCGGTTCGATGAGCTTGGCGGCCCGCTCGACGATCGCGGCCTTCTCGTTGCGCTGACGCACCGACTTGGCGTCGAAGCCGGGCTCCTCGGTGGATCCGGGGCCGGCGACGGTGGCACCGCCGTGCACCTTGTCGACCAGGCCGCGGTCGGCCAGGGCCTCGAGGTCGCGACGGATGGTCATGTCGGAGACGCCGAACTGGCGCACCAACTGGCTCACCCGAACGCCACCGTGCCGGCGCACCAGATCCAGAATGGCCGTTTGACGTTGCTGTGCGAGCATCACGCCGTTCCCTTCGCAGGCGCAGCGGCTGGCGCGGCTGCGCGGATGGCAAATCCCATCGCAGATTCCAACGCAGACGTTACGTCGCCAGGGACGGTGTGCACCCCGGTGACCCGGCCGAAACTGACGGCCGGGTGGACACCCCTTCGAAGGGCGGCAAGGTGCGCTCGCATGCGCTACAGCTTCGAACCTAGCCGACCAGAAGTCAACAAACTCGAACAGAGAACTGTGCGAACGGTGTTCAGAAGGGTGTGGTTCCTACCGTGGTCAAACGTTGGGTGGCCCGGGACAACGCCACGTAGAGCGTCCTGAACCCGGTCTTCGCCTCGTCCCTGATCTGCGCCGGCTCGACCACCAGGACCGCGTCGTACTCCATGCCCTTCGAGTCCAGCGCGCCCACGGTCTGCAGCCGCCCGTCCTCGCTGAGCCCGTCGACCCACTTCGCGATCTCGTCCCGGCGGGCCGTCGGCGTGATCACCCCGACCGTGCCCTCCACCTGCTCCAGCAGCGTCTGCGCGGCCGCCCGCGTCGCCGCCTCCAGCTCCGGCGCGGTCACCGTCGTCAGGACCGGCTTCGTCGAGGAGGACCGCACCGCCGTGGGCAGCTCGATGTCCGGCTGGACCTTCCGGATGACCCGCGCGGCGACCTCGAAGATCTCCGCCGAGTTGCGGTAGTTGGTGGTCAGCGTGAACGCCGACCGCCGCCGGGTGCCGATCGCGCCCTCCATCGCGCGCTCCGCCTCCGCGGCGTCGTCCCACGCCGCCTGCGCCGGGTCGCCGACGATCGTCCACGTCGCGTTCGGCCCGCGCCGGCCGATCATCCGCCACTGCATCGGCGACACGTCCTGCGACTCGTCGACGATGATGTGCGCGTAGTCGCGGTAGTCCGCCGGACGCTCCACCGCCTGCGCCCGCGCCGCCGCCATCCGGTCCGCGTACGTGGTGACCTCCCGGACCCCCTCCGCGACGTGGAACGGGTCCCGCGCCACCCGCTTGCGCACCGGCGGGTCGCCGAGCAGCTCCTGCAGCTCGTCCAGCAGCGCCACGTCCTCCACCGACGGGTCGTCCGGCCGGATCGACCCGGCGAGGACCGCGATCTCGCGGTTGCTCAGCACCCCGTTCGCCCACCGCGACAACCGGTGACGGTCCGTGAGCCAGCCGAGCACCTCCGCCGGCCGCAGCACCGGCCACCAGCCCCGCATGAAACTTACGAACTCGGGCCGCTCCGCGATGTCCGGCGCGAACTCCTCCCGCTTCTGCTGCCGGCCCGACGGAAGCAGCTCCACGCTCTGCCGCCACAGCGCGTCGAGCACGTGCCCGGCCGCCTTCGCCCGCGCGGCGTTGCGGCGGACCCCCAGGTTCAGCACCGTGCGACGCAGCTCGTCGAGCGCCGGACGCTCCAGGACCAGCAGCTCTCCGCGGTACAGCAGCCGGATCCGCTCGGGCGAGCCGGGCACCGGGCCGCGGGCGGCGCGGCTCAGCACCCGCTGCATGCGCAGCGAGCCCTTGATCGCGGCCACCTCCGGCGGCTCGTGCCGGGTCCCCTGGACCCCCTCCAGCAGCTGCCCCAGCGACCGCAGCGACGCGGTGTCCTCACCGAGCGACGGCAGCACCCGCGACACGTATCCGACGAACACGTCCGACGGGCCGACGACGAGCACCCCGCCCGACTCGTACCGGTTACGGTCCGCATACAACAGGTACGCGGCGCGGTGCAGGGCGACCGCCGTCTTGCCGGTGCCCGGCCCGCCGCGGACGATCGTCACGCCCAGGCTGGGGGAGCGGATCGCGTCGTCCTGCTCCCGCTGGATCGTCGCGACGATGTCCTTCATGCCGGTGCCCGTCGCGCGGGACAGGTTCGCCAGCAGCGCCCCGTCGCCGATCACCGCCATGTCGCTCGGCGCGGCCTCCGGGTCCAGCAGGTCGTCCTCGATGCTGACGACCTTCTCGTTGCTGCTGCGGATGCTGCGCCGCCGCACGACCCCCATCCGGTCGGCGGGGGTGGCCCGGTAGAACGGCGCCGCCGCGGGCGCCCGCCAGTCGACCACCAGCGACTCGTACGTCTCGTCGCGCAGCCCCAGCCGGCCGATGTAACGCACCTCACCGCCGGGCACGACCGGGTCCGCGGACGCGGCGTCCTTGCCGTCGCCGGACCGGCCGTCGGGGCCGAGATCCAGGCGGCCGAAGACGAGACCGTCGTGCTCGCTCTCCAGGGCCCGGCGGCGCTTCGCGGCGTGATAGACCATCGCGTCGCGCTCCACCAGCGCGCCGAAGTTGCCGACCCTGGCGAGGCTGTAGCCCTCGCGCTCGACCTCGGCGGCAGTGATCCGCAGCTGGTCGAGGCGGGTGTAGACCCGGTCGAGGTAAGCCTGCTCGGCGGCGATCTCCGACTCGCGAACCGCGTCGTTCAACGCCCCACCCCTATGCACCGGGTTGAAAACAACCCTAAGAGCCTACTTCACGGCGTGGGCGCCGGTGTTTGCTCCGCTTCCTCGCGCAGTGCCCGGGCCTCCGCCGCCGCCTTGCGGCGCAGATACCACGTCGTGGCGAGACCGGCGACGAGCGCGACCGCGAGGGCGACCCAGGAGAAGTCCTTCAGCCACTTCTCCGCCACCCGGCCCAGCGAGTAGATCGCGAACACCGTGCCGAACGCCCAGGTCAGACCGCCGAGCGCATTGGCGATGAGGAACTTGCCATACGGCACCCGCAGCGCCCCGGCGAGCGGGCCGGCGAGGATGCGCAGCAGCGCGATGAACCGGCCGAAGAACACCGCCCACACGCCCCACCGCTGGAACGCCCGCTCGGCCTTCGCCAGGTGCGTGGGCCCGAAATGCTTCGGGAACCGCCGGCCGACCCGCTCGAGCAGGTGCCGCCCGCCCCGCCGGCCGATGAAGTAGCCGATCGAGTCGCCGACGATCGCCCCGGCCGACGCCGACGCGGCCACCATCCACGGGTCGATCTTCGTCGTTACGGACAGCAACGACGCCGTGACGAGTGTGATCTCGCCCGGCACCGGGATCCCCATGCTCTCGATCCCGATCACGCTGCCGACCAGCAGGTAGACCCAGATCGGCGACAGGGTCGCCATCCACGTCTCGATGTGATGCACAGTCGCCTCCCCGCGGTTGCCCCGCTGGCCATTGTCGTGCCTTCGTGCTGTGCGTTCGCTGTGGCAGCACCTTTGCGGCGTCCTCCACCTTCTCATACCGTGGCGACCGTGACGTGGATGGTGTATGGCGCGAACGGTTACAGCGGGTCACTGCTCGCCCGGCTCGCGGCCGCCCGCGGCGAGCGCCCGGTGCTCGCCGGCCGCTCCGCCGCCGTGGCCGCCCTCGCGGACCCGCTCGGCCTGCCGCACCGGTCGTTCCCGCTCACCGCACCCGACCTGTCCGGCGTCAGCGCGGTCGTCAACTGCGCCGGCCCGTTCGCCGCCACCGCCCGCCCCCTCGTCGAGGCCTGCCTCGCCGCCGGCGTGCACTACCTCGACATCACCGGTGAGCTCGACGTCTTCGACTGGATGCTCGCCCAGTCGCCCCGCGCCGTGACCGCCGGCGTCGTCCTGCTCACCGGCGCCGGCTTCGACGTCGTCCCCACCGACTGCCTCGCCGCGATGCTCGCCGCCGCCATGCCGGGCGCCGTGCGGCTGGAGCTCGCCTTCGACGCCCCGGGCGGCCTCAGCCGCGGCACCGCCCGCACCAGCCTCGCCGAGGCCGCGTCCGGCGCCCGCCGCCGGGTGGACGGCCGCCTCGTCGATACCCCGTTCGGCACCCCCTCCCGCACCGTCCCCTTCCCGTCAGGCCCGCGCACCGTCGGCGCCACCCGCTGGGGCGACCTCGTGACCGCCTACCACTCGACCGGCGTGCCCGACATCACCGTGTACATGCGGCTGCCCCGCAACGCCGCGTCGCCGCTCGTGCGCCTGCTCCGGATCGGTGCGCTGCGCGCGGCCGCCAGGGCCCTGATCCCCGCCGGCGGCCCCTCCGAGACCCGCCGCGCGGAGACCGGCTGCGAGGTCTGGGGCGAGGTGACGGACGCCTCCGGCGCCACCCTCACCGCGACCCTGACCGGCCCCAACGCCTACGCGCTGACCGCCGACGCGTCGCTGCGCGCCGTGCAGGCGGTCCTCGCCGGCGGAATTCCTCCGGGCACGCACACCCCGGCGACCGCGCTGGGCCCTTCCTTCGTGCAGACCCTGGACGGCGTCACCGTCACCCCACCCCACCGACCGGCTCGGTGACGGCGGTCGCGGGCGCTGGGGTCGCGGTGGGCGCGGCCTTGGCGGCCGTGCGCGCCGAGGGGGCGGGACGGGGGCGGTGGCGGGCCATGCGGCCGGTGTCCGCGGCGCGGCGGATCACCTCGGCGATGGCGTCGGTGACGGTGTCGGGGCGTTCGATGGGCAGCATGTGGCCGGCGTCGTGGCAGGTGATGAGCTCGGCGTCGGGGAGCTCGTCCGCGATCGTCGCGGCGCAGGCGGGGGGTGTCAGCCGGTCCAGGGTGCCGACGAGGACGGAGACCGGTAGGCCGCGCATCGCGGCCAGGGTCTCCACGCGGTGGTGGAGGTCGACCGAGGGGCGGAAGCCGCCGATCGCGCACAGGGGGGCGTTGCCGACCATCGAGGCGGTCAGGGCCACCCACGACGTGTCGACGCGGTCGCCGAAGACGAGCCAGCGGACGCCGGGGGCCAGCAGGGGCATCAGGCGCCGGTGGGGGCGCCAGGCGCCGGAGCGGGCGAGCAGGCAGGCGCCCTGGATCTCGAGGATCCGCATGACGCGGGCGAGGCGCGGGCTCAGGCCGTAGCTGGTGCGGGACGAGCCCTCCGCGGACGTCGAGATGAGGACCACGCCGACGACGCGGGCGGCGAAGGCCTTGGCGTGGCGTTGGGCGTACTCCATGATCGCCATGCCGCCGAGGGAGTGGCCGACGAGGACGACAGGGCCGTCCGGCACCAGCCGGGTCACGACCTCGGCCAGGTCGTCGCCGAGCTGTTCGAGGGTCGCGTCGGTGCCCCTGGTCGCGGAGGAGCGGCCGTGGCCGCGCAGGTCGAAGGTGAGCAGCTGGACGGGTCTCGTCGTGAGGGTGGCGAGGCGGGCGGGGAGGTCGGCGATCTGCCGCCGCCAGAGCCGGTTGTCGAGCGTCCAGCCGTGCAGGAGGACCACCGTGACCGGGGTCCGTGCCGCACCGCGCGGCGCCGGAGCGCGCTCAGGCGTGTGCAGCACGCTGTGCAGGCGGGCGCCGTCCGGGAGCCTCACGGTGGAGGATGAGACGACGGTACCCATGAACCATTGTTACCCGGAAGTACGTCGAACTACTCCGGCGAACTCCGGGAGTATTTCGGGAGTGACAAGGCCGCCGCCCGGGAACCGGGCGGCGGCCTTGAGGAAGTGCTGTGATGGGGGAGCGTTCAGGCGGCTTCGAACACGCCGGCGTCGACCAGGCGCTGCTCCGTCGCGTCCCAGCCGTGGCCGGGGTGGGCGACGTTGAGGGCCTGCAGCTCGGTGCGCACCTTGGTCGCGTGGCCGGCGCCGGCCAGCACGCGGATCTCCTCGATGAACGCGTCGGATGAGGTCGCCAGGCGGTTGGTCTTGCCGTTGGTCAGGTTGCGCACGTAGACGTGCTTGCCGCCGTTGAGCGGGATGAGGTACTTGAACTCACCCAGCACGCTCAGGGCGCCGGCGGCGCCCTGGCCGGCGCGGACTGAAGCCCGCGCGGTCTTTGAGGTGTTGGTCGCCACGGCGGGAACTCCTTGTCGAGGCTGTAACTACGGAAAGTTGGTGCTGTACTACATAAGGCTCCGAAGGGCCGCCGGCCTCGCGACCGTGAAGATCGCAGACTGCTGCCCCAGGCGAGACAGCAAAACTGTAACACCCTGCTGGTCCGGCCCAAAAAAGTGAGTTACCTGGTGGAGGCTCCACACGTTGGACATTTCGTAGGACCCGAGTTGCCGATTCGCTGGCGCACCGCCCGCATCATCGTCATCATGAGTCCCACAAGCACATAGCTACCGGGCAGGCCGTGCCGGGTTCGAGGTCGTAGGGGAAGACGCACCTCGGTCTCCGGGAGGTTGTACGTGCCCACGCGTGGCGTCATATATGTTCACTCGTCACCGCTCGCCGTGTCATCGCACGTCGAGTGGGCGATCGCACGCGTCCTCGGAGCGCCGGTCAGACTCGAGTGGACGCCGCAGCCTGTCGAGCCGTCGGCTCGCCGGGCGCAGTGCTCTTGGTCCGGCGTGCCCGGCACCGGGGGCGAGCTGGCGGCTGCCCTGCGGCAGTGGCCCATGATCCGTTTCGAGGTGACGGAGGAGCCGAGCAACGGCGTCGACGGCGAGCGGTTCATGCACGTGCCGGGCCGCGGGCTGTTCCACGGCTCCACGAGCGCCAACGGCGACATCGTCCTGTCCGAGGACCGCCTCCGCAGCCTGATCGCGACGTCGCGGGGGTACGAGACGCTCGCCCACGCCATGGAGAAGGCGCTCGGCGGCCCGTGGGACGCGGAGCTCGAGCCCTACCGCCACGCGGCCGACGGCGTCCCCATGACGCTGCTCACCCGGGTCGGCTGATCGGCCCAGGTGAGCTTGTGAATAACCCGCGTCGGGTGAAGATGAAGACAGCGTGAGTTGCACGTGCATGGTTGAGTGGCAAGGTGCCGCGTCTGGAATCCATGTCCCGCCTGCTCGTGCCCATGACGGCGGTCGCCGTCCTCGTGAGCGGGTGCTCCGACGGGAAACCCGGCTCGCCGGCGCCGTCCGCCGCGTCGCAGGACTCGGCGGTGAAGCCCGGCGGTGACCCGGCGAAGCAGGCCGCGGACCTGGTCGCCAAGCTGTCCGACGAGGAGCTGGTCGGGCAGCTGCTGATGCCGTACGCGTACGGCAACACCGCCGACAAGGTGTCCTCCGGCTCGGTGTCGGCCAACAAGGCGTACGCGGGCGCCGCGACCCCGGCGGAGATCGTCAGGAAGTACCACCTCGGCGGGATCATCCTGGTGTCCAGCAGCGCCGACGACCCGACCGCCGGCACCAACAAGACCACCAACGTCGAGTCGCCGGCACAGGTCGCGAAGCTCACCGCCGGACTGCAGGCCGCCGCGCTCGGCCTGCCCGCGAGGATCCCGCTGCTCATCGGCACCGACCAGGAGTACGGCCAGGTCACCCGCATCCGTGACGGCATGGTGCAGCTGCCCAGCGCGCTCGCCCTCGGCGCGGGCGGCGACCCGGCGCTGACGGAGGCCGCGTGGAAGGCCGCGGGCGCCGAGCTCGCCGCCATCGGGATCAACCTCGACTTCGCCCCCGACGCCGACGTCCTCGGCGCGCAGCCGGGCGGAGTGATCGGGTCCAGGTCGTTCGGCAGCGACCCGAAGCTCGTCGCCGACCAGGTGGCCGCCGCGGTCAGGGGGCTGCAGGCGGCGGGTGTCGCCGCGACCGTGAAGCACTTCCCGGGGCACGGCCACACCACCGTGGACAGCCACAGCAGCCTGCCCCTCCTCAGCCAGAACATCGGGGCGCTGGAGTCCGGTGACCTGCCGCCCTTCGTGGCCGCGTCGCAGGCCGGCGTCGGGCTCGTCATGTCGGGACACCTCGACGTCAAGGCGGTGGATCCCGGTGTACCGGCGTCGTTCTCCAGCAAGGTGCTCGTCGACCTCCTGCGGACCAGGCTCGGCTACACCGGGGTCGTGGTGACCGACGCGCTGAACATGGAGCCCGCGGAGCAGTGGGGGCCGGGCGAGGCCGCGGTGCGGGCCGTTCTGGCCGGCAACGACATCCTGCTGATGCCGCCGAAGCTGACCGAGGCGTACAAGGGACTCCTCGACGCGGTGCGCTCCGGCCGGATCACGAAGCAGCGCCTCACCGAGGCCGCGACCCGCATCCTGACGCTCAAGTTCCGCCTCGCCGCGGTGCCGCGCCCCGAGGCCTCCGTCGTCGACGGCGACGCCGGCAAGGCGGCCGCCCGGGCGAGCGCCGCCGCGGCCGTCACGGTCCTGCGCGGCCCCTGTACGGGCGCGCTCGTCACCGGACCGGTCCGGGTCACCAGCGCCGGCAGCGAGACGGCCCGCGGCTGGCTGGAGGCGGCGCTGACCGCGGCGGGCGCGACGGTGGTGAAGCAGGGCGGCTCGGAGGTCCGGCTGCTCGGGTACGGCAAGGGCACCTCCGACCTGTCGTCGTCGGCGGCGGTGACGGTGGCGGTGGACACCCCGTACGTGCTGCGCTCGGCGAAGGGGACCCTGGTCGCGACCTACTCGTCGTCGCACGCGTCGATGCTGGCCCTCGCCGACGTCCTGGTCGGCAAGGCGAAGGCCCCGGGCCGCTCACCGGTGCCGGTGCAGGGCCTGCCGGCGAGCGCCTGCACCTGACGCGAAGCCGGCCAGCACCGTCGGCGAGCACGTACGAGCCGACATAACCGAAATTTCGGATATGTTCGCACAGCCGACATGTCCGGGGATCGCCTTGGTCCGCGCGATGCGGCGCCCGTACGTGCGAAGCCGGGAAGACGCCGGCCCCCGGCGGCAACGCCCGCGTCTGACCCACCCCGGCGAGGGCACGCCGCGACCGCTGTCCGCGGCCGGCGTCTCCTCCGGCTCTCTTTGCCTACGCCCGGCGGCGACGAAGACGCCGGCAACCCGACGACAACGCCCGCGCCCGGCCCACCCGACGACGAGTGTTCGCGTCTGACTCACCGCCAGCAGCAGCGCGCCGCGACTGCCCCTCGCCCACGCCCCGGCGACGAGAGGACGGCCCTGACAACGGCCCGCGTCTGACCCACCCCCGACAAACGACACCCCGCATCACACCCTCGCCCGCACCTCGGCGGCGACGGACCCGACGACAGCGTCCGCGTCCGACCCGCCCGACGAGGGCCGCATCTGACCCACCGCCGACAGCGGCGCGCCGTGGCTGACCGCCGCTGTCGGCGCTCAGCGGTCGCCTGCGCCATCGTGGCGCGCAGGGCGCGGGCGCGGCGCGCGGGCGCGGGCGCGGCGCGCGGGGCGCGATGGCGCTTCGTTGGCCGGGGGATGCGGCAGTCCTCGGGAGCGGCACGTCGCGGGGCGCGGCACGTCGCGGGGCGCGGCACGTCGCGGCGAGGAGGGCTCGGTGCCGGTGACGGGCCTTCTTCCACACCGTACATCCATCGATCTAATCGATCTCGCGGAAATCACGCTTCGCGCACGCGCCGCTTCAGTATGAAAGGGGAAGGGCAGCGGACATGTCCGGGGGAGCGCCGCGGTACGCGTGATGCGGCGCCCGAAAGCCGGGAAGCCGGGAAGCTGGAAGCCGGGAAGCTGGAAGCCGCGAAGCCGGGAGACGAGGAAGCCGGGAGACGAGGAAGCCGGGAAACGAGAAAGGACCGGAGGCCCGCAGGCCCCCGGTCCGATCAGGGTGAGACCTCAGGCGCGGGCGAAGACCAGCGCCGCGTTGTGGCCGCCGAAGCCGAACGAGTTGTTCAGCGCCGCCGGGATGTCCAGGTGGCGTGCCTTGTGCGCGGCCACCTCCAGGTCGAGGCCCTCGTCGGGGTCGTCGAGGTTGATGGTCGGCGGGACGACCCCGTGGTGGATCGCGAGGATCGTCGCGATCGACTCGACCGCCCCGGCCGCGCCGAGCAGGTGCCCGGTCATCGACTTGGTGGACGTGATCAGCGGGTGGTCGCCGAGCGCGCGGTGCAGCGCCTTGATCTCCGCGAGGTCGCCGACGGGCGTCGAGGTGGCGTGCGCGTTGACGTGGACGACGTCGGACTTGGCGATACCGGCGTCGCGGAGCGCGAAGTCGATGGCGCGGACGGCGCCGTCGCCCTCCGGGTGCGGCTGGACGATGTCGTACCCGTCGGAGGTGAGCCCCGAGCCGGCGAGCCGGGCGTAGATGCGGGCGCCGCGGGCGCGGGCGTGGTCGGCCCGCTCCAGGACGATGACGCCGGCGCCCTCGCCGAGCACGAACCCGTCGCGGCCCTTGTCCCACGGGCGGGACGCGCGCTCGGGCTCGTCGTTGCGGATCGACATGGCGCGCATCGAGGCGAACCCGGCCATCGGCAGCGGGTGGATCACGGCCTCGGTGCCGCCGGCGACCACGACGTCGGCGCGGCCGAGCCGGATCAGGTCCAGGCCGTGCGCGATGGCCTCGGCGCCGGTGGCGCAGGCGCTGGCGACGCAGTGCACACCGGCCTGCGCGCCGAGCTCCAGGCCGACCCAGGCGGCCGGGCCGTTGGGCATGAGCATCGGCACGGTGTGCGGCGACACCTTGCGCGGCCCGCTGGCCTCCAGGATGTCGTCCTGGGCGAGGAGGGTCTGCGCGCCGCCGATGCCGGATCCGACGCTGACGGCGAGCCGCAGCTTGTCGACCTCGGGGGCGCCGGCGTCGGCCCAGGCCTCGCGGGCGGCGATGATCGCGGTCATCTCGGAGCGGTCCAGGCGGCGGGCCTGCACCCGGTCGATGACCGTGCTGGGCTCCACGGCCAGCTGCGCGGCGATCCGCACGGTCAGCTGCGCGGCCCAGTCCTGGGTCAGCGCCGACACGCCCGACTTCCCGGCGAGCATGGCGTCCCAGGTGGACGCGACATCTCCGCCCAGGGGCGTGGTGGCCCCGAGTCCGGTGACGACGACCTCAACACTCACAGCACTACTACCTCTCGCGCGGACCGCGTTCGCGGTCTCGTCTGGCTGACCCACATGACGCGGTCTCGGGCAGGTCCGGGGTGACCGTCCAGACCCGAGACCGCGGCAACGGCTCTCAGGCCTGCGACTTCACGATGTACGACACGGCGTCACCGACGGTCTTGAGGTTCGGCACCTCGTCATCCGGGATCTTCACGCCGAACTTCTCCTCTGCCGCCACCACGACCTCGACCATCGACAGCGAGTCGACGTCCAGGTCGTCGGTGAACGACTTGTCCTCGGCGACATCGTCGGGGTTGACCCCGGCGACCTCTTCGAGGATTTCGGCGAGACCGCCGGCGATCTCTTCACGGGTGGACATAGAGCTTTCCTTCCTTGGGTTGACGCAGCACCGACCTGAAGTCGAACGCTGGCGAAACAACAGCTGGCATGCCTCAGGGGCAGCGGACGACCTGGCCCGCGTACGTCAGGCCGCCGCCGAAGCCGAACAGCAGCACCGGCGCGCCGGAGGGTACCTCACGCCGCTCGATGGCCTTCGACAGCGCGAGGGGGATGCTCGCCGCCGACGTGTTGCCGGACTCGACGAGGTCCTTGAGGACGATCGCGTTGGGCAGGTCGAGCCGCTTGACGATGCCGTCGATGATGCGGGTGTTGGCCTGGTGCGCGACGAACGCGGCGATGTCCTTGCCCTGCACGCCCGCCCGATCGAGGGCGGCCTGCGCGTACGGGGCGATGGCGGTGGTCGCCCACCGGAAGACCGACTGGCCCTCCTGCTTGATGTAGGGCCGCCAGCCCTCGATCTTCAGCACGTCGCCCTTGTCGGGGGCGGAGCCCCAGACGACCGGCCCGACACCCGTCGGCTCGTCGCCGTAGGTGGCGGTGACGACCGCGGCGCCGGCGCCGTCGCCGAAGAGCACGGCGGTCGTCCGGTCGGTCCAGTCGACGACGTCGGAGAGCTTCTCCGCGCCGATGACGAGGGCGTTGCGGCTGGCCCCGGCGCGGATCGCGTGGTCGGCGCTCGCGAGGCCGTAGCAGAAGCCGGAGCAGGCAGTGTTCAGGTCGTACGCGGCGGGCGCCAGGATGCCAAGCTTCGCCGCGACCCGGGTCGCCACGTTGGGGCAGCGGTCGACCGAGCTGCACGTCGCGACGATCACCTGGTCGATGTCGGCGGCGGTGAGCCCGGACGCGGCGAGGGCCTTCCCGGCGGCGGCGATCGCCATGTCGGCGACGCTCTCCGTGCCGGCGATGCGGCGCTCGGCGATGCCGACCCGGTCACGGATCCACGCGTCGTTGGTCTCGATCACCTTGGACAGGTCGTCGTTGGTGACCACCTGCGACGGCTGGTAGTGCCCGAACGCGAGGATCTTCGACCCGGTCGGCTGGTTCATAGCTGGTCTCCAATGCGAGCGAGCGGCTGGCCGGGCGCGACCGGGTCGTCCAGGGTGACAAGCCATTCGGCGAGCACGCCGGCGCCGTGGGTGGTGACGTCGACCGGCCCCTGCGGGGTCTGCACTGTGCCGATGCGCTGCCCGTCGCCGACCTCGGCGCCCTCGGCCAGGCCCTCGGCGGGGGTGAACGTGCCTGCCGCCGTCGACAGGACCACGTTGCCCTGCGGGTGCGGCTCGAGGACCGGCGCGCTGCCGTGACGGGTGATCAGGTCACGGGCGGCGGCCAGGTCGTCGGGCGTGTTGACGGTGACGATCTCGATGCCCTTGATGGTGCGTTTGACGAGCCCGGCGAGCGTGCCGGCGGGGGCCAGCTCGATCACGGCGGTGACGCCGAGGTCGGCGAGGGCGGCCATGCACAGGTCCCAGCACACCGGCGCGGTCACCTGCTTGACGAGGCGCTGCAGCATGCTCGGGCCGTGCTCGACGACGGTGCCGTCCCGGTTGGACAGCAGCAGCTTCGCCGGGGCGGCCGTGGTGACGCCGGCCGCGATCGCGGCGAGGGCCTCCTCGGCCGGTGCCATGTAGGGCGTGTGGAACGCGCCGGCGACCTGCAGCGTGATGATCCGCGTGCGGGCCGGGGGCGCGGCGGCGAACTTCTCCAGGCCGGCGAGGGAGCCGGCGGCGACGATCTGGCCGGCGCCGTTGCGGTTGGCCGGGTACAGGCCGGCGGCCTCGATGGCGGCGATGACCTCGTCGGGGTCGCCGCCGAGGACCGCGCTCATGCCGGTCGGCTCCAGCGCGCACGCGGCCGCCATCTCCCGGCCGCGGACCGCGGCGAGGGTGACCGCCGTCTCGGGGCTGAGCACCCCGGCCAGCGCCGTGGCGGCGAGCTCGCCGACGCTGTGCCCGGCGACGATCGTGGCGTCGTACATCGGCAGCTGCTCCGCGGTCAGCAGCGCCGCCGCGACGAGCAGGGGCTGGGTCTTCGCGGTGTCCTTGATCTCGTCCGCGTCGGCCTTCGTGCCGAGGTGGACCAGGTCGACGCCGGCGAGGACGGACCACCAGCGCAGGCGGGCCTCGGCGCCGGGCAGCGCGAGCCACGGTGTCAGGAAGCCGGGTTTCTGGGAGCCTTGCCCTGGGGCGAGTACGGCGAGCACGTCTATGACTTTTCCGGATTTCCGTCAATCGCGCGGGTAGCGCGACACACCAAAGTGAACCAGGTCGTTTGTAGGAACCCTACAAGAGTTTGCGTGGTGTTGCCCCAACAGCTCCATGCGGTCACCCACCGCAACGCTCCGTTCACCTGCCTTGCGACGTGCGTCACGTGGGGCTGCGACGTACGTCACGCGACTGCGTCACAGCTGCCCGTACATCACTGGGACGGCGGACTGGAAGGTGCGGGTGCGAACGGATCCAGTCTGCCGATCGTCAGCGCGATCCGCAGGGCGAACGCGTCACGCGGCACCAGCGGGACGAACCCGGTGACCTCGCCGATGCGGCGCAGCCGGTACCGGACCGTGTTCGGATGCACGAACAGCCCGCGCGCGGCGCTTTCGAGCACGCCACCGCCGGCGTAGAACGCGTCCAGGGTCTCGAGGAGCTCGCCGCCGGCCCGCACGAGCGCGCCGTAGATGTCCTGCCGCAGGATCCGGCGCGCCTCCGCGTCGCCGGCGAGGGCGCGCTCCGGCAGCAGGTCCGCGGCGGCGACGGGGCGGGGCGCGGCCGGCCAGGCGGGCGCGGCCCGGAACCCCGCCAGGGCGGCCCTGGCCGACTCGGTCGCCTCGTCCAGCGACGGCACCGCCGGCCCCACCACCACGGGGCCTTCGCCGAACCCGACGAGGAGCCGCTCGGTCGCCGCGATCGGGTCGGGCGCGCCGCCGAGGACCACCACGAGGCGGTCGCCGTGCACGCCGCCGAGGATCTCGACCCCGATGCGGCGGGCCGCCCGGTAGACGGTGTGCAGCACCGCGGTCGCCTCCCCGCCCGGGGACCGGCCGACCGCGACCGCGACCGGCGGCGCGTCCGCCCAGCCCAGCGCCGCCGCCCGGCTGGCGAGGACGTCGGAGGAGTCGCCGCGCAGCAGCGCGTCGACGAGCAGTGCCTGCAGCCGCGCGTCCCAGGCGCCGCGGGTCTCCGCCGCCCGCGCGTACACCCGGGCGGCGCCGAACGCGACCTCCCGGCTGTAGTGCAGCACCGCCTCGCGGATCCCGGCCTCCTCGCCCTCGGCGGCCAGCAGCGGCAGCTGCTCCTCGACGACCTCGATCGTGACCCGGATCAGCTGGACCGTCTGGCCCAGGTTGATCGAGCGGGCCAGGGCGCGCGGGGCGGCGTCGAAGAACTCGTCGGAGTTGTCGGGCGGCAGCGTCCCGCCCTCCTGCCGGTTGCGCAGCCAGTCGACCAGCGACCGGACGCCAGCCTGCGCGACCAGCATCACCCACGCCCGCTGGTCGGCCGGGAGGTCCCGGAACCAGGGCAGCGTCTCGTCCATCCGCGCCACGCTCGCGGTCGCGAGGGCGCCGGCGGCCCGCTCGATCGAGCGCACGCTCGCCTCGAGGCTTCGGCGGGTGTCGCGCCCTGCCGTCGACTCCTGGTTCGTCACCCGCACAGCTTTTCATCGTCTGGCCGCCAACCAGAAGCCGCCGTAGATCCCGGCCTCCCGGGAGGTCTGCCGCAGGCCGTCCGGGCCGTCGATCAGGCGCCTGCCCCAGTCGGTCCGGCGGGCCGGGCGGAACGCCTCGACCATGTCCAGGTAGTGGTACTCGGCGCTGTTGCCGCTCCACGCCCAGCCGAGGTATCCGAGGTCGTGCTGCTGGCAGTACGCCATGATCGCGTCCTCGTCCGGGTCGCCGTACTGGTGGAGCGAGGAGAACTCCCCGACGACGATCGGCAGCCGCTGCCGCACGAACGTGTCGAGGTAGCCGGAGACCTTGTCCGGGGTGTTGAACGGCCCGTACATGTGCACGTCGAAGACCGTGTTGTGCTCCGGGTCGGCGGCGAACACCTCCGCCGCGTGGTCGTGCATGACGTGGAACGAGTCGTTGCCCCAGTTCGGCGCGTCGACCATGATCGCGTGCAGCAGGCCGGCGGCGCGCAGCCGCTGGATCGCCCGCTTCGTGTCGCCGATCCAGTCCATGTTCACCGCGTGGCCGGAGGGCTCGTTGGCGACGTTGATGATGACGTACGACTCCTGCCGCAGCAGCACCTTGCGCAGCGTCAGCCAGTAGTCGACGGCGTGGGCGATGGTCGCCGCGCCGGGCTCCGTGCCGTACCCCATCGTGTCGTGCACGTCGAGCACGCAGATGAGCCGGTTCGCCCGGCACTGCCCGATGATCCCCGCGACCTCGGCGGGGCTGGTCGCGGGGAACCCGGTGCCGCTGGAGAGCGCGACCCGCACCGAGTTGGCCCCGGCCGCCTTGATGTCGGCGAACACCGACTTCGGCCCCTTGCCGAAGTAGTACCCGTGGTTCACCCCGCGCAGCACGAGCCGTTCCCCGTTCGCCTCGACGAGATGCCCGCGTTCGGCCTTGATGCCACTCGCGCCGTAGGCGGGCTCCACCGAGACGTATGCGGCACCGAGCAACGACAGCAGCAGGGCGAGGAACGCCGCTCTGATCAGCACGGCCGGGCGCTACCCGGTCATCTGCCCACCAAACGGGGATCGACCGGGGTCCCTGTCGCCGGGTAACCTGGAGATCACGTAGCGTGGCCATGATCGTCTGAGAGGCGGGCCGTGGAGTCCAAGTCGGCTGAGCTGGCCACCGAACTCGCCTTGGAGCAGCAGCACTTCGACCTCGCCCGCAAGCACCGCGAACGCGCCCGGGCTGAGCTCGGCGAGGTCCCCGACGCGGCGGCCAACGCGGGCGCCGGCCGCCGGCTCGCGGTCTTCCGCCGCAGCCGCAAGGAGGCGATCGCCCCGCCGGAGGAGCAGGTCGCGTTCGGCCGGATCGACTGCCTGCCCGCCGACCCTCCCGGCCGCTCGGGCGTCGACGACACGTTCTACATCGGCCGGGAGACCATCTTCGACGACCAGCGGCAGGTGCTCGTCGTCAACTGGCAGACCCCGATCGGCGCCCTGTACTACGAGTCGACCCACGAGGACCCGCGCGGCCTGCGGCGCAAGCGCACGTTCCACTGCGACGGCAACCGGATCCGCGACTTCGACGACGTCGTCTTCGCCCAGCTCGCGACTGCCGTCGCCGCCCTGGCGGAGGCGGGGCCCGACGACGCGCTGCTGGCCGAGCTCGACCGGGGCCGCACCGGCACGATGGCCGACATCGTCGCCACCATCCAGGGCGCCCAGTCGCGGCTGATCCGCTCGCCCCTGGACCAGCTGCTCGTCATCGAGGGCGGGCCGGGCACCGGCAAGACCGCCGTCGCGCTGCACCGCGTGTCGTGGCTGCTGTACAACCACCGCGACCGCCTGCGCCCGCAGGACGTGCTCGTCGTCGGCCCGCACCCCGCGTTCACCCGCTACATCCGCACCGTCCTGCCGAGCCTCGGCGACGCCGACGTGGTGCAGCTGGACATCGATCAGCTGGCGCCGCCCGTACAACGTGGGCGGCCGGAACCCGCGCAGACCCGGCGGCTCAAGGGTGAGGCGAGGATGGCCCGGCTGCTCGCGCGGGCCCTGGAGAACCGGGTCGGCGCCCCCGAACCCGCGGAGCGGATGCTCTTCGACGGCGCGTTCCTCACCCTCTCCGGCGTCGAGGTCGCCGCCGCCGTCGCGTCCGCACGGCAGGCCGGGGGCTCGTACGCGCAACGCCGCCAGCGACTCAGGGCGCAGCTCGCCGACCTCGTCCGCGCCCGCGGCGGCCCGACCGACCCGGAGCGCCTCGGCCCGGTCGAGAACCTCCTCGAACGCCTCTGGCCCCTGCAGAGCGCCGCCGCCTTCCTGCGCGCCCTCCTCGGCTCCCGCGCCAGGCTCGCGGGCGCCGCGGGCGACGAGTTCACCCCCGACGAGCTGGCCTTACTGCACCGCCGCGGCGCCGACAAGCTCTCCGAGCAGATCTGGAGCAACGCCGACCTGCCGCTGCTCGACGAGCTGGAGGACCTCCTCAACGGCGTGCAGCGCCGGTACCGCCACGTCGTCGTCGACGAGGCGCAGGACCTCTCGCCGATGCAGCTGCGCGCCGTCGCCCGCCGCTGCCCGACCGGCTCCCTCACCGTCGTGGGCGACCTGGCCCAGTCCACCGGCGCCTGGGCCCGCGACCACTGGGAGGAGGTCACCGAGCACCTGCCGGCCGTGCTGCCCCAGGTCGTCGTCGGGCTCCGGTACGGCTACCGGGTCCCACGCCAGGTCTACGAGCTCGCCGCCGAGCTGCTCCCGGTCGCCGCCCCCGACGTCGAGCCGACCCGCGCCGTCCGCGAAGGCCCCGCCGACCCCGGCATCCACGTCGTCGAGCCCGCCGAACGCGCGGGCCGCGCCGCCCTCATCGCCAAGGACCACGCCCTCGGCGGCCGCTTCGTCGGCATCGTCTGCCCCGCCGCCTGCCGGTCCGAGCTCGAGTTCGCCCTGCACGCCAACGACCTGCAGTGGGGCCGCGCCGACCAGGGCTCGCTGGACGAGGCCATCAACCTCGTCAGCCCCCAGGAGGCCAAGGGCCTCGAGTTCGACGCCGTCATCGTCGTCGAACCGGAGGAGATCATCGCCGAGGACGACCGCGGCCACCGGCTGCTGTTCGTCGCCCTCACCCGCACGATCCGCTACCTCGACATCGTCTGCTCCGGCGACCCGCTCCCCGTCGAACCCGGCCCCGACGTCACCGCCCGCATCCCCCGCCAGCGCGCCGTCATCGAACCCGACCCCGACCCGACCCTCGACATGACCCAGCTGGACCGCCTCGCCGAGGACCTGGCAACCCTCATCGCCGGCAACGCCCCGACCTCCGTGTGGGACGAGGTCCTCCACCGCACCGCCGCCCTCCTCGACACCCGCGCCGACCGCCCCCGCCCCACCGGCCGCCACCGCCGCGACTGACCCGTGTGGTGACCGGGCCGCGGGGCACGCGGCCGGGCGGCCGGGTCAGTTCGGGGTGGGCTCGGTGCGCAGTTCGTGGGCGCCGTCGGGGCGGGTGACCTCGTAGTACAGGCGGCCCGGGACGGTGGTCAGGTAGCGCAGGCCGTGGGGGGTGTGGGGTGAGCCGCACGGGGCGGCGGGCGTGGCGGTCAGTGTGCCGAAGAGGCCGTCCGGGCCCAGGGTGCCGGTAGCGGTGCCGGTGCGCTCCTCCCAGTTCTCCTCGGCGGTGGCGCGGCCGTCGTACGTGGCGGTGAGCGTGCCCCCGTGGACCGAGACGGCGGAGAGGCGGACGCCGCGGGCGTCCCACTGGCCTGGGCGGGGGGCGAGGGCGACGCCCTGCCAGGACCAGTCGACGCCGTCGGGGCTGGTGGCGTACCAGGTGGACATGCGGTCGGCGTGTTCGGGGGTTTCCAGGGGGTGGACGGAGGCCCAGAGGTGCCAGCGGAGGCCGTCGAAGTGCAGGACGGGGTCCTTGACGCCGATCTCGGCGGAGCCGGGCAGGACGGTCCGGGCGGGGGCGTCGCCGAGCTTCTCCGGCTCGTCGGCCTCCAGGAGGTCGACGCGCCAGTGCTTGGTGCCGGGGGTGGCGACGCTGACGTACAGGCGCCAGCGGCCCTCGGGGGTGACGACCAGGGCGGGGCGCTCCAGGGAGGCGCCGCCGAAGCGTTCCTTGGAGACCTCGGCGACCGTGGTGAAGTGCAGGCCGTCCGACGAGCGGGCGACGACGTTCGCGTACCCGCGGCCCGAGCCGATCGGGCGGCGCAACCGGTACGCCAGGAACACCGACGAATCGAGCATGATGGCGCTCGGGCCGCCGGCCCAGTTGCCGGGGCCGCCGGCGGGCGGGGCGACGACGACGTCGGAACCTGTCAGGCGGGGCAACGCGGGCACTGAGCGCTCCTAGTGGTAGTTGCTGGCGTGTTCGAGGCTCAGCCAGTCGGCGTACGACTCGCCGGAGACCTCCTGCAGCAGCTCGATCTCCTCGATGAACCGGGGCAGCAGCGCGGCACGCTGCTCGGCGGTGACCCTCGGCCGCCTGCCGTGCTGGCGGTGCAGGAGCGCGAGCAGCGGGGTGCTGAACGCCCGGCGCACCGGCACGGGGAACCGATGCCCGATCCTCCCACCGTTGCGCAGCAGGAGGCGGAGCACGGCGTTGACCCGCGTGTCGGCGACGTACCGGCGCACGTTCTCCGGCGGGATCTCCGCCACGTGCCCGGTGCTGACGCCCAGGAAGGCGCAGACGCGGTCGACGGTCGCCCCCGGGTCGTCGCGGAGATCCTTGTAGCGCAGCAGCAGCACCCGCTCGCGAGGGAAGAAGCGCAGCAGGTGGCGCAGTTGGCTGCCGTACCGGCCGAGCGCCGTGTAGTGCCAGAAGTCGGCCCATCCCGCGGCGGTGCGGGCGGGCTCCAGCTCGACCGCCCGCAGGAAGTCCGCCTCGGACTCCAGGCCGGCGCCCCACAGGTGGGACCAGTTGGAGTGGGCGCGGTCGACCGGGTCGCGGAGCACCAGGATGATCTTCGCGTCGGGGACCAGCTTCGCGATGCGCTCGTGCGACGCCAGGTCGTACAGGTAGAACGGCGTCGCCTCGCCCCGCAGCGCCCCTTCGGGCGCGGGGTCGAACAGCGCCTCGTAGTCGTCGCGGCGCCACACGTGCTCCTGGTAGGTCTGCCGGTCGCCGGGGCCGCCGTGGTCCGGTGGCGGCCCGTCGGACAGGAAGAACTTGGGCTCCTTGACCTCGGGGAGGAAGAGCTGCGGGTGGCGGACGAGCGCCGCGTGCAGCGCGGAGGTGCCCGCCTTCGGCACTCCGGCGACCAGGAAGTCCGGCAACGCCATCACAGCCTCCTATGCCTACCTTGTCGATAGGAAAGACAGCCTAACCGCCACGGTCGAGGGACGACAACGGATGCCACCGATGGCATGCTGCCCTGATGAGCGTCGTCTCCGTGATCAACTACAAGGGCGGGGTCGGCAAGACCACACTGACGGCCAACATCGGCGCCGAGCTCGCCGCCCGTGGGCGCACGGTGCTGCTCATCGACCTCGATCCGCAGGCGAGCCTCACGTTCTCCTTCTACCGGCCCGCCGAGTTCGAGTCGCGGCCCACGATCCTGCCGTGGTTCGACGGCTACCTCGCCACCCGCGTCGCCGAGCCGCTGCACAGGTACGTGGTGAGCCCCCGCGAGATCAACGCCGTGGTGCAGCCGCTGGGTGGCCGGCTGGACCTGCTCGCCGGCGACCTCGGCCTCATCGAGGTCGACCTCAACCTGGCCGCGGCGCTCGGCGGCGCCCGCCTGCAGTCCGGCAGCCCCCGCTACCTGCCGGTGCACCGGCTGCTCGCCGACGCCCTCACCGACCACGCGTTCCACGGGTACGACTCGATCCTCATCGACTGCGCACCCAACTTCAACATGGTCACCCGCACCGCCATGGTCGCCAGCGACTACGTCATGGTCCCGGCCCGCCCCGACTACCTGTCGACCCGCGGCATCGACTACCTGCGGGCCCGCATGTCCCGGCTGGTCGAGGAGTACAACGCCGCCGCGCCCCACCCGATCAACCCGGAGATCATCGGCGTCGTCTACACGATGGTCCAGTACACCGGCGCGGGCCCGCTCATCTCCCAGCGCACCTCGGTCAACGAGACCTCCCGCATCGAGATCCCCGTCTTCCGCCAGACCGTCCGCGACAACAAGACCGCCGTCACCGACGCCGGCGAACGCAGCCTCCCCGTCGTCCTCGCCCCGCCCGGCACCGCCTCGATCGAGACCCTACGATACGAGTTCCAGCAGCTGACCAGCGAGTTCCTGGCGCGCACCCGGATCTGAGGAGCCTCCCGCGATGACCGACCCCGCCGACCTCGCCCACGACGTGCTGCTCAAGGTCGCCGCGTTCGTGAAGTCCCTGCCCGCGTCGCAGCTCGCCGACCTCGCCTCCGGCGCGGCCCGCCTCACGCTGGTGCCGAGGAGCGGCACTCCCGCCGCCTCTGCGAAGCCCTCCTCGAAGCCCTCGTCGAAGCCCTTGACCCGCCCCGTCGCCGAGATCGAGACCATGCTGTCGGAGATCGGCACCCGCGCGGCGGCCGTGCAGTACCTCAACGACCAGCGCCTCACCGTCCCGCAGCTCCGCGAGCTGGCCAGGACCTTCGGCGTCGCCCTCCCGAGCAAGGCCGCCAAGGCGGACATCACCGCGAAGATCGTCGACTCCGTGGTCGGCCGCCGCCTCGACTCCTCCGCCATCGACCGCCTGGTCGCCCGCTGACGCCGGCGACCACGTCGACGGCCCGGAGATCTCTCCCGGACCCGCTCCCTAGACTGGGCCCGGTGAGCGACCTGGTCCTGATTCTGCGGTACCGCAAGGCGGTGACCTACGGGTTCCACACCCTGCTGGCGGCGCTGGAAGAGCATGTCACGGACACGCGGTACGAGGTGGTGTTCGCGGAGTCGGCGCGGGCCACCGTCGAGGCGATCAACTCCCGGCAGGGGCGGAAGCTCGTGCTGTGGTCGTTCTACTCGCCGGACGCCGCCGCGCTGGCGGAGGAGCTGGCGACGATCAAGGAGCAGGCGCCCGGGGCGGTCCACGTCGCCGGTGGGGTGCATGCGACCGCGGAGCCGGTGCAGACGCTCGACGCGGGATGGGACGTCGCGGCGGTGGGGGAGGGCGAGCGGACGTTCCTCGACCTCGTCGACAGCGGCGGGGAGCCGGAGGGCATCGCGGGGCTGGTCTACCGCGACGACAGCGGCACCGTCAGGCGGAGCGGGAAGGCGCACAAGGAGCCGCTCGGGACCTACCGCGCGTTTCCCCTCTCGTACAAGCGGATGAACCCGATCGAGATCACCAGGGGCTGCATCTACGCGTGCCGGTTCTGCCAGACGCCGTTCATGTTCTCGGCGCGGTTCCGGCACCGGAGCGTGGAGAACGTGCGGTGGCACGTGGACCGGATGCGGGAGCTCGGGAAGCGGGACGTGCGGTTCATCACGCCGACGTCGCTGTCCTACGGGACCGACGGGGAGGAGCCGGACCTCGCGGCGGTGGAGGAGCTCCTCGCGAGCTGCAAGGAAGGGATCGGGCCGGACGGGCGGGTGTTCTTCGGGTCGTTCCCGAGCGAGATCCGGCCCGAGCACATGACCGTCGAGGCGCTGCGGCTCGTCAAGCGGTACTGCGCCAACGACAACCTCATCGTGGGGGCGCAGTCGGGTTCGGAGCGCGTCCTGGCGGCGGCGAAGCGGGGGCACGACGTCGAGTCGGTGCGGCGGGCGGTGCGGATCGGCATCGCCGAGGGTTTCCGGATCAACGTCGACATGATCTTCGGGATGCCGGGGGAGGACCCGGCGGACGCGGAGGCGTCGCTGAGGCTGGCGCAGGAGCTGGCCGGGCTCGGCGCCAGGATCCACTCGCACGTGTTCATGCCGCTGCCGGGCACGCCGTGGCGGGACGCGCCGCCCGGGGACGTCGACCCCGAGACGATCCGCGCCGTGTCGCGGCTCGCGCAGCAGGGGGCGCTGTACGGGCACTGGCAGAAGCAGCGCGAGCACGCCACCCGGCTCGCCGCCGCGGCGGTCGAGTACCCGCGGCCCGGGCGCAGCCGCACCCTGCTGCCGCTCGCCGAGGAGCCGAGCGGGTGAGCGAGGAGCCGAACGGGTGAGCGAGGAGCCGAGCGGGTGAGCACGGCCAGGATCCGGGCGGCGGCGTGGATCGGCCTCGCGGCCGCGGTGTGCCTGGCGTACGGCGGGTACGCGTTCACCCTCGTCCAGGAGCTCAAGGGCCGCTACGGCGACGACGACCGGATCCTCGTCCGGCAGGGGCACGCCGCCGCCGGCATCCTCGTCGGGCTCGTCGTCGCCGGCTGGGCCCTGAACGTCCTGCGCGGCGGGCCGATGCCGGCGTGGCGGCCGCGGGACTGGTCGGGCTGGACGCGGGGCGTGGCCGTCGCGGTGCTCGCCGGGCTGCTCGCGTTCGCCTACGACGGGTCGCGGGCCATGTCCGACGCGTACCGCGCATCGGAGGGCCGGGGCGTGCACGGGACGATGACGGTCCAGGACTGCGAGGCCCTCGAGTACGGCTTCGAGTGCACGGGCACGTTCCGGGCCGACGACGGCTCCTTCGAGGTGCCCCGCGTCTCCGTCCAGCGGGACACCCGGGCGGCGACCGTGGACGGGTGGGTGAGCGGGCCGCGCCCCCTCGCCATGACCGACGGCACCGCGGGCGCCTGGCACGACGTGGCGCTCCAGCTGGGCATCCTGGCCGCGCTGTGGCTGACCGTCGCCGGACTGCTCGCGGCGTCGGCGGCCGGCCGGCGAAGGCCCGGGCCGTGACGGCGCCGGCTGGTCAGCGCGCTGTGGTGGCCGGCCGGCTGGGTCAGCGCGCTGTGGTGGCCGGCCGGCTGGGTCAGCGCGCTGTGGTGGCCGGCCGGCTGGGTCAGCGCGCCGGTGTGGTGACGGCGGCGACGAGCGCGGAGCGTGGCGAGCGGGTGCCGAGGATGTCCTTGGAGTAGACGGCGAACGTGTGCTCGGTCGAGCCGCGCAGCCCGCGCAGCGTCACCGTCGGCCGGTTCGTCGTGACGAGGCGGGTCTCCGCGGCGCCGTCGACCGCCACCACCTGGTAGGTCGCGTAGCGCCGGGGTGTCCAGGACAGCACGACCTGCGAGCTGGTCACGTCCAGGACCCGCACCTGCTGCGGCGCCCTGGGCGGGGAGGCGGCGCCGTTGCGGTAGACCGTGGCCTCGCGGGTGCCGGTGGTCAGCCCGTTGGGGCCGGAGATGAAGCGGCGGCCCCAGGCGGTGACCTTCGCCGCGTCGAAGTTGTCGACCAGGTCGAGGTAGCTGTACTGCTTGTCGTTGCCGCTCCACGACCAGCCGAAGTAGCCGAGCTCGCGGGCCTCCGCGAAGGCCATGATCGCGTCCTCGTCGGGGTCGCCCCACTGATGCTCGCCGGAGAACTCGCCGATGAGGATCGGCAGGCGGCGCGAGGTGAACGAGCTCAGGTAGGCGTTGACCTTCGTGGCGGTGCCGAACTCGCCGTACATGTGGATGTCGAACAGCGTGTTGCCCAGCGGGTCGGCGTCGCGGACCTTCTCGGCGTTGTCGCGCATCACGAACGACTCGTCCTGGCCCCAGCCGGGCGCGTCGACCATGAGCGCGTGCCGGTAGCCGGCGGCGCGCAGCGCCCGGATCGCGTCGGAGGTCTGCTGCACCCAGGGCATCGTCGTGCCGTTGCCGAACGGTTCGTTGGCGATGTTGACGATGACATGATCCTCCGCGCCGACGAGGGCCTTGCGGACGTCGAGCCAGAACTGGACGGCCTGCGCCATCGTCGCGGCCTTCCGGTCCTGGCCGAAGCCGGTCGTGTCGTGCGCGTCGAGGATGCAGATGAGCCGGTTCGCCTTGCACAGGCCGACGACCTTCGCGACGTCCTCGGGGCCGCTGCGCCGCCACTGGTGCCCGATGCCGAGCGGGAGCCGGACCGCGTTGGCGCCGGCGGCCTTGATCGCGGCGAACGAGCCGTTGCGGTCCGGGTACCACATGAAGTCGTGGTTGACGCCGCGCAGCACGAGGTCGCTGCCGCTGGCCTCGACGAGCCGCCCGTCGCGCACGTGGATCCCCGTGTGCGGGGCGGCGGTCTCGGCATGGGCCCGGGCGGGTGTCAGCAGGACGCCGGCGAGCAGGGCGAGCACGACCAGGCTTCTCACGAGGCGAACCGCTACCCGGGCCGGCCCGTGCTACACCCGCGGGCAGGGTGACGCCGCTGGACGAGCCCTGCCCGGGGGCGCTGCGGCCGGAGCCTCCGCGGCCGCGCGGAGACGGTCAGAGCTTCCCGAGGGCCGCGCGGAGACGGGCGAGGGTGCGCTCGCGGCCGAGGACCTCGAGGGACTCGAAGAGCGGCAGCCCCACCGACCGGCCGGTGACCGCGACCCGGATCGGGGCCTGGGCCTTGCCGAGCTTCAGCCCCCGCTCGGCGCCGACCGCCTCCAGGGCCGACTTCAGCGACTCCGCGTCCCACGCCGCCGTCCCGAACGCCTCGATCGCCGCGCCGAGCAGGTCGGCCGCGCCGTCCTTCATCGCCTTCGCCCAGGCGGCCTCGTCGACGGCCGGCTCCGGCAGGAACGCGAAGTCGACGTTCGGCACGACCTCGGCGAGCAGCGCGATGCGGGTCTGCGCGTGCGGGGCGAGCGCGTCGAAGACCTTCGGGTCGTAGTCGGCCGGGTCCCACGGGGGAGCGGCGACCGGGGTGCCGCCGGGCGCGACCGGCGTGCCGGTCAGCCACGGCCGGCAGGCCTCGGCGAACTCCTGCGGCGTCAGGGCGCGGATGTACTCCCCGTTGAACGCGCGGAGCTTCTTCTCGTCGAAGAACGCCGGCGACGGGTTGACCTCCTCCAGGCGGAACTCGTCCTCGATCACGGACCACGGCACGATCTCGCGGTCGTTGGACGGTGCCCAGCCGAGCAGCATCAGGTAGTTGCGCATCGCGTCGGCGAGGTAGCCCTCGTCGCGGTACTGCTCCAGGGCCACCTTGTCGCGGCGCTTCGACAGCTTCTGGCGCTTCTCGTTGACCACCACCGGCACGTGCGCCCACACCGGCGGGGTCTTGCCCAGCGCCGCCCACAGCAGCTGCTGCTTCGGCGTGTTGGGCAGGTGCTCCTCGGCGCGGATGACGTGGGTGATGCCCATGGTCATGTCGTCGACGACGTTGGCGAGCAGGAACACCGCGGAGCCGTCGGCGCGGGCGATGACGAAGTCCTCGATGAGCTTGTTGTCGAACGTGGGCTCACCGCGGACCAGGTCGACCACGACGGTCGAGCCCTCGTCAGGGGTGCGGAAGCGCAGCGCGCGGCCCTCGCCGGGGCCGAGGGACCGGTCGCGGCAGAACCCGTCGTAGCCGCGGAACTGCGGGCCGGACCGCTCCTGGACCTGCTCCCGGGTGCAGTCGCAGTAGTACGCCTTCCCGGCGGTGTAGAGCTCGTGCGCGGCGGCGGTGTGCTGCTCCGCGTACGTCGACTGGAAGTACGGCCCCTCGTAGGTGTCGCGGGCGATGCCGATCCACGCGAGGGCGTTGAGGATGCCCTCGGTCCACTCCGGCCGGTTGCGGGCCGCGTCGGTGTCCTCGATCCGCAGCACGAACACCCCGCCCTGCTGCTTGGCGTAGATCCAGTTCTGCAGGGCCGAACGGGCACCGCCGACATGGAACATCCCGGTGGGGGAGGGGGCGAAACGCACGCGAACCGTCACACCCCCAGACTAGTGGCTGGCATTTTCGAGGTCATCCGGGATAACGATGCCCTGCTCCAGCGCATCGTCGCGGGCCGCCTCCAGCAGCCGGACCAGCACGGTCTCCAGCATGACCAGCGTGTCGTCGTCGACGCGGCTCAGCAGCCGCTGATGGGCACGGGCGCCGCTGTCCATGATCTCGATCAGGAGCTCCCGCCCGGCGTCCGACAGGTGGATCCGGCGGATGCGGCGGTCGTGGGGGTCCTCGACCCTGGTGACGTAGCCGTGCGTGACAAGCCGGTCGACGATCCCGGACAGGGTGGCCAACGTCACGCCGAGGTGCCGGGTCAGCTCCTGCGAGGCGATCCCGTCGTGGCGGGCCAGCAGAATTAGCACCTTGAGCTGCTGCATTGTGAGGTTTACTGAGAACAGCCGGTTGGTCCGGTCATACGCGAACAGGGTGCGCAGACGCTGCTCGGCCGTCATCACGCGCAGCAGCAGCGCTTCCCTGTGAGTCTTCACAGGGAAGTTGTACCCCCTGTAACCATTTTGTGCGAGGCGAACGGTTAGCATCACACGAACTAACGTCTGTCTCAGCCGATCGGAAGAAGACTCCAGACATGTCGTTTCTCGCCCGGCTCAGTTTGGCGAACCGGGGGCTGGTCGCGATCATCGCGATCGTCGTCCTGGGCTTCGGCGCCATTGCCATCCCCTCACTGAAACAGCAGCTGATCCCGTCGATCGACTTCCCCGCCGCGTTCGTGCTGGCGCCCTACCCGGGCGTGTCGCCGGACATCGTGGAGGAGCAGGTCACCCAGCCCATCGAGAACGCGCTGCAGGGCGTGCCGGGGCTGACCGACATCACCTCCACCACGCGTGAGGGTGTCGCGACGGTCCAGGTGTCGTTCGAGTTCGGCTCGTCCATCGACGACATCACCAACAAGATCCAGACCGCGATCAACCGGATCAAGTCGACGCTGCCGTCGACCGTCGACCCGCAGGTCATCGCCGGCTCGACCGACGACCTGCCGGCCGTGGTGCTCGCCGCCAGCAAGTCCGGCGACCAGGTCGCGTTCGCGCAGCAGCTCCACGCGATCGTCGTGCCCGCGCTGCAGGGGATCGAGGGCGTGCGCGCCGTCGAGGTCACCGGCGCCGGGACGCAGGACGTGGAGATCACCCTCGACCCGGCGAAGGCCTTCCCGGCCGGGGTCAACGCCCAGACGGTGACCGCCGCGCTGAAGTCCAACGGCGTGTCATTCCCCGCCGGCACCCTCACCGAAGGCGACCGCTCCCTCGCCGTGCAGGTCGGCGGTACCCTCGCGACCCTCGACGACCTGAAGAACCTCAACGTCACGCCCACGGCGAAGCTCGGTGACGTCGCCAAGGTCGAGCTGAAGACCGCCGAGACGACGTCGATCACCCGCACCAACGGCAAGCCCAGCCTCGGCATCGCGGTCACCGCCTCGCCCGACGGCAACGCGGTGAAGATCAGCCACGAGGTGCAGGACAAGCTCGACGGCCTGAAGAAGGAGCTCGGCGGCGACGTGGCGATCACGTCGGTCTTCGACCAGGCGCCGTTCGTGGAGAAGTCCATCAAGAGCCTCAGCACCGAGGGCGCCCTGGGCCTGCTCTTCGCCGTGCTGGTGATCCTGGTCTTCCTGTTCTCGCTGCGCTCGACGCTCGTCACCGCGGTGTCGATCCCGCTGTCGGTCGTCGTCGCCCTGATCGGCCTGTGGACCGGCGACTACTCGCTCAACCTGCTGACCCTCGGCGCGCTCACCATCGCCGTCGGCCGGGTCGTCGACGACTCCATCGTCGTGCTGGAGAACATCAAACGACATCTGGAGTACGGCGAGGAGAAGCGCCACGCGATCCTCACCGGCGTCCGCGAGGTCACCAGCGCCGTCGTCGCCTCCACCCTGACCACGGTCGCGGTGTTCCTGCCGATCGGTCTCGTCGGCGGCTTCGCCGGGCAGCTGTTCCGCCCGTTCGCGGTCACCATCACCGTGGCGCTGCTCGCGTCGCTGCTGGTCTCGCTCACCGTCGTGCCGGTCCTCGCGTACTGGTTCCTGCGCCCGCCGAAGCAGGTCGGCGCCCTGGAACGGGAGGCGATCCTCGCCAAGGCCCTCGACAAGGAGGAGCGCAGCCGCCTCCAGCGGACCTACGTGCCGACCATCAGCTGGGTCACCCGTAGCCGCGGCACCCGCTGGGCGACCGTCGGCTTCAGCCTCCTCGTGTTCATCGCGACGCTCGTCCTGGCGGGCCAGCTCAAGACCAACTTCATCGACCAGAGCGGGCAGACGGAGTTCTCCATCTCGCAGGAGCTGCCGGTCGGCTCCAGCCTCGCCACCACCGACGCCGCCGCGAAGAAGGTCGAGGACCTCCTCGCCGCCCGCTCCGACATCGAGTCCTACCAGGTCACCATCGGCGCCTCGGCCGGCTTCGGCTTCGCCGGCGCGCAGTCGGGCAACACGGCCAACTTCTCGGTCACCGCGAAGGAGGACGCCGACGTCGACAAGGTCATCGAGCAGCTTCGCGGGCAGGTCACCGACACGAAGGCGTTCGGCACCGTGAAGGTCACCGCCGGCGGCGGTGGCGGCGGCTCCACCGACCAGCTCGAGGTCGTCGTCAAGGCCAACAACACCGACGACCTGGCCACCGCGGCGAAGGCGGCGCAGGAGGCGATGGCCGGCACCCCGGGCATCGCGGACGTGGAGAGCAACCTCGCGGCCAGCAACCCGCGCATCGACGTGCGGGTCAAGCGGGACGTCGCGGCGAAGTACGGGCTGTCCGACGCGGCCGTCGGCGGCATCGTCAGCGCCGCGTACCGGGGGCAGAACCTCGCCCAGCTCACCATCGACGGACAGGAGCGCGACCTGATCCTGCGCTCCGGCCCGGCGCCGGCCACGCTCGACGCGCTCAAGGCGCTCGCGATCCCCGTCCAGGGCGGCACGACGCCGTTCGTCCGGCTGGACCAGATCGCGGACGTCAAGGAGGGCGCCGGCCCGGTCGCCATCACCCGCATCGACGGCAACCGCAGCGCCTCCGTCACCGGCCGGGCCGAGGGCTCCGACCTGGGCACGGTCTCCGCGGACCTGCAGAAGAAGCTCGACACGCTGACCCTGCCGGCCGGCGCGACCGTCACCCTCGGCGGCGTCACCCAGGACCAGCAGGAGGCGTTCGCGCAGCTCGGCCTGGCCATGCTCGCCGCGATCGCGATCGTCTTCATCATCATGGTGGCGACGTTCCGCAGCATCGCGCAGCCGATCATCCTGCTGGTGTCGATCCCGTTCGCGGCGACCGGGGCGATCCTGCTCCTGCTCATCACGGACACCCCGCTGGGCCTGCCCTCGATGATCGGCGTCCTGATGCTCATCGGCATCGTCGTCACCAACGCGATCGTGCTGATGGACCTCATCAACCAGTACCGGGAAGGCGGCATGCCCGTCCGGCAGGCGGTCATCGAGGGCGGCCGGCACCGGCTCCGCCCGATCCTGATGACGGCCGTCGCGACGATCTGCGCCCTGATGCCCATGGCGATCGGCCTCACCGGCGAGGGCGGGTTCATCTCCCAGCCCCTCGCGATCGTGGTCATCGGCGGCCTGATCAGCTCGACCCTGCTGACGCTGGTGCTCGTGCCCACGCTGTACACCATGGTCGAAGGCACGAAGGAGCGCCGCCGCCTCAAGCGTGAGGGCCGGCACGCCGCCCCCGTGTCCCCCTCGCCGGGGGCGGACGAGCCGGCAGTGGCGGACGCCGAGGGTGAGGGCCGGCACCGCGTCGACCCGTTCGAACCCGCGCCGTCGCACTGACCGCACCGCACGACCGACCGGCCACCCGTCACCTCGACGGGTGGCTGGTCGCGTCAGTGCGCTCCGACCGGTCCGCGATCGGGTCGCTCATCGTGGTCGGGTAGGTCAGCTCGTGGTCGGGTAGGTCAGCGCCTCGATCGCTCACACCCGGAAGCGGCCGACCGCCTCGTTGAGGTCCCCCGCCATCCGGGCGAGCGAGTCGGCGGTGGCGCGGGACCCCTCGACCGTCTGGCTCGTCGACTCGGCGGCGTCGGCGACCCCGCCGATCGTGCGGGCGATCTCGTCCGCGCCGGCGGCCGCCTCCGAGACGCTGCGGCTCATCTCGCCGGTGGTGGCGGTCTGCTCCTCGACCGCCGAGGCGATCGTCGTCTGGTAGTCGCTGATCCGGTCGGTGATCTGCGAGATCCCCTCGATGGCGGCCACCGCCGCGGACGTCTCCGCCTGGATCGTCTGGATCCGGGCCGCGATGTCCTCGGTCGCCCGGGCCGTCTCCTGGGCGAGGTCCTTCACCTCGGAGGCGACGACCGCGAACCCCTTGCCGGCGTCGCCGGCCCGGGCCGCCTCGATCGTCGCGTTCAGGGCGAGCAGGTTCGTCTGCTCGGCGATCGAGGTGATCACCTTGACGATGTTGCCGATCTCCGACGACGACTCGCCCAACCGGCCCACGATGCCGGTCGTCTCGCGCGCCGAGGCGACGGCCTCGCCCGCCACGGCCGCCGCGTCTCCCGCGCTCGAGGCGATCTCCCGGATGGCGGCGCCCATCTCCTCCGCGGCGGCCGCGAGGGTCTGCACGTGGTTCGACACCTCCTGGGCGGCATGGCGCACGGCACCAGCCCGCTGCGCGGTCTGCGCGGCGCCGCCGGCGAGGGTGTCGCTGATGCCGGCCATGCTCCGCGACGAGCCGCGGAGCGCGGCGGCGTTGGTGCTGATCGTCGTGACCGCGGTGAGCATGCTGCCGATCGCCCGGTTCAGCGCCGACGCCATCTTGCCGACCTCGTCGCGCCCGCCGACGTCGGCGGTGCGGGTCAGGTCACCGTCGGCCACCCCCTCCAGCACCCCCGTGACCCGGCGCAGCGGGCCCACGACCGCGCGGGTGACCAGCCACGCCACGCCGAGGCCGAGCAGCAGGCTGAGCACCGCGCCGCTGACGACCAGCCAGTTGGTGCTGTCCCGCCGGTCGCGCAGCGCCTTCGCCTCCGCGGCGGCGGCGCTCGCCTGGCCGGCCACGAGGGTCTCGAACCGCTTGTTCATGTCGTTGGTGAGCAGCTCCGACTTGTTGTACCCGGCCCAGAACCCGTCCAGGTCGTTCCTGTCCGCGGCGGGCAGCACCTCGGTGTCGCGGATCTGCATGTACGACGCCCAGTCCTTACGGAGACTGTCGAAGCTGGCCGGGTCGGCGGCCTCGCCGGCGTACCGCTCCATCGACGCGGCGATGGCGGCGTCGAGCGCCCGCATCTGCTCCTTGTGCTTCGCCCGCCACTCCGCGCTGGAGATGAAGTACTTCACCGTCGTGTTCAGGTCGGCCAGGACGTCCGCGCGCAGCTGGGCGAGCGTCTGGGTGGGCCGGACCCCGTCGTCGTACACGGCCTGCCCGCCCGCCGCCAGCCGGTTCAGCCCGGCGATGCTCAGCCAGACCACGACCGCGGACGTCACGACGACGATCAGCACCGCACCGAAGATCTTCACGCCGACCGGCACGTCACCGATCCGCCCCCGCCCACCCGCGGTCGCGCTCATCCGGACACCTCTCCAAGGCGTTTACTCCACTTATCGAGCGGTTCACCCCGGATCTGAGCTTCCACTCCTGTCAGCGTTGCCGGACCAGCACCTCCGCCACGAGCACCCGCAACCCTCGGCCTCGGGTACGACCTGCCGCACGCTGCGGTGTTCACCGCGATGTCCGACGACCGTCCACCGTGCGCCCCTGCACACGGCTCTCCTCCCCGCCGCCGGACACGCCGGCCCAGTCCCGGCGTCCCCACCTCCGGCGCCGTCGCGCACTGTCTCGCCGCTCCGGTGAATTGCCCGCCGACCGCCACGCGGCACCGTCTTGCAAGCGGGGGAGTCGTCCCGGTGGAACACGGCGGAGGGGGTCCGGTTCACCGTGAACCTCATGGTCGTCAGCCGGGCGTCCTGGGCCGAGCAGCGCGCGGTCCACCCGCACCTGCCCGAGGTGCCGCGGCCAGGCACCCGGTACGGACGCTTCGGCAGGACCTGGAGTCGCCGGCTGGGCCACGTGATGCCGGTCGGTCGCGACATGTGGTGGACGGTCGCGTCGGCGGAGACCGCGGTGGTGGCGGCCGAGGTCGTGGCGGCCGTTGTCGAGCACGGCCTGCCGGCGATGCCGGCCCAGCGGTCCGGCCAGGCGCGCCTGCCGCCAGAGACGGTCGGGCCAGGCGCGCCTGCCGCAGGAGGGCGGGTCAGTAGCGGAACGTCTGGACGATCGTGCGGAGGCTGCCGGAGAGTTCGGCCAGGCTGCCGGCGGCGCGGTCGGCTTCGGTGAGGCCGGAGGTGGTCAGCTGGACCGAGGTGGCCACCTCGCCGATGGTGGCGGCCACCTGGTTGCCGGTGGCGGCGGCCTGTTCGACGCTGCGGCTCATCTCCTCCGTGGTGGCGGACTGCTGCTCGACGGCGGAGGCGATCGTCGTCTGGTACTCGTTGATCTGGGCGATGATGGCGCTGATCTCCTCGATGGCGGAGACGGCGCCGGTGGTGTCGGACTGGATGGCGGCGACGCGGCGGCTGATGTCGTCGGTGGCGCGGGCGGTCTCCTGGGCGAGGTCCTTGACCTCGGAGGCGACGACCGCGAAACCCTTGCCCGCGGCGCCCGCGCGGGCGGCCTCGATGGTGGCGTTGAGGGCCAGGAGGTTGGTCTGCTCGGCGATCGAGGTGATCACCTTGATGACGTTGCCGATCTCGGCGGAGGAGTCGCCGAGCTTGCTCATGACGGTGTTGGTGGTGCCGGCGACCTCGACGGCGCGGCCGGCGACGGTGACGGCCTGGGTGGCGCTCTGGGCGATCTCGCGGATCGAGGCACCCATCTCGGTGGCGCCGGCGGCGACGGTCGAGATGGCGCGGGACATGGCGGCGGCGAGGTCCGCGACGGCGGCGGCCTGGCGGGCGCCGGTGGTGGCGCCGTCGGAGCTCGCGCGGCTGGTGGTGGCGAGCTCCTCGGAGGCGCTGGCGAGGACCGTGGCGTGTTCGGCGAGCGTCGCGACGGTGCCGCGCAGGTTGCCGGTCGCGGTCCGCAGGTCCGCGGCCATCCGGCCGACCTCGTCGCGCTGGTCGACGGCCGGGTCCTGGGTGAGGTCGCCGTCGGCGACGGCGCGCAGGACGTGGGAGACGCGGGCGAGCGGCTGCACGATGAGGCGGGCGATGTAGAGCGCGAGCGCGACGGCCAGGGCGAGCGCGACGACGAGCAGGGTGACGACGGTGACGCGGACCGAGGACACCGTGTCGGTGAAGTCCCGCCCGGCGACGAGGGCCTGGCCGGCGCGGGCGATCTCCTTGTCGAGGAGGCTCTCGTACGTCTTGCGCAGTTCACGGTTCGGCCCGAAGGCAGCGGTCACGGCGGCCGCGCGGTCCGTGCCGTACAGCGTGAACTCGGCCTGCAGCGCGTCGAACCAGGCGTCGACCGCGGCCTGGATCTCCTCGACGGCCTGGCCGGACGGGGCGAGCGAGCGGGCGGACGCGAGCGCGGCGTCGAGGTCGTCCTTGCGGCCGAGGGCCTCGTCACGGAAGGACGTGTCGCCGCCGAGGAGGAAGCCGCGTTCGTCGTTGGCCGCGGACTTGGCGGTCAGCGCGGCGGAGTGCAGCGCCGCGATGTACGGCACCGCACTGCCGACCTCGTGGTCGCGGGTGTGGCGCAGGTCGGTGATGCCGGCGAGGGCAACGATCCCGGTCGCGGCGGTCCCGGCGATCGCCACCGCGGCCACGAACAGGATCTTGGTGTACAGGCGGCGGGAGCCGAGCCAGCGGCGCATGGCGGACGTCCTTTCGGATGTGCTGTCCGGCTGAACGACCGACGGCGGTGTTACCTGAGGAAAACGAAGATGTCGCCGTGAACAGTTGGGTCGCGTTCCGCCGCTCGGACCCCGCACGGGTGGTCGACCTCGTGCGGACCGTCGCGGCCGCCCGCGACCCCGGCGAGCACGGCCAGGGCGTCGAGGTCGTCGTCGAGGCACCGAGGACCCGCTGGTGGCGGGCGCTGTTCAACCGCGACGACACCCTGGCGCAGGCGAGGATCGTGGTGACCAGGGAGGGTGGCGTGGTGCGGCACCCCTACGACATCCAGCTCGTCACGGCGCACGGTGCGGACGCCGCGCACCGTCTGGGCCGGCGGACGGGGTGGGCCGTCAGCAACTCCGCCGGCCTCGCGTTCCTCATCCAGAAGGGGCCGGAGCCGGACTACGGCGAGCTGGTGACCGGCGCGGTCGAGGCCCTGGCGAAGCTGCGCCGCCAGCCCCGCGACGGAGGCTGGCGGGCGCGCGTGGACCGGGCCGTACAGCGGAACTGAGGAAACGGGTGACCTAGAGCGAACCGATGGTCGCCAGCTCGTCAGTGGTCAGCGAGAAGGAGAACACCGACAGGTTCTGCTCCATCCGGTCCCGGTGCGTCGACTTCGGGATGATGACGATGTCGTGGTGCAGCTGCCACCGGAGCACGACCTGCGGCACCGTCACCCCGTGCGCCTCGGCGATCGCGACCAGCCGCGGGTCGTCCAGCGGCGTGTTCTTCAGCGAGCTGTACCCCTCGACGACCACCCGCCGGTCGCGCATGTCGGCCAGGAACTTCTCGTCGTGCTCGCCGGGGCTCCAGGAGACCTGGTTGACCACCGGGGTCTCGCCGGTCTCCTTGGTCAGCTCGTCGACGAGGGCCGCGTCGTAGTTGCTGACCCCGATGGTGCGGGTGAGGCCGGCGTCGCGCAGCTGCTGGAACGCCGCCCACACCGGCACCGACTTGCCCCGCGACGGCGGCCAGTGGATGAGCCACAGGTCGACGAACTCGACGCCGAGCGCCTTGAGGCTCGCCTCGATCGTCTGCCGCTCGCGGCCGGCCTGCGATGGCGGGAGCTTCGTGGTGATGAAGACGTCGGAGCGGTCGACGCCGCTGTCGCGCAGCGCCCGGCCGATCTCCGCCTCGTTGCCGTACATGGTCGCGGTGTCGATGTGCCGGTAGCCGACGTCCAGGGCGGTGCGGGTCGACTCGTACGCGGACGCTCCGGTGATCTGCCAGGTGCCGAAGCCGATCGTGGGCAGCTGCACGCCCGGAGCGAGCTCGGCGGTCGGGATCTCGTGTGCCATGGCCCAATACTGCCGCAGCCGGTAGCGTGCGATCATGTCGGACTTTCCAAAGAACTTCCCCACGGGGTTCCAGTTCGGTGTGTCCACGGCCGCGTACCAGATCGAGGGTGCCGCGGAGGAGGACGGCCGCGGGCTGTCCATCTGGGACACGTTCAGCCGCACGCCCGGCACGACCCGCGGCGGCGCCACCGGCGACGTGGCCTGCGACCACTACCACCGGTGGGAGTCCGACCTCGACCTGATCCAGGAGCTGGGCGCGACCGCGTACCGGTTCTCGATCGCGTGGCCGCGCATCCAGCCGACCGGCGACGGCCCCGCCAACGCTGCCGGGATCGCGTTCTACGACCGGCTCGTCGACGGGATGCTCGCCCGCGGCATCGACCCGGTCGCCACCCTGTTCCACTGGGACCTGCCGCAGGCCCTGCAGGACCTCGGCGGGTGGGGCGACCGCGACACCGCGATGCGCTTCGGGGAGTACGCGGAGCTGGTCGGCGAGGCCCTCGGCGACCGCGTGAAGCTGTGGGTGACGCTCAACGAGCCGTACATCCACCTCGTGCTCGGGCACGTCCTCGGCATCCACGCGCCCGGCCAGCAGCTCGGCATGGACCTGCTGCCGGTCATCCACCACCAGCTCCTCGGCCACGGCCTCGCCGTGTCGGCGCTGCGCCGCGTCTCGTCCTCGCCGATCACCCTCGCCAACAACTACTCGCCGGTGTGGCCGAAGAGCGGGTCCGACGAGGACCGGGCCGCCGCGATGTTCTACGACCTGGTGCAGAACCGGCTCTTCACCGACCCGGTCCTGCTCGGCGAGTACCCGCCGGTCGTCGAGGCCCTCACCACCGCCGACATCGACTCGATCGTCATGGACGGCGACCTCCAGGTCATCTCGCAGCCGATCGACGCGCTGGGCGTCAACTACTACAACCCGAGCCTCATCAGCGCCCCGGTCGAGGGTGAGGACCTCCCGTTCAGCCGGCTCGACATCACCGGCTACCCCACCACCGACTTCGGATGGCCCGTCGTCCCGTCCGCGCTGAAGGATCTCCTGTTGCAGTTGCGGCAGGTGTACGGGGAGCGGCTCCCGCCGATCTGGATCACCGAGAGCGGCTGCTCGTACGCGCCGGTCGAGGACCAGTTCCGCGTCGACTACCACGCCGGCCATCTCGCCGCCGTCCGCGAGGCCATCGAGGCGGGCGTCGACGTCCGCGGCTACTGCGCGTGGTCCCTGCTGGACAACTTCGAGTGGGCCGAGGGGTACGACCAGCGCTTCGGCCTCGTCCACGTCGACTTCGAGACGCAGGAGCGGACGCGGCGGACGTCGTTCGCCTGGTTCCAGGAGGTTTGCACCTCAGCTGCACCCCGCCCGGACTTGCAGGGTGAGCCGACCGGATGACATCGTCGATGCGGGGCAATCCGTAGCGTTGCGCAGGTCAGCAGTGCGCAGCGTTGGGAGTCGTCGTCGTGACCGAGCAATACGCCGGAGCCCTCCTCTACCTGGTCCCGGTCGTCGTGGCGGCGATCGTCGCGTTCATGGTCACCAGGCCGGAGAAGGACGAGCCGGCCGCCGCGACGGACGCGCCCCCGCCGGCGCCCCGCATCCCGGCACAGCGGGTGCACACCCCCGCGCCGGCGGCTTCGTCGTACACCGGCAGCAACCGCCGCATGCAGCCGATGCCGCAGCAGTCACCGACGCTTCTGCACGCCGCGCTCTCGTCGCACCTGGCCGCCGTGTCCCGCACCGCGACCTCCACCTCGGCGCCGCACTCCGCTCCGTCGATCCGCCCCGCCCGGCTCGTCTCGATCCGCCGCCCCGCCCGCATCCCGCGGCGCCCGCTGCACCAGTGCCCGCACAAGCTGTAGTGCGCTCACCCGTGCACCCTGGCTGTGGTGTCGGACAGGTCGTGGTGGGTGAGATCGGGGAACCATGCGGGCACCTCGGTGATCGGGTTGCCGGCGAGGTAGAGGCTGGTCAGGGCGGTGAGGTCGCGGACGCACCCGGGCACCTCGGTGAGCGCGTTGTCCTGGAGCCAGAGGGTGGTGAGCGCGGTGAGCCGCCCCAGCCGCTCCGGTAGGACCGTGAGCCGGTTCCGGTCCAGGGCGAGCCGCACCAGCCCGGTCAGGTCCCCGATCCACTCCGGCACGGCCGTGAGGCGGTTGTCCGACAGCCAGAGGCCGGTGAGCCCGCGCAGCCGGCGCAGGACCGGTGGCACCTCGGTGAACGCGTTCTCGAACAGATGCAGGTTCCTGAGCGCCGCCAGGTCGCCGAAGGACTCCGGCAACGCGGTCAGGCGGTTACCGAACAGGTGGAGGTCGGTCAGCGCGGTGAGCTCCCCGAACCAGTCCGGCAGCCGCCCGAGGTAGTTGTGCCCCAGCTGCAGCTCGGTCAGCCCGGTGAGCCGCCGCAGCGCCGCCGGCAGCTCGGTGAGCTGGTTGCACGACACGCTGAGGGTGGTGAGCATGGTCAGGTCCCCGATCCAGTCCGGCAGCGCGGTGAGCGCGTTGCCGTCGAGGTGGAGCTCGGTGACCCCGGCCAGCTCCTCTGGCCGGACGGGCAGCTCGGTCAGGCCTTGTGACGTCAGGTCCAGCGGGGGCCTTCTTCTACCGCGTTGATGTCAGGTATGTGCTGGTGGGCACGGTTGGGTTCGAACCAACGACCCCCCGCTTGTAAGGCGGGTGCTCTTCCACTGAGCTACGCGCCCCGAACTGTTGTCACGGCGACGCGAACCCGGGTACCCCAGGATGCTACCTGCCGCGCCTCATCCGCCCCAGTCGGTATCAGGTCCGTATCAGCTCTGCAACGATGCGATCGCCGTGCGCCACCGGTCCTGGTCGCGGGCCTGGCCTGGGGCATTGACCTCAGCGAACCTGATGACGCCGGTCGGATCGATGAGGAACGTGCCACGATTGGCGAAGCCGGCCTTGTCGTTGAAGACGCCGTACGCCTGGGCGACCGCGCCGTGCGGCCAGAAGTCCGACAGGAGAGGGAAGTCATATCCTTCGCGGTCCGCCCACACCTTGTGACTGTACGGCGAGTCGACACTCACGGTGAGCACCTGGACGGTCGGGGACTGGAAGTCGGCGATCTCGTCCCGGACGGAGGCGAGTTCGCCCTGGCAGGTGCCGGTGAAGGCCAGAGGGTAGAAGACCAGGAGCACCGCCTTGTGACCGCGGAAATCCGACAGGCGGACCTCTTGATTGTTCTGGTCCTTGAGTGCGAAGTCCGGCGCTTCGGCACCGACGTCCAGGGTCATGGCACGAGCATGCCACTTTGTCGTACCGGGGGCCTACACTCGCCCGCATGACTGCCGGTCCGCGTCTGGGCATCGACTTCGGGACCTCCCATACCGTTGCGCTGCTTGCGTGGCCGGATGGGCGGGTCCGCCCCTTGTTGTTCGACGGTTCGCCGTTGCTGCCGTCCTGCGTCTATGCGCAGCCAGACGGGCAGGTCCTGGTGGGCCGCGACGCGGTGCACGCGGCGCGGGTCGACCCCGCGCGGTTCGAGGCGAGCCCGAAGCGCCGCATCGACGACGGCACGGTGCTGCTCGGCGACCGCGAGTTCACGGTGCCGGCGCTGATCGGGGCCGTCCTGTCGCACGTCGCGGCGGAGGCCAAGCGGGTCGCCGGCGGACAGATCGGCGCGGTGACCATGACGCACCCGGCGGCGTGGGGCGTGTCGCGGCGGCTCGCGCTGGTGGAGGGCGCGACGATCGCGGGGCTGCCGCAGCCGGCGCTCATGCCGGAGCCGGTCGCCGCGGCGCACTATTTCGCAGGTGTACTGCAGCGGCCGCTCACCGCTGGGCAGGGCCTGCTCGTGTACGACTTCGGCGGCGGCACCTTCGACGCGAGCGTCGTGACCCGGGCGGGCGACGGTTTCGACGTGCGAGCCGTCGACGGCATCGACGACCTGGGTGGTATCGATCTCGACGCGCTGATCGTGGACCACGCGAAGCGCAAGCTGGAGGACCCGCCGGTGTGGGCGCGGCTGGAGAGCCCGCAGACCACCGAGGACCGGCGGCACCGGCGGCTGCTGTGGGACGACGCCCGGGTGGCGAAGGAGATGCTGTCCCGGACCCCGTCGACGGGGCTGCACGTGCCGATCGCGGCCGCGGACGTCGAGATCACCCGCGAGGCGTTCGAGGACCTGGCCCGGCCGCTGCTGGAGCAGACGGTCCGCACGACGGCGGCCGTCGTCCGCTGGGCGGGCCTGGACAACAGCAAGCTCGCCGGGCTGTTCCTCGTCGGCGGGTCCAGCCGCATCCCGCTCGTGGCGACGCTGCTGCAGAAGGAGCTCGGCGTCGCGCCGACGATCATCGAGCAGCCCGAGATGGTGGTCGCCGAGGGCAGCCTCCGCGCCTGGGTCAACGTGGGCGTGCAGCCCGGCATGGCGCCGCCGCAGTCGGGGCCTCCGGCCGGGTCCGGTGGACCTGTGCCCGGCGGTGCCGGGGGACCGGCGGGGCCGGCGGCGGGTGTCGCGGGTGCCGCTGCCGGCGCTTTCGGTGCGCAGGCGGCCGGCGCTCAGCAGGCGCCTGCGGCTCAACAGGCGGCCGCGGCCGCGGCTCAGCAGGCGGCGGCTCAGCAGGCGGCGGCGCAGTTGGGGAAGGGCGGGCAGGCCGCAGCGGGGTTCCAGCACGGGCCGGGCACGCCGCCTGGCGGGGTCTCGCCGGTCAGCGCGATGCCGATGAGCGGGCCGCCGGTGAGTGGTCCGCCCATGAGTGGTCCGCCCATGAGTGGTCCGCCTATGAGTGGTCCGCCTATGAGCGCGCCTCCCGCTGGGAACGTGCCCGTCAGTGCGCCGCCGCCGGTGAGCGGTGGGCCCGGTGGGCACCAGGGCGGATATCAGGCGGGTGGCTTCCAGGCCGGCGCGGCGCCGGTCAGCCCGGCGTTCGGCGACGCGGAGGCGACGCAGCGGATCCGCCCGATGGCCCCGCCACCCGCCCAGCAGGGGCACCGTGGCGGGCCGGCGGCGCCGCAGGGGTACCAGCAGGGGCACGCTCCCGTACCGCCGCCGCAGCCGCCGAGGGTCGCGCAGCCGCCGCAGCCGGTGCAGCGCGTCTACGTCTCGCCGTCCGCGTCACCGATGGACTACGCCCCGATGCCGCGGGAGGATCCGCCACCCCCGCCGCCGCGGCGCAACGTGGCGATCCCGCTGCTCGTCGGCATCCTGGTGCTGGCGCTCGCGCTCGCCGGTTACGTGGTCTACACGGAGGTCGGCAACAAGAAGGACGACAACGCCTCGCAGCAGCCGAGCACCAGCACCACGAGCGGCGGGTCGGCGCCGCCGTCGGCGGCCGGGGGGCTGGAGCTTCCCACGTACTCGCGCGAGGACCGGCCGTCCTGGGTGCCCGGCAACTGGAAGCAGTTCCAGGACCGTGGCCTGCACGAGCTGTGGCATTCGCAGGACGAGTCCGAGGGCGGCAGGTGCGACGCGACCAGCGACGACCTGCACGTGGTGACGGAGTCCCGCGGCCTGACCGGTTGCACGCTGAAGGACCCGCTCAACGTCAACCTGACCGACGTCGGCATCGAGGCGAAGGTCCACCGCGTGAGCGGCTGCGCGGGCATGTGGGCGAGGACGGGCCAGGAGGCGTACACGGTCGGCGTCTGCGACGGCGTGATCCGCCTGTACGCGCTGGGCGACGCCGCCCCCAGCCAGAACAACGAGCTGGCGTCCTGGCCGGTCAAGATGAGCAGCGACCCGTACGTCGCCCTGGTCGTCATCGGCGCGGAGATCACCGTCTACGCCAACGGCGTCAAGCTCGGCTCGAAGGTCAACGAATCGATCAAGCGCGGCAAGGTCAACCTCGGCGCCTTCACCCCCGGCGAAGCGGCCGACGTCACGTTCTCCGACGTCCGCGTCTACCAGCCACAGTCCAACTCGGGCGGCGGCGGCAACCCGACCCCGACCCCGACCCCGTCGAAGTCCTGGTCCAACTCCCCGACCCCGACCTCGACCCCGACCTGGAAGCCGACCCAGACCCGCTCCTCAGCCGCCTGACCCCACCGACGAGCGCCCCGGGCGCCCGCCGCCCCACCTTCCGCGACCACGAGCGCCCCGGGCTCCGCCAGGGTGGCGCGCCTGGGCCGGGGTCGTGGGGCGATCGCGGGCGCCCTGGCGGTTGGGTGGTGACGTCTGGCCGGGTGGGCTGCGGTGTCGAGCGGCGTGCCCCGACCTGGCTCCGGCCGGTTGGGTGTGCGCCGAGTTGGCTTCGGGTGTGGGTGCCGTCAGCCCTCCATGGCCGGTCAGGTGCGCGCTGACCTTGCTGCGAGCGCTGCCGGCCGTAGCCGGGTAGGTGTGTGCTGGTCCGGGTCGCGGGCGGGGGCGTCCTGGCGGTTGGGTGGTGACGTCTGGCCGGGTGGGCTGCGGTGTCGAGCGGGCGTGCCCCGAGTTGACTCCGGCCGTGAGCGCTACCGGCTCCGGCCGGTTGGGTGTGCGCTGAGCTGGCTTCAGGTGCGAGTGCCGTCAGCCCTCCATGGCCGGTCAGGTGCGCGCTGACGTTGCCGCGAGCGCTGCCGGCCGTGGCCGGGTAGGTGTGTGCTGGACCGGGTCGCGGGCGGGGGCGTCCTGGCGGTTGGGTGGTGACGTCTGGCCGGGTGGGCTGCGGTGTCGAGCGGCGTGCCCCGACCTGGCTCCGGCCGCGGGCGCTGCCGACTCCGCGCGGTTGGGTGTGCGCTGGGATGGCTCCGGGTGCGAGTGCTGTCAGTCGCGGCCGGACAGGTGTGTGCTGGGCCGGGTCGCAGGCGGGCGCGGGCGAGGACACTGCGGCGGATGGGTGGCGTGGCCTGGGCCGGGAGGGGCTTTGGAACGGCGGTCGAGCGTGCCGAGGGTGTGGTCTCGGCGTGTGCGTTGCCGGCTGCGGTGTAAGCGGGCGTGACCCGAGCCGGGTTCGGTGCGGACGTGACCGCTTCGGTGGTAGGTAGCCGCTGGTTCAGGTCCACGTCCGGGAGCCCGGCGGTCGGGGGCGAGGGCGCGGTGGTGGATGGGTAACAGAGGATCGGCGGGGTGTGTGCCGCGCTGCGTCGTGTTCGTCGCTGTGGTGGGCGAGGTGCTGGTCGTACGGTTCGCATTCCGTCGTCGGGCTGAGGGGCGACCAGTTGATTCCGGGTCTGCGTGGTCCAGGCTCCGGACTGCGCGCCGTCGTCGAAGATCGAAGGACGGATCTGGTCGCCGGGGTGGCCAGGGCTGTCCATCGATCGTGGGCGTAGGGCAGCGCGGCGATGCCGGCGAGGTGCCCAGGCCCGGCGGCGGTGGGTGGCGAGCGGCCAGCGCGCCACGGCGCGACCGGCGCGCCCGATGCGCCACGGCGCGACCAGCGCGCCCGATGCGCCACGGCGCGACCAGCGCGCCCGATGCGTCACGGTGCGACCGGCACGACCGATGCGTCACGGTGCGACCGGTGTCCGGGCCAAGACGCTGCTCGGGAAAGTGCGGCACTGCCCGCACAGCTCAGCCTGGACGCGACCCCGTGAACCCGGCTTCGGTGCGAGCGGACGCGGACGCGGATGCGCTGAGGGGGCGTCCGGGACCGGGGTTCGGTCAACACCGGCGGGCCGGACAGAGGCGGGTGGAGCGCAGGGAGGATTGGCCCGGGGCACCTCGCCGGAGAGGGGCGAGGCCGGGCTGAGTCAGGGCTCGCCTTCAGCGGCTCCTTGCGGAGGGGAAGGCGAGCGCACCGACAAGCTAGCGGCGGGACCTCGCGGCGCGCGGGGCGACCAGGCGCGCCGCGGTCCAGTCCTTGCCGGCGTTGACCGTCGAGGTCTGCTGCAACCCGGCGGTGGGTGCCGACTCGTTGATATCGCTCGGCTCGACGTGCCCGGGACGGCCGGCCTTGGGGGTGAGGAGCCACACCACACCGTTGTCCGCGAGCGGGCCCAGCGCGTCGATGAGCGTCTCGACCAGGTCGCCGTCGTCGTCGCGCCACCACAGCAGCACGACGTCTACGACCTCGTCGGTCTCCTCGTCAACCAGGTCCCCGCACCGGTCGATCAGGACGTCGCGGAGATCCTGGTCGACGTCGTCGTCGTACCCCATCTCCATAACGACCATGCCCGGTTCGACACCGAACCGGTCCGCCAGGCTCTTCACCTCGGCCTGACCCGCGGTCGCGTTCACTGTCCACTGCCTCCTGTCGCAACACCACTGTTAGCGCGTAGTCCACACAGTACGGGCCGTCAACGCAAGTGGCGCACCGATGCGATCGAAAAACTAAAGGTCCAAACTACCGGGCCAACAGCGATTTCGCTCCCTGGACGATCTGTTCCTCGGAGACGAGGACGTGGTTGGCGGCCGGGCCGAGCGGCACGAACGAGTCGACCGCGGCCACCCGGCGGGCCACGCCGACGTAGCCGGCGTCGACCAGGGCGGCGATGATGCCTTCGCCGACGCCGCCGGAGCGGCGGGTCTCGTCGACGATGAGGACGCGGCCGGTGTCGGAGGCGTGCTTGATGATGTCGCCGACGGGCAGGGGCGACAGCCAGCGCAGGTCGACGACCCGGCAGCCGACGCCCTCCTCGGACAGGCGGGCGGCGGCCCGCAGCGACATCCGGACGCCGTTGCCGAACGTGATGATGGTGATCTCGTCGTTCGGGCCGCTGTGGTACGCGCGGGCCCGGCCGATCGGCACGTGGATGGCCGACCATTCGCTGGGTGGCGCGTACTCCGACAGCCACCAGTTGTCGCTGTCGCCGTGCAGGTCGCGCGTGTGGTACAGGGCGATCGGCTCCAGGAACACGCAGACGCTGCCGTCGACGATCGCGCTGGCGAGGCAGGTGCGCAGCATGGGGGCCGCGTCCTCGGCCCTGGCCGGCGCGGCGACCACGAGCCCCGGGATGTCGCGGAGCACCGCGAGGGCGTTGTCGTTGTGGAAGTGCCCGCCGAAGCCGAGCTGGTACGCGAGGCCGGCGACCCGGACGACCATGGGGTTGTGGTACGCGCCCTGCGAGAAGAACTGCATGGTGGCGGCCTCGCCGCGCAGCTGGTCCTCGGCGTTGTGCAGGTAGGCCAGGTACTGGATCTCGGGCACGGGCAGCATCCCGGCCAGCCCGGCGCCGAGGCCGAGGCCGAGGATGGAGGTCTCGTCGAGGAGGGTGTCGAAGACGCGCGTGCTGCCGAAGCGGTCCCGCAGGCCCTTCGTCACCCCGTAGACGCCGCCCTTGGCCGCCACGTCCTCGCCGAAGACCACCATCTGCGGATACGCGAGCATCGCGTCGGTCAGGGCGGCGTTGATCGTCTGGGCGAGGGTGAGCGGGCCGGCGCGCTCGGGGAGCTTGCCGTTGAAGGCGGCCGCGCGGGTCGGCGGATGTCCGCCGGTACGGGCCCCGTCCGCCAACGCTTCCGGCAGCTCCGAGATCTCAGAGATCTCCGTCGCGTCCGCGACCTCGGCCTTCGCGGTGTCCTCGGGCGAGGTGCGCGACGAGGACGCGGAGACCGGATCGGCAGCGTCGTCGGCAGCGTCGTCGGCAGCAGGGGAGGGGGCGGGGTCGGCGGGCGGCGGCTCGTACGCCTCGGAGAACTCCAGGTCGTCGTCGATGTCGCTGCCCGCGTCGGGGTCCACGGCCTCGTCGACCAGGTCGGCGGCGGCGTCGGCGACGGCGCGGGACACGCGGACCGGCCGGCGCGGCGCGAGCGGCGCCGTCACCTCGGAGGCGCTGGCCAGCTTCGGCTCGCCGAGGACCTCCTCCGCGACCCGGCGCACGTCCCAGCCGAGCTCGTCGTAGCGGGCCATCAGCTCCGACGGGGTGGCGACGCCCGCCTCGACGAGGAGCCGGGCGGTGTGCACGAGCGGGTCGCGGGCGAGGTCGGCGGCGATCTCGGCGGCGGGGCGGTACGCCACCTCCGCGTCGGCGCCGGCGTGTCCCATCAGCCGGACGGTGGTGAGGTGCAGGATCGCGGGGCGGCGGAAGCGGCGCACCCAGGCGGCCGCCTCGGCGGCCCGGTCGTAGGTGTCGGCGCTGTCGCAGCCGTCGGCGGCGTAGTACCGCAGCCCCGGGCGGCTGCTGAGGGCGGCGGCGACCCAGCCCTCGGGGGAGCGGACGCTGATGCCGAGGGAGTTGTCCTCGCAGACGAACAGCAGCGGCAGGCGCAGCCCGACGTGGTCGCACCAGCCGGCGGTGTTGAACGCGGCGGTCGCGGCGGCGTGGTTGATCGACGCGTCGCCGAAGGAGCAGACGACGATGGCGTCGCCGGGCCAGCCGTGGCCGTTGGCGCCGGAGCCGGCGTCGGCGTTCGCACCGGTGCGCCGGCGGCCGCGGCCCAGCGCGTACGCGACGCCGATCGAGCGCGGCAGGTGCGAGGCGATCGTCGAGGTGGTGGGCACGACGTGCAGGTCGGGGTGGCCGAAGACCTTGTGCCGGCCGCCGGCGATCGGCTCCTTCGCCGAGGCGACGACCCCGCGCAGGACGTCGCGGATCGGGTCGCTGCCGGGGACCTGGGCGGCGCGCATGCAGTAGAAGCCGCCGGAGCGGTAGTGCAGCAGGGCGGGGTCGGTCGGGCGCAGCGCCGCGGCGACCGCCGCGTTCCCCTCGTGGCCGGACGAGCCGATCGTGTAGTAGCCGGCGGTGAAGCTGCGCAGCCAGCGGGCGGCGAGGTCGAGGTGCCGGCTGGTGCACTGGGCGTCGTACAGCTCGCGGGCCTGCACGCCGGTGAGCGCGGTGTCGTCCCGCACCGGCTCGTCGAGGTCCCGGACGACCGCGGCGGCGACGATCCCGGCGAGCTCGGCGCGGAACCGCTCGTCGAGGTCCTGAGGCGTGGTCACGCTCGACAGCATGGCCGACTTTGGTCTTCGTCTGCCAGTCCGGCGCGGCACTGCGTGCCGGGGCGGTCACCGCCCGATACGCGTAGCCAGGGCTCTGTACTGCGAAGACTCCAGGAAGCCCGGCACCAGAAGTGCGGCGGTCACGCCGAGGTCACGGGAGAGTGCCTCCTCGGGTGTGAGGAAGACCATTGCCTGCCCCTCGCCGAGCACGATGTCGTCCTGGGTGGCGTCGGTGGCCGCGCAGTACACGTGCATCTCCACCAACCCGTCGGCGGTGGTCACCGACGGTCTCGTGTCGGTGACGTAGTGCTCCAGTGTCGTCACGGTGAGTCCGGTCTCCTCCCGCACCTCGCGGCGGGCGGCCTCCTCCGGCGTCTCCCCGTCCTCGATCTTGCCCCCGGGCATCGCCCACTGGTTGGGCGAGACCTTCGCCTGGGAGTCGCGGTGCTGCATCAGGACCCGCCCCTGGGGGTCGACGAGGAACACGACGGCGACGCGACGCTCGATCACGCCTGCGATCCTCCCGCCTGCTGGCCGGGAACCCCGGCAGAAACGCGGCTCATGCGGTACTCATCCCCGCAGGAGGCTGAAGCGGACCTGGCGGGTGGCGTTGTCGCCGTTCGGGTCGACCAGGCAGATCGACTGCCAGGTGCCCAGCGCGATCCGCCCGCCGACGACCGGCAGCGTCGCGTACGGCGCGACGAACGCCGGCATGACGTGGTCGCGGCCGTGGCCGGGTGAGCCGTGCCGGTGCCGCCAGCGGTCGTCGGCCGGCAGCACGTCATCGAGGGCGCGCAACAGGTCGTCGTCGCTGCCCGCGCCGGTCTCGATGATCGCGACGCCGGCGGTCGCGTGCGGGACGAACACGTGCAGCAGCCCGTCGCCGTCCGGCGCGTGCGCGGCGACGAACCGCGACGCCTCGTCGGTGATGTCGCGCACCACGGGCCGGGAGCCGGTGCGCACGGTGATGACTTCGGAGTGCATGAGCGACAGTGTGGCAGCCGGTCGTCTCAGAAGCTGGAGGAGGACGACCCGGAGTCCGAGGACGAGGACGAGGACCCAGAGTCCGACGAGGACGAGGAGCCGGAGTCGCTGGACGACGAGCCGGAGTCGCTGGACGACCAGGACGACCCGGAGTCCGAGGAGGACCACGACGAGCCGGAGTCATGCGAGTGGGAGTGGGAGTGCCCGTGGTCCATGCTGTGCCCCCAGCCGTGGACGTGGCTGTCGTGGGAGCCGTGGTGCCCGCCTGACGGGCCGGCGCCGCCGCCGTCCGGGGTCCAGTCGGGCCCGATCGGATCCGAGCCGAAGGGGAACGAGGACGACGACGGGCGGCCCGGCCGGAGCCCGCCGCCGGGCGGGGTGTTGATGGCGGCGCCGGCGGCGCGCACCGCCCGGCGCAGGACGAACGTGATGACGACGACCACCGTGGTGATCGAGGCGGCGACGCAGAGGATGGGGACCAGCAGCCACCAGGCGGAGTTGTCGGACACGCCCGGACCGTAGCCGATCCGGACGCGCGGTACGGTCGATCAGTCACGGTTTTGTCACCCAGAAGTTACCCGTCGGTATCGTGTCGCGCGTCGCAGTTGACGCCCCGTAGACGTGACGGATTGCACTGAGGGCAGGCAGGATGGGACATGGGCTCACACATTGCCCCAACCCGAACACCCAGCGGCCATCCCGACCGGCCACCACCGTTCTACCTCGGCGGCGACCGGCCCTACACCTAGAAGGAACGCCTGTGTCCACCGAACGCAAGCGCCCAGTGATCAGCGACGGCCTGCCGAGTCAACTGCCGGACATCGACCCGGAGGAGACCACCGAGTGGGTCGAGTCGCTGGACGGAGTGATCGACGAGCGCGGCACGAAGCGCGCCCGGTACGTGATGCTGCGCCTGCTGGAGCGCGCGCGGGAGCGACAGGTCGGCGTGCCCCCGCTCACGACCACCGACTACATCAACACGATCACGCCGGAGCGTGAGCCCTGGTTCCCCGGCGACGAGCACGTGGAGCGGCGCATCCGCGCCTACATCCGGTGGAACGCGGCGATGCTCGTGCAGCGCGCCCAGCGCCCCGACGTGGGTGTCGGCGGTCACATCTCCACCTTCGCCAGCGCTGCCAGCCTGTACGAGGTCGGCTTCAACCACTTCTTCCGGGGCAAGGACCACCCGGGCGGCGGCGACCAGATCTTCTTCCAGGGCCACGCCTCGCCGGGCATGTACGCGCGCGCGTTCATGGAGGGCCGCCTGAGCGAGCAGCAGCTCGACGGGTTCCGCCAGGAGCTGTCGCACGGCGGCATGGGCAAGGGCCTGCCCAGCTACCCGCACCCGCGGCTGATGCCGAACTTCTGGGAGTTCCCGACCGTCTCGATGGGCCTGGGCGGCATCAACGCGATCTACCAGGCACGGTTCAACCGGTACCTGCACAACCGCGGCTTCAAGGACACCAGCCAGCAGCACGTATGGGCGTTCCTCGGCGACGGCGAGATGGACGAGCCGGAGTCGATCGGCGCGATCGGCGTCGCCGCCCGCGAGGAGCTGGACAACCTCACGTTCGTCATCAACTGCAACCTGCAGCGCCTCGACGGCCCGGTCCGCGGCAACGGCAAGGTCATGCAGGAGCTCGAGGCGTTCTTCCGCGGCGCCGGCTGGAACGTGATCAAGGTCGTCTGGGGCCGGGAGTGGGACCCGCTGCTGGCCGCCGACACCGACGGCGCGCTGGTCAACCTGATGAACGTCACCCCGGACGGCGACTACCAGACCTACAAGGCAGAGTCCGGCGCGTACGTGCGGGAGCACTTCTTCGGCCGCGACCCGCGCACGCGCAAGATGGTCGAGCACCTGTCCGACGACGAGATCTGGAACCTCAAGCGCGGCGGCCACGACTACCGCAAGCTGTACGCGGCGTACAAGGCTGCCACCGAGCACACCGGCCAGCCGACGGTCATCCTGGCCAAGACGATCAAGGGCTGGACGCTCGGCTCGCACTTCGAGGGCCGCAACGCGACCCACCAGATGAAGAAGCTGACGCTGCAGGACGTCAAGGACTTCCGCGACCGGCTGTACCTGGACATCCCGGACAGCGCGATCGGCGACAACCCGTACGCGGTGCCGTACTACCGGCCCGACGAGAAGTCCGACGAGATGCAGTACATGCGCGAGCGCCGGGCGCAGCTGGGCGGCCCGGTGCCGAACCGGCGGACCACCCACGTGCCGCTGCAGCTGCCGCAGTCGTCGGTGTACGGCGACATCAAGCGCGGCTCCGGCAAGCAGAAGGTCGCCACCACGATGGCGTTCGTCCGCATGCTCAAGGACCTGATGCGCGACAAGGGGATGGGGCGGCGCTGGGTGCCGGTCATCCCCGACGAGGCCCGCACGTTCGGCATGGACTCGCTCTTCCCGACCGCGAAGATCTACTCGCCGCACGGGCAGAACTACACGCCGGTCGACCGGGAGCTGTTCCTGAGCTACCGGGAGTCCACCAGCGGGCAGATCCTGCACGAGGGCATCAACGAGGCCGGCTCGGTCGCCTCGTTCACCGCCGCGGCGACCAGCTACGCCACCCACGGCGAGCCGATCATCCCGGTCTACATCTTCTACTCGATGTTCGGCTTCCAGCGCACCGCGGACGGCATCTGGGCGGCCGCCGACCAGATGTCGCGCGGCTTCCTGCTGGGCGCCACCGCGGGCCGCACCACGCTCAACGGTGAGGGCCTGCAGCACGAGGACGGTCACTCGCTGCTCATCGCGGCGACGAACCCGGCCGTGGTGGCCTACGACCCGGCGTTCGGCTACGAGATCGCGCACATCACCGAGAACGCGGTCAACCGGATGTACGGCGAGAAGCCCGAAGACCTCATCTACTACCTGACGGTCTACAACGAGCCGATCTTCCAGCCGGCCGAGCCCGCGGGGCTGGACGTGCAGGGCGTGCTCAAGGGCCTCTACAAGTACCTGCCGGCACCGGTGCAGGAGGGCCCGAAGGCGCAGATCCTCGCCTCCGGCACCGGCATGCAGTGGGCGCTGAAGGCGCAGAAGCTGCTCGCCGAGGACTGGGGCGTGGCCGCCGACGTGTGGTCCGCGACGTCGTGGACCGAGCTGCGCCGCGACGCGATCCTCGCCGAGGAGCACAACCTGCTGCACCCGGCCGACGAGCCGCGGGTGCCGTACATCACCCAGGCGCTGCAGGATGCCGAGGGTCCGGTCATCGCGGTCTCCGACTTCATGCGGGCCGTGCCGGACCTGATCGCCCGCTGGGTGCCCACCGACTACACGTCGCTCGGCACCGACGGCTTCGGTCTGTCCGACACCCGGCACGCGCTGCGCCGGCACTTCCACGTCGACGCCGAGTCGGTCGTGGTCGCCACGCTGCGCCAGCTCGCCCGCCGCGGCGAGGTGCCCGCGTCGGCCGCCGCTGACGCGGCGAAGAAGTACGCGATCGACGACGTCAACGCCGCCCCGGTGGGGGAGACCGGCGGCGACTCGTAACGACCGCGAGGAGAGAGGGCTCGATCGAGCCCTCTCTCTTTTGGCCAACAGGTTTGTGGCGTAAAGTAGTTTGCATGACCCCGGTCGATGACGATGCGCCGCCCGCCTCGCCGGCGGACTCCCTCGCTCTCATCCAGCAGGAGCGCACGGCCGTCACCAGCACCATCACCCTCAACCCGCTCGTCTACTACCTGCCGTGGGGCCTCGCCTGGCTGGTCGGTTACGGGCTGCTGTTCCTGCGGTTCGGCCCCGGCGGCCGGGTCTTCCTCGACCTGCCCGACTGGCTGCCGCTCGTCGTGTTGTTCGCGGCGATGGCGGGCGCGATGGCGAGCACCCTCGTGGCGTCGGTCCGGCGCGGCCGCGGCGTCGAGGGGCGCTCGTCGTGGCAGGGCACGGCATACGGGATCGCGTGGTTCCTCGCGTTCGCCGGCGTCGGGTCCACCACCGGGCGCTTCGTCCGCTTCCTGCCGCAGGACGAGCAGGGACTGCTGTGGGCCTGCGTCTCCGTCGGCACCGTCGCCGTCATGTACATGGCGGGCGCGGCCATCTGGCTGTCGCGCGAGATGTTCGTCCTCGGCGCCTGGCTCACCGTCATCAACATCGCCGGCGTCGCCCTCGGCCCCGGCTGGCACTCGCTGCTGATCTCCCTCGGCGGGGGCGGCGGCCTGTGCCTGCTCAGCGCGGTGCTGCACCTGCGGAACCGGCGACATGGCTGAGCTCGACCCCGTGATCCACGCCCAGGCGAGGCTGCGCATCATGGCCGCGCTGTCCGGGCTGCCCGACGGCGACCGGATGACCTTCCCGCGCCTGCAGGAGCTGCTCGACATGACGGCCGGGAACCTGTCGGTCCACCTGACGAAGCTCGAGCAGGCCGGCTATGTCGACCTGGTCAAGTCCTTCCGCGGCCGCACCCCGACGACCTCGGCCGCCCTCAGCACCCGCGGCCGGGTCGCCTTCGACGACTACACGGCCGCCGTCCGTGCCCTCCTGGACCCGAGGACGGAGTCCTGATGCTTCTCGCCCGCACCGTCGACGTCACCCGGCGCTACGGCACCGGTGCCAGCGCCCGGGTCGCCCTCGACGGCGTCAGCCTCGACATCCCCGCCGGGGGTGTGATCGGCCTGCTCGGCCCCAACGGCGCCGGCAAGTCGACGCTCGTCAACCTCCTCGTCGGCCTGCGCCGCCCGACCAGCGGCACCGTCGAGCTCTTCGGCGGCGACCCCCGCGACCCGGCGAGCCGCCGCCGGATCGGGGTCACCCCGCAGGAGACCGGCCTGCCCGCGACGCTGCGGGTGCGCGAGTGCGTCGCGTTCGTCGCGGCCCACTTCGCCGACCCGGTCCCCACCGGCGAGCTCCTGGAGGGGTTCGGCCTGGCGGAGATCGCCGGCCGGCAGACGGGCGGCCTGTCCGGCGGCCAGAAGCGCCGTCTCGCCGTCGCGCTCGCCTTCGCCGGCCGCCCCGACCTGGTGTTCCTGGACGAGCCGACGACCGGCCTCGACGTGCAGGCGCGGCGCGACCTGTGGGACCACATCCGGGCGTTCGGGCGCACCGGCACGGTCGTGCTGACCAGCCACTATCTGGAGGAGATCGAGGCGCTCGCCGACCGGGTGGTGGTCATCGGCGGCGGCCGGGTCCTGGCCGACGACACCGTGGCCGCGATCCGCGGGATGGTCGGCATCCACCGGGTGAGCATGGACAGCACGGCGCTGCCCGACCTGGCGGGCGTCGTCGGGATCGAGCAGGGCGCGGACGGCCGCACCTCGCTGCTCACCGCCGACCCCGACCAGCTCGTGCGGGACCTCGTCACCAAGGGCGTGCCGTTCCGCGGCCTGCAGGTCCGGCCCACCAGCCTCGAAGAGGCATTCCTGACCCTGACGGGACGCTGATCATGTCGCTCGCACTGACCCATGCCCGGTTCCGCGTCCTGGAGACCGCCCGCATCCCCGTCGCCGTCGTCGGCGGGGCGTTCTTCCCGGCCGCGTCGATGCTGTTCTTCGTCGTGCCGTTCGCCGGGGACGACGCGGCCGGTGCCACCTACGCGACCGCCTCGATGGTCATGTTCGCGGTGATGACCAGCTCGCTGTTCACCTACGGCGTCGGCGTCGCCGAGGATCGCGCGCAGCCGTGGGACCCCTACAGCCGCACCCTGCCGGCCGGGCCCGCCGCCGCGTTCACCGGGCGGGTCCTGTCCGGGCTCACGTTCACGCTCCTGTCGCTGATTCCGGTCGTCATCATCGGTGCGGCGCTGACCGCCGCGACCGCATCCCCGGTGCAATTGCTGCTCGCGATCGGCGCGGTCGGGCTCGGCGCCCTGCCGTTCACGTTCATGGGCCTGGCGATCGGCTATTCCCTGCCGACGAAGGCCGCTCTCGCCGTCGCGCAGATCATCTTCTTTCCGCTCGCGTTCGGCGGCGGGCTGCTGTCGGCGCCCGGCCACGCGCCCGGGTTCGTCGAGACGGTCGCGCCCTACCTGCCGACCCGCGGCGCCGCCGAGCTGCTCTGGGCGGCGGTCGGCGACTTCACGGTGTCGGCCACCTCGATGGCTTCGCTGGCCGTCTGGACGGTCGCGGCGGCGGGCCTCGCGGCCTGGGCGCACCGCCGCGACGAGGGAGCCCGCTTCAACTGATCCGCACTCCGGCGCCCACCGATCGGCAACGAAAAGCCGATTGGGGGGCGCCGATGTTTGTCGCAAAAGCGCCCACCGGATCTTTTCTGGTCACTACCCTGGAGCTGGGCGGCGGCAGTCACCGGCGGTGGAATTCAACGAACCGTTCGACCGGACGCGCCGTTTCTCCGATCGCGGATGAATCCTTTCTACGGGGAACATGAAATGTATCTTTGGTACCGCGACCAGGCGGTGCGCGTCCCGTTGTCCTTGACGAGAGCACGGGCGGGGGTGGCGAGGGTGACGGGGGCGGTGACGGCCGTGGCGCAGCCGGACGCGGTCGGGCTCGTCGTGGCGTACCTGCGCGCCCAGCACCACCTGTCCGACACGACCCTGGTGACCTCACGCCCGGCCGACCTCGGCAGCGATCTGCCGGTCCTGCTTGTGGAGGCGGTGGGGGAGCCGGTCCGCTCGCGCCTGCCGTGGGCGCGTCAGGTCCGCCGGCGGATCGGGCTGCAGGCGTGGGCCGCCCCCGACCGGGTAGAGGCGGTCGTCTATGGTGCGCTGACGGCACTGCTCGCGGCGCGCGGCGTCCGGTTGCCCGAGGGCGGCAGGATCATCCGGGTCGACCCGGCCGCCGAGCCGGCCGAGGTGCCCGACCGGAATGCGGGCGACGGCGTCCGCCGGGTGGTGGCCACCGTCGACGTCCTGGCGGGTTACTGATCGATTGAGTAGATCAACACTCAGGTTTGAGTAGGTATTCACGCAACCCTTGAGTAACCCACTCGTAGGACAAGGGTCGACGTAGGGCTACACCAGCGCTACGTTGGGCAGCGGCATGAATTCTGCACGTGAATTTTTTCCGAAGCCTAGCGCGCCCATCGACCCCCGCCGCTCGGTTGATGTCCCGCGCGCGAACGGCGGCGGCCGCCGTGCCGGTGGTCACGGCCGTCCGCGCATCGACGGCGCTGCCCGGTCGTACGTGGGCGGCGACGGCGACCCGGGCGCGGGGCGCGGCAACGGCCGGTCCCCCCGAGAGGACCGGCCGTCGGCTGTGGTGGGCTCAGGCGGCGGTGCGCCAGGTGCCCCGCTGTCCCGCGGTCGCCAAGGGTCCCGCCCCGATCGCGTCGACCATGAGGGCCTGCACGGCGTAGGGCTCCGCCGGCTGCCAGCCGTGCGACTCCGGGGGCAGCTCCCAGCGCACCCGCCCGCCGAACTGCGGGCTCGGCGCCGCCGGCACCCACGATCCCTGTCCGTGCAGGACCACGCCGGGCTGCTGGGCCAGCTCAGGCAGCAGCCCGTGCCCGGGCAGCACCAGGAAGGACCAGCGGTCACCCTGACCCTTCTGCTGGGCCACCATGACCGGCCCGCGCGCCGCGACGAAGCCGTCGCCGAGCAGCGCGGCCCGGCCCAGCGCGCCGGGGACCTCCAGGACGTCGAAGGCGTACCCGGTCGGGAACAGGACGCTGTAGGGGTGCACGCGCCACCACTCGGCGACGGCCGCCGGCGAGCGGCTCGGCGTGTTCGCGGCGGGGTGGCACGCCACGGTGCGGCAGCCGGCCTGGCCACAGTCGAAGCGGCGCTCGTTGGCGTGCCGGCCCGCGTGCCGGCCGGCCAGGTAGGCGCCGGGCAGCACGTGCCAGCCGTGTTCGGCGTACCGGATGGCCGCTTTGCGGAGTTTGGCGCGTTCCCAGGACCGCATGTGCTCCTCCTAGCAGCGGGGATCACTCGAAAGTGCGCACAGAACCACGTCGCGTCACCGGACGCCGTGTACGTCGTTGGCATTGGCAACGGGGACTGCAACTTGCACATCGGAACGTATGAGCATGGACGCCGGACGAACCGCACAAAAGGTGCGATGTCGGCCGAGCGGGTGACCTCCGGAGGTGAGCGGCGTGGATGAGCTGCCGATCGGGCGGCGCGTGGCCTACTGGCGGAACCGGCGCAAGATGTCCCAACAGGTCTTCGCGGACCGGCTCGGGAAGTCGAAGAGCTGGGTCGACAAGGTCGAGCGCGGCGTGCGGCGCCTGGACAAGTTCTCGGTGGTCTACGAGATCGCCGACGTGCTCCAGCTCGACGTCCAGATCCTGCTGGGCAAGGACCCCGAGCGGCGCCCCGACAGCATCAACTGCGTCGACCAGGTCGAGGTCGAGGAGATCCGCGCCGCGCTGGAGCGCTACGACCAGATCAGCGCCTTCTTCTACGCGCCGCCCGAGCCGCCGCCCCTCGCGGAGATGCGCAAGGCCGTCACCCACGCGTGGCTGAGCTACCAGCACGCGAAGTACGGCATGCTCGCCCGCACCCTGCCCCGCCTGCTGCGGGAGGCCCAGGCCGCCGACACCGCCTACGCCGACGGCGGGCAGGGCCGCGAGGCCGCCCACCTGCTCGGGCAGGTCTACCAGATCGCCTCCTCGGCGCTGCGCAAGCTCGGCGAGCACGAGCTGGCCTGGCTCGCCGCCGACCGGTCGATCGCGGTGTCGCAGCGCGCCGACGACCAGCTCCTCGCCGGCGCCGCCACCACCAGGGTCGCCCTCGCCCTGCTCGCCCTCGGCCGCTCCCGCCCGGCGCTGGAGATCAACGTCAACATCGCCAACCGGCTCGCCCCCGGCTCCGGCGGCAACGACTGCGCGCCGGAGCGCCTGTCGGTCTACGGGATGCTGCTGCTGCAGGGTGCGATGGCCGCCGCCCGCATCGGCGACGGGGCCACCGTCCGCGACCTGCTCGGCGGGGCGGAGGAGGCGGCCCGCGGGCTCGACGGCGACCACAACTACTACTGGTCCAGCTTCGGGCCGACGAACGTGAAGCTGCACCGCGCCGCCGCCGCCGTCGAACTCGGCGAGGGGCGCCACGCGGTCGAGGTGCACGAGTCGCTGGACCTGGAGGCGTTCCACGCGCTGCTGCCGGAGCGCCGCGCGCACCACTACCTCGACCAGGCCCGCGCCCACGCCATCCTCGGCGACATCGAACTGGCCAGCGAGATGCTCCTGGAGGGCGACCGTCTCGCCCCCTCGGAGATCCGCTGCCGCCCCCTGGCCAGGGAGGTGCTCAGCGACGTCCTGCGGCGCACCCGGGGCACCCCGTCCGCGCCGGTCGCGGAACTCGCCGAGCACATGAGCGTGGGGGTGTAGGGGGCGGAGTAGCACAATGCCCGCATGGCCGGTCATGTCCTGTACGCCGTGATGTGCGGATCGCCTGTCACGCAGCACGCCAGCAAGCTGGTGTCGCTCGCCCAGGCGAAAGGCTGGGAGGTCTGCGTGGTCGCCACGCCGGACGCTCTCAAGTGGCTCGACATCCCGAGCCTCATCGCCCAGACCGGTCATCCCGTCCGGCACCGGTACAAATACCCAGGAGACCCCGACATCCTCCCGCAGGCCGAAGCCATGATCGTGGCTCCGGCCACCGTCAACACGATCAACAAGTGGGCCGCGGGCATCGCCGACACCCTGGCCCTCGGCCTCGTCGTCGAAGGGCTCGGCATGGGCCTGCCGATCGTCACGGTGCCCTTCACCAACGCCGCCATGGCGCGGCACCCCGCGTTCGGCGAGTCGATCGACAAGCTGCGCTCCTGGGGTGTCACCGTCCTCTACGGCCCCGACGTCCTGCCGCTGCATCCACCGGGCACGGGCGAGCGGATCACGGACCGCTTTCCCTGGCATCTGCCTGTCGAGGCGCTCGGCCCTCCGCGGGTGGAGTAACGTCGCGCCGTGCTAGTCGCCGAACTCGTCGAACTCATCGAGCAGCGCTACCCGACCTCGTGGGCCGAAAGCTGGGACCGGGTCGGTTTCGTCCTCGGCGAACCCACCGCCCAGGTCACCAAGGTCCTCCTGGCGGTCGACTGCGACCCGAGAACGGTCGAGGAGGCGGTGGCGGAGGGCGCGGACCTCATGTTCACCCACCACCCGCTGCTGCTGCGCGGCGTGTCCAGCGTCGCGCCCACCACGTACAAGGGCGGCATCGTCCACAGGATGATCAAGGCGGGAATCGCCCTGTACACCGCCCACACCAACGGCGACGTCGCCAACCCCGGGGTGTCCGACGCGCTCGCCGCGCGGCTCGGGCTCCTCGACGTCCGCCCGCTCGTCCCGGTCGCCGACACCGGCCGCGGCCACGGGCGCATCGGCCGGCTGCCATCTGCGATGGCGCTGTCGGACCTGGCGGCGCTCGTGTCGTCGGCGGTGGGTGGTGTACGAGTGGCGGGCGCCCCGACCGGCACGATCCGCACCGTGGCCGTGTCGGGGGGTGCCGGCGACGCGTTCCTGGCCGACGCGGCGCGGGCCGGCGTTGACGCATACTTGACTGCGGATCTGCGCCACCACCCGGCGCACGAGCACCTCGCGGACGGCGGCCCCGCGCTGCTGGACGTCTCGCACTGGGCGTCGGAGCGGCCCTGGCTCGACGACGTGGCGGCGTTCCTGCGGCAGGAGGCCGGCGTGCAGACCGTCGTGTCCGATGTGGACACGTCACCGTGGACGTTCGGCGTGGCCGCGGCCCCGCGGCCGGCCACCGGCGCTCCGGCTCCCGGCGATCAGGCTTCCGGAGCTCCGGCGACCGGCGACTAGGCTTCCGGGAGTTTCGGCTACCGGCGATTCCATCGGCGTTTTGGAGGACGGCAACCCGTGAAGGCTGACCCAGAGGCTCAGCGCCGCCTGCTCGACCTGCAGGCGATCGACATCGCGCTCACCCAGCTCGCGCACAAGCGCAAGTCACTGCCCGAGCACGCCGAGCTCGACCGGCTGGCCCGCGAACTGTCCACGATGGAGGACGAGCGCGTCCGCGCCCAGGTCGCCGTCGACGACCTCGACCGCGACATCAGCCGCCTCGAGCGCGACGCCGAGCAGGTCCGCGCCCGCAAGGACAAGGACCAGGCGCGGCTCGACGCCGGCACCGGCCCCGCCCGCGAGCTGGAGGCCCTGCAGCACGAGATCGCCACGCTCAAGCGGCGCCAGGGCGAGCTGGAGGACGCCGAGCTGGAGCTGATGGAGCAGAGGGAGACCGCGCAGGCCGCCCTCGACGAGATCGCCGGCCGGCTCACCGAGACCCGCTCCGTGCGGGCCGCCACCGAGCAGCGCCGCGACGAGGCCCTGGCCGGGATCGCCAAGGACGAGGAGTTCCGCCGCTCCGGCCGCAAGCCCCTCGCCGCGGACCTCCCCGCCGACCTCATCACCCTGTACGACAAGATCCGCGAGTCCAGCGGTGGCATCGGCGCCGCCATGCTCCGCCACGGCCGCTGCGAGGGCTGCCGCCTGGAGCTCGCCGGCGGCGACAAGGCCCGCGTCAAGGCCGCCGCCGCCGACGAGGTCGTCCGCTGCGAAGAATGCCGGCGCATCCTCGTCCGGACCGCGGAGTCCGGCCTGTGAAGGTCACGATCGAGGCCGACGGCGGGTCCAGGGGCAACCCCGGGCCCGCCGGCTACGGCGCGGTCGTGCGCTCCACCACCGGCGAGGTCCTCGCCGAACGCCTCGGCCGGCTCGGCGTCACCACCAACAACGTCGCCGAGTACACCGGCCTCATCGAGGGCCTCCGCGCCGCCGCCGAGCTCGGCGCCGACGAGGTCGAGGTCCGCATGGACTCGAAGCTGGTCGTCGAGCAGATGTCGGGCCGCTGGCAGATCAAGCACCCCGGCCTGGTCCCGCTGGCGGCGGAGGCGGGCGACCTGGCCCGCTCGTTCCGCTCGGTCCGCTACTCGTGGATCCCTCGCGAGCGGAACAAGCATGCCGACCGCCTGGCGAACGCCGCCATGGACGGTGCCTCGGCCCCTCCCGCCGCCGCCCCTGGTCCCGCTGCCGGTCCTGGCTCCGCTGTGGTTGATGCCGCTCCGGTCGCGGGGCCCGACTCCCCGGGCCGCGCGGCCGCCCGCGCCGTCGCCGCCGCCGCGGGCTCGTCTTCCGCTGCGGGCCGGTCTGCCGCTGCGGGTCCGTCTTCGTCTCTGGGCTCGTCTGTGTCTGCGGGCTCGTCTGTGTCTGCGGGTCCGCCTGCGTCTCCGGGCTCGTCTTCGTCTGCGGGCGCTTTGGTGGATGCGGGGGACGCCGATGCCGCGCCGGCGGAGGCCGTGGTCCGGTCATGGGCGCCGCCGTCGACCGGGTCACCGTTGCGGATGCTGCTCGTCAGGCACGGCGAGACGTCGTACACCGCCGAGAAGCGCTACTCGGGGCGCAGCGACATCCCGCTGTCCGACCGCGGCCGCGACCAGGCCGTGTGGGCCGCCGGACGGATCCGGGACCTCGCCCCCGACCTCGCCGCCGTGGTCAGCTCGCCGCTGCGGCGGTGCCTGGAGACCGCGGCCGCCGTGCGTGACCTGGTCGGCGGCGAGGTCGAGATCGTCACCGACCAGGATCTCGTCGAGTGCGACTTCGGCGAGTGGGACGGGCTGACGTTCGCCGAGGTGCGGGCCGCGTACCCGGCCGAGCTCGACCGCTGGCTCGCCTCGCCCATGGTCGCGCCGCCCGGCGGGGAGTCGCTGCAGCAGGTCACCATCCGGGTGCGGCGGGCGGTGCGGCGGCTGCAGCAGCAGTACGCGGGGCAGCGGATCGCCGTCGTCAGCCACGTGACCCCGATCAAGTCGATGCTGCGCGACGCCCTCGCCGCCGGCGACGCGTTCATGTACCGCCTGTACCTGGACCCCGCCGGCCTCTCGATCGTCGACTCATGGCCTGACGGAGGGGTCGCGGTGCGTACCGTCAACGACACCGCACACCTGGGCCGGCACTGAGGGCGCTCCGTCCTTGTGCCGCATCCTGACCATGCGTCAGGTCATCGCCCGGTACAGCAGGATCAGGCCGACACTGGTGCCGAACGCCACGATCAGCCACTTCAGCACCGCGGACGGCAGCCGCCGGGCGAGGCGGGCGCCCGCGTAGCCGCCGAGCATCGCGGTCGGCGCCACCACCAGCACGTCCAGCCACTCGACCGGCCCGAACAGCGCGAACACGCAGACCGTCACCAGGCCGCCGATGGCGGACACGACGTTCTTCAGCGCGCTGATCTTGGCCATGGACTGGTCGAGCACCAGACCCAGCGCCGCGACCAGCATGACGCCGAGCGCGGCGCCGAAGTAGCCGCCGTACAGCGAACCGGCGAACACCATCGCGTGCAGGCTCAGCGTCCTGCGCGCCGGCGACATGTCCCGCGGGTTGCCGACCAGCCTGCGCAGCCGGTCCTGGAACGCAAGGGTGGTGGTCGCCGCCAGTACCAGGAACGGCACCACCAGGTCGAACGCCCTCGCCGGCGTGATCAGCAGCAGCGCACACCCCAGCGCCGCGGCCACCACCGCCGTCGGCACGATGGCCAGCACCGTCCGCCGCGGCAGGTCACCGAGGTCCATCCGGCTGCCGTACACCGAAGCGGTGTACCCGGGGAACACCGACACCGAGTTGGTCACGTTCGCCGCCACCGGGCTCAGCCCTGTCGCGATCAGCGCCGGAAACGTGATCAGCGACCCGCCGCCGGCGATCGCGTTGACCGTGCCGGCGGCCAGCCCGGCCCCGGACAGGAGCGCGATGTCTGCAAGGTTCATGGTGCGCCTACCATAGTCATCACGACGGACGAGTCGACCGGGCGGCCGCGTCGGCACCTTCACCGGTGTCGCCGAGGAACGTCCGGGCTCCACAGGGCAGGGTGGTTGTTAACGGCAACCCGGGGCGACCCGCGGGACAGTGCCACAGAGAACAGACCGCCCGGCCTCTCGGGGCCGGGTAAGGGTGAAACGGTGGGGTAAGAGCCCACCAGCGCCCCGGGCGACCGGGGCGGCTAGGTAAACCCCACTCGGAGCAAGGTCAGACGCAGGCGTTCGAGGGCGGCCCGCCCGAGCCTGCGGGTAGACCGCTGGAGCCTGCCGGCAACGGCAGGCCGAGATGGATGGCCGCCCCCGCCCCTCCGGGCGGGACAGAACCCGGCGTACAGGTCGACTCGTCCGTCGCCTGCTGTTCACGGCCGTTCTCATAGCCGCTGAGCTGGTATTTCGTACGTCAGTACTGGTCGACATCGGTCAATGCTGACGGTCGTTCGACGGCCCAGCGACGGCCCAGACGGCCCAGAGACGGCCCAGGGGAGTGCGCGGCAGAGGTCGGTGCGGTCGGGAAGCGGCTACCCTGCGTGAGTGCTGTATCCACTCTGGAACTACTACCCGCGCAACGTCCGACCGCCGGAGTGGGTCGACAGTTTGCTGTCCGTGGTTCGTGAGGGCGAACCTGCCATCTCTACGGTCAGCGCTCGTAGCGGACTCACGAGTGACGGTGTTCTCCGCGAGCTCTCCAGCGGCCTGCGTGACCTCGGCTACGCGGTCGAATCCGGGAAGACGTCCGTGGGAAAGATCCGCAGACCGGTACTGTTCGGCGACAACGGACAGGCCGAGGTCTCGTACGAAATCGATGCATTTCACGATGGACACGGCATCGTGGTCGAAGTTGAAGCCGGTCGGGGAGCTCGTGGCAACGCTGTCTACCGAGACATCGTTCGTACCAGCCTCATCCTGGATGCGAGGTACCTCGTCGTCATGCTGCCGATCGCGTATCGCCACCAGAGCGGCGAGCGCGAGGTATCGGTTGCAGCGTTCAGCGCCGCACGCGATCAGTTCAACGCGATCTTTGCGAGCCAGCGGTTGCGGCTGCCTTTCGAGGGCGTGTTGGTGGTCGGATACTGAACGCTCTGAACTGGCGAACTCTTCGTCCCGAATTAGGTCCACCTGGTTGATCTACCTGGGACCGACGACGTTCTCGCTGCTCAATGTGCTTGTGGCTGTCGGTCTCGGATGGAGCTTCGAGCGGTCGATTGCAGGCTTGTCTCCCCGGCGTCTCCCAGCCGCCATCGACGCTCGTGCTGTCACCGGCTGCTTCCGCAGCATGCTTCGGACCCGGAGAGGCTTCCCGTTGCGCAGGCTCCGCCCGGACATGCTGTGCCGGTGGGGCGCCATCACGTACGGACCGCACCGTTGCCCTCGGACGCTGGCGCCCTGCCGGTGCGGCATGGCAGCCCTCGGTGCGCAACGGGAGGACTCGGAGCCCACCCCGGGCTTCCCGGCCCGCCGCAGTCCAGGGCGCGCAGCCCTGGCCGCCGGAGGCACGCCCCGGGTCGTAGGGCCGGAGGCCCTGCCCGCCGGAGGCATGATGCGCGCCGTGATGCGAGGGCGCGGCCTTCGCCGGCGCGGCCGTTACTGCCTTTGGGTAAGTCCCGGGTCACACGGAACCAGGCCTCGGCCATTGCCGCTGCGGCTTGTTGAGACCATCCTGCCGGCGGAAGCATGGGGTGCGCGGTCCTTGTACCGTCTGGACATGTATCCCGCGCACTGGATCCGGGTGTCGGACGCGGACCGCGAGTCTGTCGTCGCACACCTCACCGCGGCGGTCGCTGAAGGGCGGCTGACGCTAGAGGAGTTCAGCGAGCGGTCGCAACTGGCGTACGCCTCCCGTACATGGGGTGAGTTGGCCCACCTGGTAGGTGACCTGCCCGCACCGCCCATCGCGGACACGAGGCCGACGGCTGCGGTCTCCACGGCGGCTGGGCAGGCCAGCAAGCTGCCGTTGGCCGCGCTGATCGTCGGGATCACCTCTATCCCTCTGACCTCTTGCGCAGGCCTGGGCGGCGTCGCTGGATTGGTGGCGATCGTTCTCGGGGTTGTCGCGCTACGCAATGGCGGCCAGGGGGTGCCCGGTCAACGCGGCATGGCCCTCGCGGGCTTGCTTTGCGGATTGGCCGGTGTACTGCTTCAGGGTGCGGCGATCGCGCTCTTCGTCTTCCTCGAATAGGTCAGCTCGTCCGCCAGAGCCCGGCGTCACCGCAAGTCTGTGACGCCGGGCTTCGCCGTGTCCGCGCGAGCGGCCCGCCAGGGCCGCCTTGAAGACGTATGGAAAGTTCTCACCACTGGAAGGACCCGAGAGGTGTCGTACTCCGCTTGATCCGTTACAGGTTGACTTCACTTGATGGGTGACACTCCGCCGAGTGCTGGTGGAGTTGACCATGACGGAACAGCGGTATCGCGCCGTGTTGGAAGTGGAAGCCGGGGTGCCGGTGACCGAGGTGGCCGAGCGGTTCGGGGTGTCGCGGCAGGCGGTGCACCGGTGGTTGGGCTGGTACCGAACGTTGGGCTTGGAGGGTCTGGCTGACGGGTCGCATCGGCCGCATGCGCATCCGGCGCAGACGTCGCCGGAGATGGAGGCGGCGATCTGTGAGCTGCGTCGTCAGCATCCGCGGTGGGGGCAGCGGCGCATCGAGTTCGAGCTGGGCCGCAACGGCTGTCCCGGCCCGGTCCCGTCGCTGAGCACGATCTATCGGGTGCTGGTGCGGCACGGCCTGGTCGACGCGCAGCCTCGTGGTCGTCGCCGGCAGGGCTACACCCGCTGGCAGCGGGACCGGCCGATGGAGTTGTGGCAGATGGGCATCGTCGGCGGGATCATGCTGGCCGATGGCAGCGAGGCGAAGGTGATCACCGGGGTGGATGACCATTCCCGCTACTGCGTGATCGCCACGGTGGTGCGCCGGGCCACCGGCCGGGCGGTGTGTCTGGCGTTCGCGGCGGCGTTGCGCCGTTTCGGCATCCCGGAGGAGGTGCTCACCGATAACGGCAAGCAGTTCACCGGCCGGTTCACCAAACCTCGCCCGGGTGAAGTGTTGTTCGAGCGGATCTGCCGGGAGAACGGCATTATCGCCCGTAACACCAAGCCCCGCTCACCCACCACGACGGGCAAGGTGCAGCGGTTCCACCAGACCCTGCAACGCGAACTGCTCGACGCCGTGCCGGTGTGGCCGAGCCTGGAGGCGGCGCAGGCCGCGATCGACGCCTTCTACCAGGAGTACAACACCGACCGGCCGCACCAGGCGTTGGGCATGGCGTTTCCCGCTGACCGGTTCGTCCCGCGCCCAGATCAGGCAGAGCTGCCACTGCGCATTCCCGCATCGCTGGCCGCTGCATCCACTGATGAGCCTGCGCCGTCAGTGATGTCGAGCGTGCCGGCGACCTCGGCCTCGCCGGTGCCGCCGCTGGTCATGTCGGCTAACGGTGTCGACCCGGTCAACCTGGCCGTGCAGCTGACCAGGGTCGTCCCGGCCTCGGGCAATCTCGGCGTGTGCGGCCAGCAGTTCTGGCTCGGCCCCGCTTATGCCGGCACCACCATCATGCTGTGGGCCGACGCGACCGTCGTGCACCTGCTCAAGGACGATGTGAGGCTCAAGACGGTGCCGTCCCGGCTGACCCCCGCCCACCTGCGGCAGCTGCTCGCCGACGGTGGTCAACCCGCTGGCCCACCAGCGCTACCGGCCGCACCTGTCCAGCGTGGTGCAGCAGTGGAGGTGGACCGGCTGGTCAACGCCACCGGCCTGATCAGCCTGGCCGGCCGTCAACACCCGATCGGCAGCCACTTCGCCGGGCGGCGCGTCACTGTCCGCCTCGACCAAGCCCTGATGCAGATCACCGACCAGGGTGTGCTGTTGCGCAGCCTGCCCAACCCGCTAACGCCCACCGACATGGCTCGTATCCGCGACGCCCGCCCGGCCGGGCCAGCCCCGGCACCATCGGCCGATCCGCTACGGGTCGACCGGCGCATCAGCAGCCGCGGCACCCTCGTCATCGCCGGTCAGAAGATCCATGTCGGTATCCGCCACGCCGGCCGAACCGTCACCGTCGAAGCAGCCGACACCACCTACCGCGTCTATGACGAGAACAGCCTGATCAGTGAAGTGGCGCGCACCACCACCAAGCCGATCGCCCGATTCAAAGCCCGCAAACCGGAGTCACCTCGCCGCCGCCCCGACGCCGGTGTGAGAACGTGACCTGCATGACCGGACCCAACCGGCCCACCGAACCGCCGAGGCCGACCATGGCCACGGCGTTTCCCGACGCGACCGCCCGGGTCGTTGCCGTTCTCCGCGAGATGGGTCACAGCGACCTCGCCGATGCACTTCCAGCACAACACTTCTACGGTCGTTGCCACTGCAAGCCCGGATGCACGTTCGTCTTGACCGCCCCGCCGGGCAGCTCAGGCAGCCTCATGATCTGGCTCGAAGTCTCCGGCGAGACCGTCGGCGAAGCCAGCCTCGATCCCGAAGGTCAGACCATCACCGACCTCGACATCAGCGATCCCACGACACTCGGCATCCCGCCGAACTGGCTCGAACACGGCCTGTCGTCTCTCGCCCCGAACGCAGAAGGCCGCTAATCTAGCGAAGATCGTCTAGCCGGAGCTGTCACGCATCATCTGACGCTGATCCGTAACGGATCAACTGGAGCCCGACAGCCGTTCTTTCGGCAGTGCGTTGCGACGTGGTCGCGCCTATTTGTTTGTGCCTACTTGAGATCCCTGGGGCGCAAAGGGCGATTATTCGCTATCAGACGTGCGCTCCCGCGCTGTAGGATCCGCCGTTGAAGTAGTCCGGTACCGGTCCGGGCTTCGCATCGCGACGGAGCGTCAACGGCATGATGAACGAGGAGTGGCCTCTTCCTGGGGACCCGAACGGCAGTGTCGGATGGCGCCACCACTTGGTTCCGCGATTTTACCTAGAAGGCTGGTCCAGCAGGCAGCGACAAATAGTCATGGTTACCAAACCTGACTGGGAAAGAACTCCTCCAACCGACATTACGAACGCAGGTACCGAACGGGACTTTTACACCGCAGTCGACAAGGACGGCGATTTTAGCGGGCACATCGACCATGCCTTGCAATATGTCGAGGACGAGGCCAGCGATGCGCTGCGGCGCTTGCTCAATCCCGTCTTCGGAGTGTTTCCGCCGCCGCCAGATGACAAGCACGCTGTCGCCACGTTCATGGCATTTCAGTACGTCCGTGGTCGTAAGTCACGCAAGTCTGTTGAACTGCATGCGGACTTTTTGGCGCGGTTCGAATTTGCGGGAATGGACGAGACAGCGATTCGCGAGAGACTGCGTCGCAACGGTGTGGAGCCAACGCCGGATGTGGTGCGAGAGTCCTTGGAGTTTGTCGAAAACCTGGATGAGTACACGATCGTTCCTGACCCGAATGAGCACCTCAGAATGATGGGTTCTCATGCTTGGGAGATTTATAAAGTGCTGCTTCGCCGTCACTGGTATTTGGCGAAGTTCGCAGATCCCCTTCTTCTCACATGTGATGAGCCGGTTGCGCTCTACAAAGCGAATCCCAGCAAGTTTAGCGGGTACGGGTTTCTTAATGCAGATGAGGTGTGGTTGCCTCTAACGCCCCGTCACCTGCTGGTGCTGGCATCCGAGCGGCGTTTGCCAGAAGGGTCCGTCATCGACGCTGACCCGAGTACGGCGGAGACGGTGAATCGAGTCCTGGTGCATAACGCCTACAAGTACGTTTTCTTGCACCCCGACTACGACGTCCTGCCCGCAGACCTCCCGTCGGATGGCCCGCTTTATCAGGTACATGCCCCTGGACTCGCATTTGCGGATCGGTACAATGCGCCGCTTGGGGACCGGCAAACTGGGCGACGGCGCGGCGTAAAACGAAAGAACGCGGATCGGCAGGCGAAACAGCGATGAATCCGCTGCTCGGCGTCAGTGGGCGTCGTTCGTCTCGTCGAGTATCCATTGTAAATATTCCGGATTTCTGAACGCTATTGGTGTAGCGACAACACAGGGCACTTCGTACGGGTGCTCACGGTTCGTTCGGTCGATGATGTGCTGAACGAGGGACGTCCGAGTGTGAAGCATAACGCGGGCTTCATGCTTATCGAAGATCTCGCCGTTCCACCTGTAGATGGATCGGATCGCCTCGACGGTATGACCGGACGAGCACGGGCGCACCTCACCCTCTGCGCACCGGTCCCGGTCTCCCTGCCGTGGGAGCACCCGATCACCGGCAGCCCGACCACCGTCCGGCTGGTGTTCACTACCACCCGCCGCAACGCGATCAACCGAGGCCACTTCAACCACGAGATCTGGCACCTGGCGCTGCTCGCGGCGGGCATCGAACCGACCCGGGCGACCGGCATGCACGCCCTGCGGCACTCCTACGCCTCCGCGCTGCTCGACGGCGGGGAGAGCATCAAGACGCTCGCGGCGTACCTGGGCCACAACGACCCGGCCTTCACACTGCGCGTCTACACCCACCTGATGCCTTCCAGCGACCGGCGGGCACGAAATGTCATCGACAACCTGTACCAGGCGGCCGGCCGCGTCCCGGCGACGTCCCAGGAAGAGGCGTAGGGTGCATATCCGCAGGTCAGCGCGTTGTTGCCCGGCAAGACCCGGCGTACAGGTCGACTCGTCCGTCTGTACCCCCCACCGCTCCGCGGCGGGGCCCCGGCGGGGGTTCCCACCCGAACCCCCATGCGCCGCCGCGGCGGCGCACTGCCGGCGCGCTGAGCGCGCGGCAGGACCTGCGCGTCCCGCGCGCCATCGCCGCCGGCCCGTCTGGTCGCGTCGCTCGCCCCATGCGGTGCTGCTTTCGTCGTCCTCGCGGTGGCGCTGCGGAGGCTGGCGAGGTCTGCGTGGGGCTCGAACCAGGCGCCTGCGTCGAAGCTCGGCGAGGAAAAGTCGGGTGTGGCTGGAACCGTTCGGTGGGCTCGGGGGTGACAGGAGTATGGGCGCGGTTCCACCAGTCGCGATGCGGTGTCCGAGCTGTACGCGGCCAGCTTCGCGAGGCTCGTCGGTGTGGTGGCGCTGGTCGCCGGTGGGAGGGCCGAGGCCGAGGAGTGCGTCCAGGAGGCGTTCGTGCGGCTGCTCGGGCGGTGGGAGCACGTGTCCCGGCTCGAGTCGCCGGAGGTGTGGGTGCGGACCGTGGCCATCAGGCTGGTGGCGAACCGGCGGCGCAACGCGCGGAATGCGCTGCGGGCGCTGCTGCGGCACGGGCCGCCGGCGGACGCGTCGACGCCGGGTGGGGACCGGGTGGATCTCACGGCGGCGCTGCGGCGGCTGCCGGTCGGGCAGCGGCAGGTGGTCGTCATGCACCACCTGCTCGGGTACGGCGTCGAGCAGATCGCCGAGCTGCTGGACGTCGCGCCCGGGACGGTGAAGTCGCGGTTGAGCCGGGCCCGGAGCGCGCTCGCGGGGCTGCTGAGAGAGGAAGAGTCCAATGTCTGAGCTCAGGGACCTGCTGGCGGCGGAGGCGAAGCGGCACGAGCCGGGGCAGCCGCCGGCGTTCGACGAGGTGGTGCGGCAGCGGCGGCGGCGGGACCGGCGCCACCTCGCCGTCGTGGGCGTGGTCGTGGCGGTGGCGCTGGGAGCGACGGTCGGACCCACGCTGTGGAGGCAGCGGCAACAGCCGGCTTCCGCGCCTCGAGCGGTCGTCACCGGGTCGCTGCTGATGGTCGGCGGGCCGATGCCGGGGCGTTCGCACGCCACCGCCGGGACGGTGTGGTTCGACGCGGCCGACGGCACGACCACGAGCACCACCGCGACGGCCGACGGACGGTTCAGCATCAGGGTCGCGCCGGGGCAGTACACCGCCACGGGAGACCCCGGTTTCTCGCACTCGGACGGCCGCGTGGACCGGTGCTTCGCCAAGGCACCCGTCGTTGTCCCGCCGGAGGGACTGCATGACGTACAGGTGCTGTGTCAGATGCGCTGAGGTGCCGCGGATACTGAGGGGACCGGAGAACCAGCAGGGGGAGCGGCGATGACAGCACCGGCGGCGCGGAGCACCGAGCAGCGCGTGGCGGACACGTTGCGGCGGCTGGAGGAGGACGTCGACGCGTGGGTGGCGACGGCGTCGGCGGAGGGGGAGCCGTGCATGGTGCCGCTGTCGTTCCTGTGGGACGGGGCGACGCTGCTGTTCTCCACGGCGGCCGGCAACCCGACGGCGCGCAACCTCAAGGCCAACGGCCGGGCCCGCGTCGGCGTGGGGCCGACGCGGGACGTGGTGCTCATCGAGTGTGCCGTGGAGACCGTGCCGGCCGGTGACCTGACGGACGGCACGAAGGACGCGTTCGCCGAGAAGACGGGCTTCCGGCCGGGGAAGGGCTACGTGTACTTCCGGATGACGCCGCTGTGGGTGCAGGCGTGGCGCGAGGCCAACGAGCTGACCGGCCGCGAGCTCCCCGGCCTCACGCCACCGAGGTGAGCGCCAGCTGCTCCCACGGGCCCGCGCTCGTGCCGTTGCCGCGGACCATGTTGACGTAGCTGCCGGTCATGTCGACGCGGATGCTGACCCAGCCCTTCGTGGACTGGTTGCGCAGGTAGTAGACGCCGGCGTCGGACCACACCTCGAAGATCTCCCAGACGCCCGGCCACTCGCCGCGCCCGCGCATCATGCCGCGGAGGTTGCCGCTGTACCCGTATTCGGCGGTCACGAGGTAGCCGGAGCTGGCCTGGATGTAGATGGTGTCGGTCCTGCCGTTGTAGGCGCAGAGGCGGAAGTGCTCCCACGTGCCCAGCGCGCCGGCCGTGGCGCGGGCCCGCAGCATGTTGTGGCTGCTGCCGGTGTACCCCTGCTCCTCCGAGACGTAGCGGGCCGCGCGGTAGCTGTAGATGTAGAACCGCTGGCAGATCGAGGCGCCCGGGATGCCGACCGGCCCGAGGGCGTTCGCCTGCACCCCGCCGCCGAGGTCCAGCGGCGTGCGCTTCAACCCTCGCGTGGCGGGATCGTCGTCGGCCGTCGTCTCGGCGACCGGGGCGGGCCCGGCGTGCGCCGGCACCGGCACCAGTAACGCGAGGAGGACAACGGCAGCGGACAGCAACCCCCGGGCACAGCGCACAGCGACTCCAAAGCGTGATTGAGAACGACCCCGCCGGAAATGCTGGACGAATGCATCGATGAGTGTCAAGACCCGTCGAAAAGCTTCAGGGTAGCGGCGTGCAAAGTGGCGCTCCGTGCGAAAAGTGACGGCCCGGGACCGGGTTCCGGCCGGCCGTGGAGGCCGCTGTACCGCCCGCCGGCCTCTCGTACGATCAGCGACGTCGCCGCGAAGTCCCAGATCTGTCCCCGGGTCTGCACGCACAGGTCGAGCCGCCCGTCGGCGACGAGCAGCGCCGCGTGCACCGGCCACGGCTCCTTGCGCGCCACGGCGGTCAGCGGCTCCAGCATCGCCCGGTCGGGACGGAAGACGTAGTCGTCGGGGATGACGCCGAGCGTCGCCCCCTCGGGCGTCTCGGCGCCGGCGGGCGCCACGTGCAGGCGGCGGCCCTCGTCCTCGCCGATGCGGCCCTGGAACGCCCCCGCGCCACGCGAGGCCCACCAGATGGTGCCCTGCGCCGGGACGGCGGCGACCCCCGCGACGATCTCGCCGTCCACCTCCAGGGCGACGAGCACGAGCCAGCGGTCGTCGCCGGCGACGAACATCGCGGTGCCGTCGATCGGGTCGATGATCCAGCGACGGCCGCCGGTGCCGGTGAGCCCGCCCTCCTCGCCGAGGACCGCGTCGCCGGGGCGCGCCTCGGCGAGCACGGCCCGGATCGCGGCCTCGACGGCGCGGTCGGCCTCGGTGACGACGCTGCCGTCGGCCTTGACCTCCTTCGGCAGCTCGGCGAGGGCGGCGAAGTAGCGCATGCCGACCTCGGCCCCGGCGAGCGCGGCCCGCCGGGCGAGGAGAAGGTCGCTCACAGGCGCGCCAGGTCGATGAAGTACGTCGGGTACGTCTTCGACACGCAGCGCGGGTCGCGGATCTCGATGCCGGGCACGCGCAGGCCGAGCAGCGCCAGGCTCATCGCCATCCGGTGGTCGTCGTACGTGTGGAACGCCGTCGGCGCGGGCGTCCCCGGGTGGACCGTGAAGCCGTCCTCGTCCTCGACCGCGTCGATGCCGGCGCGGCGCAGCTCGGTGACGACCGCGGCGATCCGGTCGGTCTCCTTCTTGCGGATGAAGCCGATGCCGCGCACGCGCGTGGGGGAGTCGGCGAACACCGCGACCGCCGCCAGGGTCTGCGCGGTGTCGGAGATGTCGGCCATGTCGACGTCGATGCCGCGCAGCGTGCCGGTGCCCGTGACGGTGACCCGGTCGGCGGTCCGCTCGACCCGCGCGCCCATCTGCTCCAGGAGGTCCGCGAAGCGCACGTCGCCCTGCAGGCTGCTGGTGCCGAGCCCCTCGACGGTGACCCGGCCCCCGGTGATCGCGGCGGCGGCGAGCACGTAGGACGCGGCGCTCGCGTCGGGCTCGATCGCATAGTCCGTCGCCCGGTACCCGCCCGGGCGCACGTGCAGGCCGTCGACGGTGACCCCGAACGCGGCCATGACGGCGGTGGTCGCCTCGACGTAGGGCACCGAGACCAGCGGCGAGGTGAGCTCCACCGACAGCCCGTCGGACATCAGCGGACCGGCCATCAGCAGCCCGGACAGGAACTGGCTCGACAGGTGGCCCGGCACCGCGACCTTCCCGCCGGCGACCGGCCCCGTCACCGCGACCGGCAGGAACCCTGGCCCGGCCTCGGAAAGGTCCTCCACCGTCGCGCCGAGCTCGCGCAGCGCGTCGGTCAGCGGGCCGAACGGCCGTGCCCGCAGCTGCGGGGCACCGTCCACCACGCTGCGCGCCGGGCGCAACGCCGCCGCCGGCACCACGAACCTGCCGGTGGTGCCCGACTGGCGGGCGTCGATGCTCGCCGACGTGGTCTGCGTACGCGGGTCGACGCCGTCGACGACGACCGTGTGCGCGGCCTCGTCGACGGTCAGCGTCGCGCCGAGCGCCCGCACGGCGCCGAGCATCGCGTGCGTGTCGTCGGCGAACAGCACCCCGGTCAGCGTGCTGCGCCCCGGCGCGAGCGCCGCGCAGATCAGCGCCCGGTTGGTGATGCTCTTGGAGCCCGGTGGCCGCAGCGACACGTCGGGCGGCGCGGTCAGCGGCGTGATGGCAAGGACGTCCGGCAGGTCATCGGCATGGAGGCTCACCCCTCGATTGTCCAGCAGCCCGCGGCCGCACCGCGGGGCAACCCCACCCCGTCAGCGTTTGCGCATCTCGTACGAGCCGTCGCCGGCCGGGTCCAGCGGCACGGTGTCGCCGAGGATGCCGGCGGCGTCGGCCGAGACGCGCAGCCGCCCGGGTCCGGCGAGGTCGGCGAGGCGGGTCGCGGTGGCCACCACGGGTCCGGTCAGTCGCTCTTCGCCATCAGTTGTCCCGCCGGTGTGCAGGCCGAACCGGACCATGGTCATGGCGCGCGGCCGCAGGTAGCCGGCGACGTCCCGTGCCGCTGCCGCGGCGTCGTCGTAGAGCACGAGGGCGTGCCCGTCGGCGGCGAGTGCGGGGCGCCCGCCCGTCAGGGACTTCACGACGTCGCCGGGGGCGGCCGAGCCACCGATCGCGAGGACCGCTGCGTTCAGGTTCACGGCACCGAGTATCGGGGCCCCGCGGCCCCGCGTCCACCGTGGACTGTTCGCCTCCTAACGATGGTGGGAGGGTCGCCCGTCCGACTCGAATCTCGCTCCACCGAACGGCTCACCCTCGGGTGATCGTGACCACAGGCATCCGCGCTCGTCGGTGCCTGTCGCGGGCCTTCCGCCGCCGCGGGTCCTATTGCGGAATCGTTGACGCGCAAGGACTTCCGGCAACCCGATGGGTGGTTCGCGTCGACTTCCGGACGTTCTGTGGGCGTCCGCTCCCGGAGTCGGCCGGTTGCGTCTACTGTGGAATCCCAACCAGCTATTTGCCGGTTTCGGTGGCGCGTGTTTCATTTGCGGTGCACAGTGATGTCATGAGCAGCAGCGGTGCTGAGCGGTACTACTGGTGCCTTTCCCACCAACGGGTCGAGTCCGAGGCCGACATGTGCCCCGGAAGGGATCGACTCGGCCCCTATGATTCGGCGTCAGAAGCGCAGCAGGCGCTGGAAACAGTCCGGCAACGCAACGATGCGTGGGACGCCGAGGACGAACGGTGGGAAGGCAAGCACTAGCAACACGTCGGAGCCGGCGGCGACCGCGAACCGCCCCGGCACCCGGCTTCGGTCCGACCCGTCTCAATCCGCACAACCCAACCGCGAACATCCCGCAGGATGCGGGAGAACTCCTCCAGGAGGACCACGATGGCCGCAGCTAAGAAGGCCACCACGAGATCGGCCGCAACGAGCGCGGCCACGACAACTCCCGCAGCGGACGCTGCACTGTCCGCGACCCCCGCCAGGGCCGCGAAGACCGTTGCCGCCGCTGCTCCCCGCCGGCGCGGGACCAGCTCTGCGGTGGCCCAGCCCACCGCCACCACCCCGTCGGCCACGTCCGAGGTTTCCACGGCGGCGACGCCCGCTGCGGCTGCGCCGAGGTCCACGAAGGCGGCGCGCCCCGCCGCCAAGCGGGCCGCCGCGACGAAGGCGACCCCGGCCGCTTCCAAGGCTACCGCCACCGGCACCGCCACCACGGCTACTGCCGCGAAGTCCCCGGCCACGAAGTCCCCGGCAGCGAAGTCGGCGGCGGCGAAGTCGG